>JBEKDJ010000086.1:0-16127 GCA_050014415.1 Thermodesulfobacteriota bacterium | reverse complement strand
GGTGCTAAAAATAGAGGCCTGCTTAAAGCCCTTTCCGAACAACTGGGCCATGAAATCCTGGTACCCGAGGAGCCCTTGATCACTGGAGCTCTTGGTGCTGCCTTGAAGGGAAAGGAGATTGTTGAACAGGCCAAGCAAAGTCGGACCCCGCTGAAAACGAAAGAACGAGTCCTAGAGCAAATCGAGATCCTATAATATTGTAAGTGTCTTTTGATGCCTCGTTCCGAATTTGTCAGGAATCAAATCAAAACCCTGAGATGATTGAGTCCACCCAGAGATTGCATTGATAAGGCAATTGGTTGTCCTTTCCAGCCTCTAACAAGCGGTTCTCTTGCGGATTCAAGTATTTGAGGGGTCGAGGGTTCGAGTGTTTCTTTTGCAACGTCCCAGCTTTTCATCATTCATTTGACCCTTGATGAACCTAACCTAATGGGCTGCCCAGTAAAGGTTTCCCAGCACACCCAAGTAACTGGCTTAGAACCTGCTATATGCACCCACTAAAACCGGTGAGTCTGTCATCTCGGGACCATGCGGCTTCACCCTATTTTTTTCTTGACAAAAAGTGAATATTTGATAATCTCTTTTGGTCTAACAACTTAGGTGAAAGGGGGTGAAGCAGCAATGAGAAAGGGCTTAATCAGCGTTGGGATCCTCGCAGGTTTCCTATTCTCCATCCTGATAGTGAATGGGGCTTTTGCGGCCAAAGATGGCGTCACCTTTGAAGGTGGGCGTCAGGGCAAGGTGACATTCAACCACAAGCAGCATTCAGAGGCATTGAAGATCGATTGCGTGAAGTGCCACCACACCTGGAAGGCAGGCGAGACGACCGGGAAGCTTTGCAAAGACTGCCATAAAGACACAGCCGAGGGGAAGACCCTTAGTGCAAAGGATGCCTACCATCAAGATTGTTATAAGGGTTGTCATACTGAGGCAAAAAAGGCCAACAAACCCGCCGGTCCCACAATGTGTACCAAGTGTCATGTAAAGGCGAAGTAGAAAGAAGCAAGATTTCTCTATTTCGGAAAAGAAAAGGGGGTAGTTCCAAGACAGGACCTACCCCTTTTTTCTTGACAGTAAACAATAGGTTATGTTAAATATTTCAAATACTTCCCTGCCAGAAGTCAGTAAACCTAACTCAGGCGGGGGAAAGACTCCCCGTAAGAATCATCTATGAAGGAATCGAAGATTACAGCCAAAGGGAAGGGAAAGAGGGTTTTTGTCACACTCTTTGACCTTTTCCGTTCTCTCAAACTCACCGTCTTTCTGCTCATCTTGCTAGCCCTCCTTTCCATCATTGGCACAATGATCACACAGAATGCGCCTAGCTCAGATTATATTCAGCGATACGGCACAAGTCTCTATGAAGTGTTGAACTTTTTCAACCTATTCGACATGTACCATTCTTGGTGGTTCAGCGCCATTCTCTTGTTACTGGTCATCAACTTGATCGCTTGCTCTGTCCAACGACTTCCAGGTGTTTGGCGCCAAATCTTTCGCGAATCCGATTCAGAAGGATTAGTGGATTCAACGTTGAGAATTCTGCCTTACGTGGAGAAGATCCGAGATCCAAAATCGGAGTACTCCAAGTCTGAAGAGGTGATTCGATCTAGCCTGAAAATCTGGTTTAGTGATCCGGAGCGCATAGAGACAGAGTCCTCCATTACCCTTTTCTCAGAAAAGGGGAAATTCTCGCGGTTGGGGGTATATCTCACTCACCTCAGCATTATTGTCATCCTGATCGGAGGAATCTTGGGTTCCCTCTATGGGTTCAAAGGACACGTCGAGATCCCAGAAGGAGAGACCGTTGATCGGATATTCTTAAGGATAAAAGATGAGGAGGTACCCAAGCAAATAGGTTTTTCTGTGCGCTGTGATGATTTCAATATCACGTATTACGACCTGAAAGGTCCGGAAAAACATGTCAAAGAATATCGCACTCTCCTCAGCATTGTAGAAAATGGGAAACAGGTTCTGCAGAAAACTGTTATGGTCAATCATCCACTTCACTATCGGGGGCTGTCTTTCTATCAGTCAAGGTTTGGCACTGTTCATGACGTGGCTTTGGGGGTTCAATATAGAGATAATAAGAAAGAAAAGGGGATGATGAAGGCTGTTGAGGGAAAGACCGTTCCAATCCCAAACTCCGATACTCATATTCGAGTGCTGGAATACGTCCCCCAAGTACACAACTTCGGGGAGGGAGTTCAGGTGCTCCTGTTTAAGCCCAACCAGGAACCCCAGGCTTGTTGGTTGCTAAAGGGATTTCCGAAATTCGACCAACAGCGGGGAGATGAGTTCATCCTCACTCTTGAAAGTGTTGCCTCCAGAGAGTATACAGGGCTTCAAGTGACGAGAGATCCAGGAGTTTGGATTGTCTGGGGAGGAAGTGCATTACTGATCTTTGGCGTCATTGTTTCCTTCTTCTTCTCCCATCAGAGGGTCTGGGTCAGAATCCCCAAGAGCTTTGGAGGAGAGGTTGTTTTGGCTGGTTCCGCTAACAAGAACCGGGTCAGTTTTGAAAAGAGTTTTGGTGAACTGGTGAATAGCTTACGTTCGTCGGGAAATAAATAGAATCCAAATGTCAAAATCCAAATTTGAATTCTAAAATCTGATCAAAGATATTTGAAATTCCACCAGAACTGCCATTCTGGACCCAGAGGTATTGCCTGACGAAGGAGAAATGGGCATTGCCTTTTTTAGAAATGTGGTGCAATATATTCGAAACGATTTGCTTTAACCCCTCATCCCTTAGAGGAGGGGTTAAGCGGGGAAGAAGGGAGGAATTATGAACAAAGCCGAACTAATTAACAAGGTTTCAGAAAAGGCCAACGTGACACAGAAAGTGGCCAAGGTGATCGTGGACACCCTTTTCGACGGAATGATGGAAAGTCTAGAAAAGGGAGAAAGGATCGAGATCAGAGGATTTGGAAGCTTTGTAGTGAGACATTATGGGGCTTACAAAGGCCGAAATCCCAAGACGGGAGAGATCGTTGACGTTCCTCCCAAGAAACTCCCTTTCTTCAAGGTCGGGAAAGAACTGAGAGAATTGGTCAATACAGGAGGAGTTTAAAGGCTCTTCCAGTAATTTCTTTGAATCTCTTTCAGTTGAAGAATAAACGGCTCGATTTGTGGATAATGGTCCTTTTCCTTTTCCAATAGATCCATTTTTTCGAGTGGGGAGGCCTGAGAAATCTCCTCTAAGACGGCCTTCACAGACCGTCTCTGAGCTGCCACATTGTAGCCACCCTCAAGCGTGAACACGAGTTTTCCTTGAGCCGTGGTTTCTGCTATCTCCATCAGGATTTGAGCCATTCTTGCAAATCCCTTTTCTGACACCTCCATTCCACCCAAAGGGTCCATATAATGGGTATCGAACCCGGCGGAGACCAAGATCAACTGGGGTCGGTATTCCAAGGCGATGGGCTTCAATATCTTCTCAAAGATAATTCCATATTCCGCATCACCGACTCCAGGCGAAAGAGGAACGTTCACGTTGAACCCTTTTCCCTTACCTTTGCCTACTTCCGTTGCCGCCCCCGTCCCAGGATAGAAGGCATAGCGATGAGTGGAAAAGTAAAGGACCCGTGGGTCTTCATAAAAGGAGTTCTGTGTGCCATTTCCATGGTGGACATCCCAGTCCGCGATCAGGATTCTCTCGAGGGAGAAACTCTTAAGCGCATAGTGGGCGCCAATGGCCACGTTGTTAAAGAGACAGAATCCCATGGCCCTATCCCGCTCTGCGTGATGACCAGGAGGTCGTACCAACGCAAATCCATTATTGAATTTCCCTTGCATCACAACCTTGATGAGCTCTAGGAGGCCTCCGGCAGCGAGAAGGGCGGCTTCATAGGACTTGGCACAAGTAGAGGTGTCCCCGTCGAGACGGACATAGGGCTTCCCCGCAGTCGATGCGATGAGATCAATATAAGCAGGAGAGTGGACCGTCTCAAGCTCCTCGCGGGTGGCGGGTCGAGGCTTCACCTTTCCAAGGGGTCGCCCTCTCATCTCCTCCTCCTCGAGCATTTGATAGATCTCCCGAAGGCGATCTGGACTCTCCGGATGACCTGGGTCCATCACGTGCCCCAGATATCTTCGATCCTTCACAACCCCCGTTCGCTTCATCCGTCCTCCTTTTGCCTTAGCCGCGAAATTAAGCTCCGAAAAGCATAGACTAAACCAATCTTCCTTATCACCCTTTTGCCAAGCCTTGTCAAGATCACGAGACGAGAACATACTCAATAAGATAAATCAATTGATGATGATTGTATGAGCCCATTCGGCAGCGCCAGGCCCCGCACCAGATTGGTAAAAGGCAAGCTCCTGCCTTCGGCCCGGGGAGTCTTGCTTGACTTTTCAATAGGGGACTGCATAGAATTGAATCTGCGGGTTGGTTACAGAGACACTCATACAAGTTCCTTCCAAGAACTGAAAGGTGAGGGTAACACCCGTTGTGTTTGCTAATAGAGAGATGTCTCTGTTACGTGCCGCGACCCGAGGTATTTGGCATGATCCTAGATCCTGTCTGTCGAGATCTGAAGCCTTCTCCGACGGTGTCTTAGATAAGGAAGGTACGAACTAGTCCTCTCCCGCTTGATTTATGTCTATCAGACAATGTACTCATTGAATGATTGAAAGGGTTTTCCTATTGTTCAGCATTTTTCTTGACTTTAAAGTGGTTGACTAAATAGAATGATGTAAGAAAGAAAAATGAATATTCAAAAGCTAAAAGACCTTCTGGAAGAGGTGAAGTCAGGAAAGATCTCCGTTGAAGAGACGATAGCCCAATTGAAGTCTCTCCCTTTCGAAGATCTAGGCTTTGCTAGGGTTGACCACCATCGAACTCTGCGCAAAGGTTTCCCGGAGGTGATCTGGGGAGAAGGGAAGACCTCTGGACAGATCCTAGCGATCATGAGGCAGTTGAAGAAGAGAGGCGAGAATATCCTTGTCACACGTTTGGAAAAGAAGAAAGCAACGGCCGTGCAGAAGGTTTACCCAAAAAGTCAGTACTACCCACGATCAAAAGTCCTTACCCATTTGACCCATCCGGTGAAATCCGGTGGAAAAGGAACCATTCTGGTCATCACTGCAGGGACGACGGACATACCCGTGGCTGAAGAGGCCGCTGTCACAGCCCAGTTCATGGGAAATTCTGTGGAGACTGTCTACGATGCAGGTGTGGCAGGAATTCATCGACTCCTTTCCGAGAGGGTGAGATTGGAGGCAGCCCGTGTTCTCATCGTAGTTGCGGGGATGGAAGGAGCGCTGCCGAGTGTGGTGGGCGGATTGGTCGACAGGCCGGTGATCGCCGTTCCCACGAGTGTTGGATATGGGACCAGCTTCGGTGGAATCACTGCACTTCTAGCCATGTTGAATTCCTGTGCTTCGGGGATAGCCGTCGTCAACATCGACAATGGCTTCGGAGCGGGCTATGTGGCCAGCCTGATCAATCGAATGTGAACCCTATCCCATTGTCTCATCGCTCTCCCTTCGGGGAAAGGGCGAGGGGGTTCTGGGGGGTGAAGGTCTAAGAGATGAGTGAAGTGGTCTGGATCAGACTGTTCAACGAAGGGATTCCTCTTCTTCTTCTCATTGGTCTGGGATTTGCTCTGTATCGAGGATTCACGAAGAACCAGAGCCTTCTCTCAGAGAGAGAAGAACTGTTGAAGCGGTATCTTCTGTTTCGGGGAGACAAACAGGTCCGTTTGAAAATCTATGAAGGGGATGAGAAGATATACCACGAGCTCCTCAAGAACCTTTCTTCCAGCTGGAAGAACTTCAAGAAGACTTATGATCAATGTCTTCTTTCCCTAGCCCAAAACACCATAAAGACCAAACACCTTCTGCAACTCTTCACGCTGGGCCTTCTCGTCAATAGTGCAAGGCTTTTTACGGAAGAATATCTCTTTTTTGGCCTACATGCCCGCTTCCTCAACATTGTTGTAGAAGAACTACCTTACTATGTCTTGGTGATCCTCAGTTTCCTTCTGCTAAGAACCCAAACCCACAAATTCCTTTCCCTAAGAGGGGAAGCTGTGAAGATGGATCGGGAAATCCTCTTCTTCCCTAACAATTTATCGGCTGATGGAGAGCAAGAGTTTCTATATGATGAATTTGATCCTCTCGAGGGAACAGGAGCCAAAGATGGAAAAGAAGATCAAAATCCTCATCAACGATTTGAAGGTTGACGCTGAATTGAACGAATCGAAGAGTGCTCAGCTGATCTGGGAGGCTCTACCCATTGAAGCAAAGATCAATCTTTGGGGCGAGGAGATCTATTTCGCCATTCCGGTCAAGGCTGCACTGGAGGCGGCGGCAAAAGAGATTGTTTCAGTTGGCGAACTCGGTTATTGGCCGACCGGCCAGGCCTTCTGTATCTTTTTCGGTCGCACTCCAGCAAGCAGAGGTGATGAGATTCGGGCGGCCAGTGCGGTTAATGTGATCGGAAAGGTCTTGTCAGACCCGGGACTTCTTCGGAAGGCGAAAGACGGAGTGAGGGTCACTCTTGAAAGAGCCTGATACGGCGTTTCCGGAACATCCGAATTCCAAGACAGGACTCCAGATTTCAAGAACCAAATGCCAAATCATTAACAAGTGACTTAGTGCCAGAGGGTTTTCCTTGAAACTCTTGGATTTTCGGCGTGATTTGAACACTGGGTTTTGACATTCACTCACCGTTGTATCGCTTTCTTCGAGCGGACTACTCCCTGCTACAACTTCCTTCTCGACATCCTCACTATTGGAATGTATGCGCGGTTTCTTAGGAGAGCGATTGGGATTGTCGATCTCCAAGAGAGGAGGAGATTTTGGGCCTTTGTTGCAGGACAGGAGAGGGAGCGTCATTCTTATTTGATCAACTATGCCGAAGCTTGGAGTTTTCATAGTTCCCGAGTAATTATCTACATCGTTCATCACCTTTTCCACTCGAATCGTTGAAGAATAAAAGGCAGGACAAGGTCGAGGTTTCGGTGTCTAAGGTTCGCGATTGTACCATATGGTAAGAAAAATTCCAGTTTCAAGGTTCTTAGTAATCCAATAACCATTTGATATACAATAGGTTTTGTGGCTGATGGCATTGGCACTAGTATTGCAGACCACTGCTTCAGGTTGATCAGAATATAGTCTTAGATTGCCGATAAGGCCAAACGCCGAGCAATTGGGGGGCGGAAACCCACGGGTCCAGGAAGAAACCGAAAATCGGTTTCTTCCCTTTAGCTAGAAAGCTGAAGATGATCTTTTGCCGATTTGCAATGGTAAATCCCCTGGACAGCCGAGTTGCCGAAGCAAGAGAGATTCTGCAGACCCGTGGCTTATCTTCACCACGGGATTTTTTATTGATGTTTTTTTCAAAGGAGGGAAGTTTATGACCATTAGGAGATCCTGCAAATTTTATGAGAATTCGAGATGTGTGCTCGGAGGCAAGTATTGTGACCTCAACTGTGATCAGCTTTTCAAGGATGAAGATTTTCAGTCTTACGATGACATCAATACCCTTACTCAGTGGCGCTTGGAAGAAGTAGAAAGGGACATGGGAAGTTCTGGATGGAAACTGAGATAATCATCGTCAGCCTTTCTGCCGGTAGGCAGGAACTCATGGACCCTTGACCTTCTACTACTTTTTTCTTCGGTACTGCTCTAGACTTGCCCCTTTGATTAGGAAATCGCGCAAACTCTCTCTGACCTGTTCATCGTCAATCTTCTGGATAATGTTCTCAATCCGTTTCAATGTTCCCTCATCAAGGTCTTTTTTGTGCCCCACATGAACTTCTGAATGAACCGGAGGGGTCGGCGAAATCTTCCCCAACTTGAATCGAATGTCCTGAATCTGTGGCTCGCCCAAGAAGGTGTTGATCTTCTCGAGAAGGGTCGGCTTCAGAAACTGGAGATGTTGGACCCAAGTGGAATGGGAAACATCGATGAAGAGAATCCTGTTACGTACGACACGAGGTTGAGTCTGACCAGCGACGGCTTCACCCACAATCTCCTTCCAGGCCCCCAAAATGGAATAGGTCCTGACGGGGAGATCGATCTCCAGGCCTTTCAAGGTCTTCTCCAAGATGGACTGAATTGGTTGGGGCCTCTTCACAAAAGTTCAGATTGCAGATTTCAGATTTTAACTTTGAGCTTCTAGCTTTGGGCAATTAGCTATATGCTGTGCTCTACGCGCTTTTCGCTACACCCCTTGCGAGCCCTTGGAGAGGTCGATTCTCGGAAAGAGGGAACTGGGTTTGGTCACCCTTCTCCCTGGTTTCAACCTCCCCCACTTTCCGTTCTCTGTCAAACTCTGTTCCCAGAAATTCTCTTCCATCCCAAGTTGCGACCACATTTTTTCAGCTGTTGATGGCATGAAGGCGGCAAGGAGGAGGGCAATGAGTCGAAGGGACTCCAGCGTCTGATAAAGAACCATGCCAAGACGAGGTCGGTCTTTCTCCTCTTTGGCCAAAGCCCAGGGTGCGGTCTGATCGATATATTTGTTGCCGGCGTTGACAATCTCCCAGATCGAAGCCAGGGCTCTACTAAATGCCAAATCATCCATCTGTTTAGACAATTGAGGAAATACCTTTCCGGAAACTACTTCGAGGTCTCGGTCGATCTCCTGCGGAAGGGAGGGATTCGGTATTCTACCATCGAAGTATTTGACGACCATGCTGAGCGTTCGGCTAAAGAGGTTGCCCAGATCGTTCGCCAGATCGCTGTTGATCCGGTGGACCATAGCGGAATGGGAGAAGTCGCCATCCAATCCGAAAGGGACTTCTCGCATGAGAAAGTATCGGACCGCATCCGCTCCATAGGTGTCGATGAGACGATTGGGCTCGACTACATTCTGAAGGGATTTGGACATCTTCTTGCCCTCAATCGTCCACCAGCCGTGGGCGAAGAACATCTTAGGCGGTGTCAAGCCGACCGCCCTGAGCATGGTCGGCCAATAGACCGTGTGGGTGGTGAGGATGTCCTTGCCGATGAGGTGGATCGCTTCCGGCCAAAATCGAGAGAATTGACTATTCTCTGACCCGAAGCCAATCCCGCTGATATAATTGATCAGTGCATCGAACCAGACATAGGTGACGTAGTCGGTGTCGAAAGGGATTTCAATTCCCCACTCCAACCGCTTCTTCGGTCTCGAGATACACAGATCTTCTAACGGAGTTCGAAGGAACCCTAAGATCTCGTTTCTCCTTGACAGGGGAAGGATAAATCGTTCATTTCTTTCGACATGCTCAATCAACCAGGATTGGTACTTGCTCATTCGAAAGAAGTAGTTCTTTTCAGAGATCTCGATTACCGAACGAAGGCAATCCGGGCATTTTCCTTCTGTGAGATCCTTTTCAGTCCAGAATCGCTCGCAAGGGATACAGTACCACCCTTCGTAACTGTCCTGATAGATGTCTCCGCAATCATAGAGGTCCTTAAGAATCCTTTGAACCACGGTCTTGTGGCGAGTCTCCGTTGTTCGGATGAAGTCATTATTGGAAATGTTCAGCCTCTGCCAAAGAGACTGGAAGCGTTTGACCATTTCATCGCAGTGAGTCTTCGGGTCCACTCCCCGCTCCTGGGCGGCCTTTTCCACTTTCTGACCATGCTCATCGGTCCCGGTGAGGAAGAAGACCTGGTAGCCGGCCAATCGCTTATAACGGGCCAGGACGTCAGCAGCGATGGTCGTATAGGCATGGCCGATGTGTGGGACAGAGTTGACATAGTAGATGGGCGTTGTGATGTAGAAAGTCCCTTCAGATTTCGGTTGCATCGATGGTGATCTCGCCCCCTTCCTCCAATTCCACGGTTATCGTTTGGCTGAGCACGTTTTGGCGGATGATCTTGCCTTTGCCAGAGCGGGTGACGACGTGCTTACCCACTTTGGGCAGATTTTTCTTTAGCTCCACGTAGGCGGGGTACTCGTAACCCAAGCAGCACATCAAACGGCCGCAGATGCCGGAGATCTTCGTCGGGTTGAGGGCCAGATTCTGCTCTTTGGCCATTTTGACGGAGACCAGATCGAACCGGTTCATAAACTTGGCGCAACAAAGCTCCCTGCCGCAACTCCCGATGCCACAGACCATCTTGGCCTCATCCCTCACGCCGATCTGTCGCATCTCAATCCGCATCTTGAGTTCTGCAGCCAGGTCCCTGACCAATTCCCGGAAATCAACCCTCTTTTCAGCGGTAAAGTAAAAGAGGATCTTGGAGCGGTCCAAGAGAACTTCTGACCTCACCAGCTTCATGCTCATGGCCCTCTCTTTGATTTTTCGAAGGCAGAACAAGAAAGCCTCCTTTTCCAATTGTTGATTTCTCTCAAACTGTTCCAGATCTTCCGGGGTGGCCTTCCGAGCCACCTTTCTTGGAGATTTCAGGATGAAACGTCTCTCCTTCTCGTGAGGTTCGGCAAGAACCTTGCCCAGAACGAATCCTTTTTCTGATTCTACGATCACATTCTCACCCGTACCCAGGGCAAGATTGGTAGCATCGAACTCCTCACATCTTCCATTCGGTAGTTTGATAAAGACTAAGCGAATCATCTTTTCTATCCTTCAGCCCAGGAGAGCATCATCGCTTCCAACGCCAATGGCATATTGGCATTGCTCCTGATGGCGATCATGGTTTGATGAAGAGCCTCTATTCGATTCAACAGGGAAGAGAAACTCCACTCGCTTGCCATCATCGTGATTTCCCGGAAAAGATCGGAATGAATCAGCTTTGAACCATCCTTAGACACCTTTACAATGACCAGATCCCTCAAAAGGGTTTTGGCCACCTCAATGATCAAGAGGAGATTTTCTCGATGGGAGGGTAATGAATCAATCCAACGCTCCATCTTTTCGAAGGGGAGCGATTTTGATCCCACCCAATCTTTCAGGAGTTCTTCCCTTGGGATCTGGCGTATCTCTTCTTGAATCTCCAGGGCCTTTCCAGGACTTCCCTCTGAAAGAGAGGCTAAGAGATGGGCCTCTCTTTCATTGAGCCCTTTCTGTTTCATCAACCATTTAGAGACCAATGGGATGGGCAGGGGATTGAAGTGAATTGGCTGGCACCGGGAGAGGATCGTAGGTAATAGTAGCCGGGTGTTATTGGCCAGCAGGATGATCACGGTATGGAGCGGCGGTTCTTCGAGTGTCTTGAGGAGTACATTCGACATATTTGGGGCCATCCGATCCGAAGCCGCCAGGATGCAGACGCGACGTCTACCCTCATAGGGTCTGTAGGCCAGATCCCTCTGCATCTGCCTGACCTGATCCACCTTCAGTGTTTGATTTTCTGGTTCTAAGATCAGAACATCGGGGTGGAGGCCATCATTGATCTTCTTGCAGGAGAGACACTGATCGCAGGCATCGTCTTGTTGAACGCCTTCTTGAAGGCAATTAAGGGTTTTGGCGAACTGAAGAGCTACCCACTTCTTCCCGATACCCTCATTTCCCCAGAAGAGGTAGCTGTGGGCCAAGGTGTCTTTCTTGATCGCCCGCTTCAGGAATTCAATGGACTTGGAATGCCCAAGAACATCCTTAAAAGACATGGCCTTTTCTTCGAAAAGATTCCGTCGTTGGGAGTTCTGAGTTCAGAGTTCTATGAAGATTTCTCTTGTGAGCTTTGCTAAACTTCTTGATCTGAACTCCGAACTCCGAACTCTTAATCAGTTCGTCCACGATCTTCCGAATTTTCTCAAAAACTTTGTCTTCTCCTTCTCGGGTGTTAATCACCTTCACCCGATTAGGCTCCTTCTTAGCGATGGAGAGATATCCTCTCCTCACCCGATCATGAAATTGAACCTCCTCCTCTTCGAATCGGCCCTCTCTTTCCTTGTTTAAGGTCCGATTTCTCTGTAATGCTCTCTGCAGGCCCAGACCAGAAGGGCAATCCAAAAGGAAAGTGACATCAGGCTTGATGCCTTGGGAGGCAAGACCGTTGAGACTTCCAACGACACGTGAGTCTATCCTGCGACCATATCCCTGATAAGCGACCGTCGCATCGTTGAAACGGTCGCAAAGAACGACCCCCCCTTTTTTCAAAAGGGGTTCAATAACTTCTTCTACATGTTGTGCCCTCGACGCTTCATAGAGGAGCAGCTCACTCAAAGGCGTCATTGTCCGATGATCGGGATTCAGAAGAATCTTCCTTACCTTTTCACCGATGGGACACCCTCCTGGTTCCCTCGTCACTTTGCAGGGAGTCCCTCTCTTTTTCAGGTATCTTCTTAGGCGTTGAATCTGAGTGGTCTTTCCGCTCCCCTCCACTCCCTCGAAGGTGATAAAGAGAGACAATCGAATACCTCTTCAGTTAAATAACTAGTTGAATTTAAAAAAAAATTATAATCACCCTTTTAACCTTTTGTCAAGCCTAGCCAGGGAATCGAATTGCCTCATAAAAAATGTTACCGAGAGACTGATTAAAAAGGGATCGTTGACTCATAATGGGTGTTACCGAATAACTGACCCTAAAAGGAGGGTTGATCATGAGTCCACGGTCAAGAAAAGAATATATAGAAGTAACCTTTTTACGTTATAAAGAAGCCTCTCGTAAAAGAAAAACCGCCATCCTGGACGAATTCTGTGTCACCTGTCAATGCCACCGCAAACATGCTATTCGAATACTGCGAAGTTTCAGACGATTTATCAAACCCAAGTTCAAGAACCGGGGAAGGACTCCTCTGTACCCTAGAGAATCTATCCTCAAACCCCTTAAACAAATCTGGCTGGCAGCCAATCTGCCCTGTTCAAAACGCCTCAAGGTGATCTTACCTCTCTGGCTCCCAGGATATGTCCAACTCTTTGGCCCTCTGCCTCTGCCCGTGCTCAAAGCCCTAAACCATATCTCTGCATCGACCATAGATCGACTGCTGAGCTCTACCCGAATCCAATATAAAAAACATGGTAGATCCACTACCAAACCAGGAACCCTCTTAAGAAGACAAATCCCTATCAAAACCAATCAATGGGACGAATCCCAACCCGGCTTCCTCGAAGCCGACACCGTCGCCCATTGCGGTGACTCCCTCTCCGGTATGTTTGCCTATACCATTGATTGTGTCGATATCGCCACCGGCTGGACCGAACAACGGGCCCTCTGGGGCAAAGGAGAAACCGACACCCTCGAACAGATCAAACAGATCGAAAAGGCTTTGCCCTTTCCCCTGCTTGGCTTCGATTGCGACAATGGCGGCGAGTTTCTCAATTATCACCTCCTAAGACATCTTACCAAAAGACAACGTCCCGTCTCTTTTACCCGTAGCCGCGCTTATCACAAAGATGATAACGCCCATGTCGAACAAAAGAACTGGACACACGTCCGCCAATGGCTCGGATATCAACGCCTAGATGATCCCAAAACCGTCCCTCTGCTCAATGACCTCTATACCAAAGAATGGAGACTCTTTCATAATTTCTTCTGCCCTTCCATGAAGCTCATCTCTAAGGAAAGAATCGGCTCCAAGACCATTAAACACCATGATCCTCCTAAAACCCCTTACCAGAGAACCCTCCAATCTCCCCATGTCCTTCTCTCTGTTAAAAACAGCCTCTCCAAACAACTTGAACACCTCAACCCTTTTGTGCTAAGAAAGGCCATGGAGAATAAACTTAATAGAATCCTTAAACCCTTTACCAAACGCTCCCTCGCCAACCATCCTCTCCGGTAACATTTTCCTATGAGGCAACAGGGATTGAATCACATTAATTATAACTTATTGTTCTTCTTATTGCCTTAGGTTGTACTATGCCGACTGTCGTTGACTACACCTGGAAACAGTGTTATCTATTACTATGTCATTTCTTATCAAAGAAGTTTTTTCTGTTATCCTCTCTGTTGTTTTCCTAAGCGCCTGCGCTGAGATTCCGAAGGCTCAGCAGCCGAAACCAGAACCTATCTCAAGTCAGACCATTCAAAAAAAACCTCAGAAGAAGACTCCTTCCCCGAACCCACTTGCTTACTACCATTTCCTCCTCTCCCGGTTCAAATCGAGAGAAGGGAAGCTCGATGAGGCGATTGGAGAGCTTAAAGAAGCGATCCCTTATGATGAAAAGGAACCCTTTTTACACGTCGAATTGGCTATCCTTTACGTCTATAAAGGGCTCTTGAACGAGGCAACTGAAGAGTGCAAGGCTGCCCTGCTTCAGGATTCAAACGATCTATCGGCCCGTCTGATCCTTGGAGGGATTTATTCGACCCTCAAAAAGAACCGCTTGGCGATTGAATCTTATCAGAAGGCATTGGAAATCGACCCCCAGCATCGAGAGAGTTACCTCTTTCTCAGTTCCCTCTATGCAGAGATGCATGAATATGATCAGGCGATCCAGATTCTTCAACAATATCTTAACAAAATCGAGCCCAACTCCGTCATGGGTTTGTACTCCCTGGCAAGGATTTATGTAGAGATGAAGTCTTATGAAAAAGCCAAGGAGTATTGTTTGAAAGCTTTAGCTATCGATCCCAGCCTTGTCTCTGTCTTGATGGATTTAGGGATTATTTACGAAATTCAGAATGAGCCGGAGAAGGCGGAAGAAATCTACAAGAAAGTCCTGAGTCTTGATCCGGACGACAAAAAGGCTAGAAGCCGACTGGGTCAGCTCTTCGTCAAAAAGAAGAAGTTCGACGAAGCGCTGGATCAATTTCAGGAGATTCAAAAGTCCGATTCCGAGGATCTCAACATTCGTACCAAGATGGGTTTGATCTATATGGAACAGGGGAAATTAGATCAAGCTATCCTACAATTCAACTTTGTCCTTGCTGCCACTCCCAAAGACGACCGGGTGAGATACTATTTAGGAGCGGCCTATGTGGAACAGGAAGCTTTCGATCAGGCGATCCCAGAATTCCAGAAGATCCCGCCGGAATCGAACCTCTTTGTGGATTCAAGGAGAAGTATCGCCCTCGTTCTAAGTAAACAGAACAGAAATGAAGAGGCCATTCGAATCTTGGAGGAATCGATTCAGGCCAAACCGAGCGACGGAGAGCTCTACCTGATCCTGTCAGCTTTTTTCGAAAAAGAGAATCAATTAGAAAAGGCCCTATCCACCTTGAAGAGCGGGCTTGATCATAATAGAGATAACATAGAGATCCGTTTTCAGCTCGGGACACTCTATGACAAGTTGGGAGAGTTCGAAAAGATGATCACCGAGATGAAAGAAGTCCTTCGATTGAACCCAAAGTATGCCGATGCCCTCAACTACCTCGGCTATTCCTTTGCAGATCGAGGTATCCACCTTGAAGAGGCCCTCGAATTGGTTCAGAAGGCGATGGCCTTGAAACCCAGTATGGGCTATATCACCGATAGTATGGGTTGGGTCTATTATAAGCTCGGTAATTATGAGAAGGCAGTGATCGAACTTGAAAAGGCGAATGAATTAACCCCAGATGACCCGGTCATTACGGAACATCTGGCCGACAGCTATTGCAAACTCAACCGGGTCGATAAAGCATTTGAGTTTTACAAGAAGGCTCTGAAGTTGGATCCTAAGCCGGATCAAGCAGAACGGTTGAATACCAAACTCAGAGAACTCAAGGAAAAGAAGAATTGATCGTCTCTCAACAAATAAAATTCCAAAAACCAAATCTCAAATCCCCAATAAACACGAATAACTAAATTCTAGACCATCCCCAAAAACCCGAATATCAAAATCATCTTTTGATTATTGGAGCTTGGGATTTGGATGTTGCGATTTCATTACCCACCTGCGACAGGAGGGAAAACGCTCAGGACATCCCCCTGTTTCAGTATTTGTTCTTTCTTTCCATGGACGCCATTGACCAAAATGATCTTCGGTATCTCCTCCGGTATGTTGAGCCTAGACAGGATATCCTTTACTCGGATATCACCATCAACCTCCATTTTGCAGGAGAAACGACTGCTCCCTTTGGGGAGATAATCCCTCAACGTGGCAAAGAGTTTTACCTCAATCTCCATCGAATTTCACTCCTATCGTTCTTCTTTGAGCTTTTTCTCAAATATCATATTATACCCTTCTTCAGTTCCCACGAACTATTATATGCGGAAATTTCTTTCTTTTCAAGATAAATGCTTTTCCCCTAATCCGTAATCAATTTCCTTGACAAGAAACAAAAACACCTCCTAGGATAGCATTAACACTACACAAGAAGCGGTTGAACCCATCAACCGGCTATTCACCCAGGAGGTGCAAGATGAA
>JBEKDJ010000085.1:0-16190 GCA_050014415.1 Thermodesulfobacteriota bacterium | reverse complement strand
GATCAAACAACCGTGGTGGGCGCCTCTGTTGATCTGAGAGGTCTTCACATGGCAAGCGATATTGATTTCAATAGAAAATCTTTTACGACAGGCCATTCTGGCTTTGGAATACCATTTCTCACTTGGCCAGACAGAACGGATGTCCCAAGAAATTGCGCCCGAGGCCTCCGGTATTTAGACCGGTATGCATTGGTCACCCAGGGGGATGTATTTTACACGACGGAACTATTGGCAAAACTTGAGGGGATGGAAAGAGGTCCCGCTGGGAATACCTCTTTGACCGCTGCGATTCGATTAGCGATGGAATTAGAGAGGGACCGGATTGTGGTGGTGCAGGAGACAGAGTATACGGCTGCCGGAAAGCTGCCCTCTTCTCAACTCACCTTCGCCAAAGAAAATGGGATCGAGGTGCGCAAGGGAGATCCG
This sequence comes from Thermodesulfobacteriota bacterium, assembly GCA_050014415.1. Lineage (GTDB taxonomy): Bacteria > Desulfobacterota > BSN033 > BSN033 > UBA1163 > JBEKDJ01. The sequence continues at coordinate 15,764 of JBEKDJ010000085.1, read as the reverse complement.
AGAGATAATATTCCGGGGAAGGTGATTGTGATTCCTGAAAGAATCGAGCAGATTCAGACAGAAGAAATGGATTTAGGAAAGATCCGTCAATCTTATATCCGAAACGTCTTGGAAACCACTAAGGTGAAATCGCCTACTGAGGATGATATTCTCTTTATCGCAGAGGACTCAAAAAGCTCGGTGGGGTTCGTCCGTAAGTTGGTGGATTCAGCACATAGTGAGAGAGCAGATTCTGTATAACCTTTTTGTCAGAGGGATGTTCCCGATGACATTGGACCGTCAATGCTTTTCGAAAGGAGGGAAATCGGATGAAGACTCGAGATTGGCGCCTGAGTCAAAAGGATTTGCTGGAAATGGATATCGATTCGTTTGAAGATCTTAAACCGGTGGAAAAAGAAAATCTCAAGCTTGTCATTAAGGAATTGAAAGGATGGGCTCATCAGAGTGTGGACGAGGTCCTTTCCGTTATGGCGGAGGATAGTGTTTACTATGACATCACCTTTCAACCAGCGATTGGGCATAAGGGTATTCGTGAGTTCGGCGAGGGTTGGGTTAATGCGGTTCCAGATTTTAAACCCTATATAGAAGCGTTCGTTGTCCAAGGGAACCAGGTGGTGAATATCGGCAGAATTAGTGGAACGATGATGCGTGATTTTTTTGGCATGCCAGGTAACGGGAAAAAATTTGATTGTCAATATTGTCAGTTTGCGCTGATAGAGAATAGGAAGATTAAATATATCCGAGACCATTGGAATCTTGTGGACATGTATCAACAACTGGGTTGGGATTGCTCAGCATTGAATAGAAAGTGATATCCCTACCTCAAATCAGCGCGGGGTCTCCTTGGTCGGGACGAACTTGGCGTCAAAGATGAGAAGGGATAGACATATCGTTACCTAAGGGGAGGAATAATGATTTCGACAAAAGAATTCAAGATGATTCGAGAAATAAAAGGGAAGAACGAGCTGGAGCATATCAAGAGGATATCTAAGATAGGAGATCGGTTTGTCGGTACGGAAGGAGACGGGAAGGTGATTCGTTACATCCGAAAAGAGTTCAGAGCTCTCGGATTGGAAATCAAAGAGACGAAGATCAAGGTTCCCACTTTCATCGAGTTGAAGGAACCCGTCCTACGTGTGGAAGCCACAGGTGAACAGTTTGCCGCAATCCCCCCGTACTTTTCTCCTTCTACCCCGGAAGAGGGGATACGGGCCGAAGTGGTACTGGTTGGGGAAGGGGAGGATAAAGATTATGAAAACGTTGATGTGAGAGGAAAGATTGTTTTACTTGCTGAAACAGGTCTCGGGTATAGTAAATTTTGGCTCGGCACTTTTGCTGAAAGAGCTGCAAATTATGGAGCAGTGGGATTAATCGTCATCCATCCCATGCCCTGGTCTTATCGCATGTCCATGGAAGCAGGGAATAGCCGTATCCAGAACCGTTTCTGCTCAAAGCGATTGCCTGCTTTAAGCATATCAGGGATTGATGGGGCAAGATTGATGTATCGCTTGGGGAAGGGAGAAGCCTTCGTTTACCTCAACGTGCAGACGAATATGGAGGAAAGAGAGAGCGTGGTGATTTCTGGAATCAAGAGAGGGGCGACGTTCCCCCAAGAAAGGATAGGTCTTATTGGCCACCGGGATAACGGACTTGCTCCCGGAGCAAATGACAACTTGAGCGGTACTTCTTGTATGATTGAGATCGCAAGGGTCCTAAGCAGGAGAAAGTCGAGGAGAGGTTTTGAGTTCATATCGAGTACTGCTGAAGAAGGGGTCACGATCGGGGCATGGAGTTATTGTCAGCAACATAAAGAGGACCTTAAGAAAAACATGAAGGCCCTGATCGACATTGATATGGTGGGTGTAGGAGGGATGATCAAGCAGGTGGAGAGGGGATTGTGGCCTGATTCCGAACCCATCCTTCAACCCAAATGGCTCATGCGGATGGTGGACGAGGTGGCTGAGGATTTAGGATATTATTTCGGAAGAATGACTGCCGGCTGGGGGGTTGCAGAAAGCGCGCGATTTTTGGAAATTGGGGTCCCCGCCACATGGTTTTGGGCACCCGATGATCCTTATTATCATTCCATTCATGATGCCTCTGATAAAATAAACCCCAATAATCTGAAGAGTGTTTCAGATGTCGCCGCCATTATCATGTGGAGGCTTGCCAATCAGTAATCTTATTTTTGGCCGAAGGAGAGATGCCGATGTATTCTTTAGTGATTAAAAATGTTCGGGTCGTGGATGGTCTTGGCAATCCTTGGTATTCAGCTGATGTGGGCATCCAAGGAGAGAAAATCGCCCACATCGGTCAGATAGAAGCGAAAGAAGCCCGAAAGATCATCGATGGAAATAGGATGGTACTTGCCCCCGGCTTCATCGATATGCATTCCCATTCGGAAATGATCTTCTTAAGTGAAAAACAGTCTGAACTTCTCGAAGGAAGAATCCGACAAGGGATCACGACAGAGATAATGGGGAACTGCGGAATCAGCGTCTCACCGATACGGGACGAACTGAAGCCTGATATGGAGAAGAGTGTGGGGTGGATGACCCCGGAATCCGTTCCCTGGAATTGGAATAGCATGGCGGAGTTCTTGGATTTGATCGAAAAGAAAGGTGTAGCTGTCAATGTGGGAACCTTGACTGGCCATGGTGCCATAAGGGCTTATGTGAAAGGGTTTTCCTCCGGTTTGATGTCACCAGAAGAAACGAGAAAAATGAAAGAGATCCTCAGTCGGACTTTTGAAGAGGGGTCCTTCGGGCTTTCGAGCGGCCTTATCTATGCTCCAGGGATGTTCGCAGACACGGACGAATTCATCGAGCTTGGAAAGGTCGTTGCAAAATACAATCGAATTCTGACGAGCCATGTGAGGGGATCGAGCGAGACAGATATCGATGCCGAAAAAGAGGTGATCCATATCGGCGAGAAGGCGGGATGTAGGGTTCATCGTTCTCACTACGAGGCATTTGGAAAGGAGAACTGGCACAAGATCGAAATCACTTTGAAATTGGATGAGGAGGCTAGGCAGAAGGGAATCGACTTCGCCTTTGATATGTTCCCTTATACAGCCGCGATGACGATGATGATCGCAATCTATCCTCCCTGGGCTCTGGACGGAGGTTGGCCCCAATTTCTGAGAAGGGTTCAAGACCCCGGCACTCGAAGGAAGATTGAGCAGGATATCGAAACGGTCGTGCCTTCGTGGCCTACATGGGTTCCCGGGTCGTGGCCCCACAATCTGGTGAAGGCAGCTGGATGGAAGAATATCTATATCGGATACGTCCCTAGTGAAAAAAATAAACATTATGAAGGGCTCAACCTGATCGAATTGGGCGGAAAAATGAGGAAGTCTCCTTTCGAGGCAATCACGGATCTGATGATTGAAGAGAAAGGAGCAATCAGTCAGTTGATTTTCGGAGTCTCGGGTGACCGGGAAAATGAGGAACCCATCAAAACAATTATCAGACATCCATTGGGAGGCTATGCCACCGATGCGGTTGATATCGGCAGAGGGAAACCCCATCCTGCCGCCTATGGAATGTATCCAAGGTTACTCGGGCGTTACGTGAGGGAGGAGAAACTGGTGACCCTTGAGGATGCCATTCGCCGCATGACGTCATTCCCGGCAAATCGATTGGGAATCAAAGATAGGGGAATGATTGTTGAAGGATATGTCGCAGATCTGGTCCTTTTTGATCCCGATCGAATCCGTGACAAGTCCACCTATGAAAACCCAAGACAATTCCCTGAGGGAATTCATCAAGTCATCGTAAATGGCCAACTGTTATTGGAGAACGGAGAGATAAAGAAGATTCGACCCGGAAAAGTACTAAGGAAATAAGGGCGGTTTAAGACGGATAGGTTTCAAACTACTTAATGTGGGGCGGATTACCCTTCACAACTCCATCAACAAGATCAATCCGAATCGTCTCAAAGCGATTGGGGATACGGGTACCACCGTTGCATGGAGGTCGGCGAACCGGTAAACATCTTACTTGAGAAAAACAAGGAGGGTTCATATGAAATCGAGGGAGCAAGTTTTGCAGGATCCCGTTTTTTCAGCACTCAAAGAGGTCGGTCATAAACCGGAAGATGATATTTATGTTTGGTCACAGGGAATGGCCTTTCACCATCAAAACCTGTTGGAGGGTCTTCAGGAGAACGTGACCGATCCAACCAAAAGAAAACAGGTTCTTTATGACCTTTGGAGCTTCTTTTACACCGTGGGACTGGAGAGAGTCAACAAAGTCTTAGGGATTGAGAAAGAGCCTGATATCGAAAAGATCAATAAGATCCTTGCAGATATACTGCATGACAAAAACCATTCAGCCATTCGCGGAATGGGGGAATACATTGAAGAAGCCTTTCTGAACTGGTTGAGAGCCTTTACGATCTATGATTTCAGTATCTATGTCTGCCTGGAAAAGCACCTTGGCTCCAAAGATGGTTTAAAGATCTATATGGGCCTTTGGGAAAAGTTTGCTCTTAGTGCTTTGGACCACTGGAAGGGAACTTTGGGAATAAAGGATCCTTCGAAGATCGATATGGATGTTCTTGGAAAACTTTCAAAGGTCTACTGGGAATCCATAGGGGTCCCTTACCATGTGACCAAACACAACCAGGATGTCCATGAGGCCGAATTGGGAGCCTGTGCCTACTTCGCAAACATGAAGGCGATTCTGGGAGAAGAGAAGGCCCGCTCAATGACTTTAAAAACGGAAGCAGCGACTTCTGTTAACTACTATGATGCCATTTTGAAAGCCTTGGGGGTTTTTGATAGATACTCATTCACCATGGATAAATTTCAATGTTGCGGTGATAATACGTGTCGAGTGAGATTCGAGAGAAGGAAATAGAAAAGAAGGAGCGAGACAATGAAAACTGAGATCGACCTTGTCAAAAAATGGCTGGCTGCAATGAATAAACATAACGTGGACCAGATGAGCTCCCTTTGCTCAGAGGACGCAGTAGGGGACGAGGTTGCTGACCCTCCGCCTGCGCAGGGTCGTGATCAGATTGCTAAGAGCTATCGAGAGCTTTTTAAAGGCTTCTCAGATAGCAAGGCGGAAATATTAAACATCTTTTCGGGTAAAGGTCAGGTCCTCGCAGAGGTCCGCTGGAGCGGAACGAATCGAGCTCAATTCCGTGGGACACCGGCAACCGGGCGATTTGTGGATATCCGAATTGCTTATGTCTTCAAGATTGAAAAAGGAAAGATCAGAAGGATCACGGAATATTATGACGGGGCCACTGTTGCAACCCAAATGGGCCTCTCCTAAGCGAAGGGCATCCGTCTCTCGTAGGGTAACGGAGGTGTCCGTCCAAAGAGGGAAGAGAAATGTGAGCATCGAGCGTTCAACCAAAGCCGTTGTGGACCTTGGAGCGATTGCTTACAACGTTTCGGAGATTCGAAAAAGGATAGGGAAGAAAAGGGATCTCATGGCTGTGGTGAAAGCCGACGGCTACGGACATGGTTCCGTAGAAGTAAGCCGGACAGCCCTTAAGAACGGGGCGAATTGTCTCGGAGTGGCCACACCGGAGGAGGGACAACAGCTCAGGGAGGCAGGAATTGATGTTCCTATTCTGGTCCTCGGCTTAATTCAGCCAGAAGAAGCTTACAAGGTAGTCGATTTTAATCTGGAACAAGCGATCAGTTCTCTTGAACTTGCGGAAGCGTTGGATCAGATCGGTTCAAAAGTTGGAGCTCGGATCAACGCCCATATCAAACTGGACACAGGGATGGGTCGAGTCGGATTGCTCCCAAAAGATGCGGTGGCCTTTGCAAAGAGAGCGAGTCGATTCAAAAACTTAAATATAAAGGGGATATTTAGCCACTTTTCTTGTGCGGATGAGGTAGATAAGACTTTTGCCAAGAAACAAATCGAAATTTTTGATAGACTGGTTCGAGACATCGAGGCTTCGGGGATCAAGATACCCAAGAAGCATATCGCGAACAGCGCGGGGATCTTGGATCTTCCCGAATCCTTTTATGACCTTGTAAGGCCTGGGATCATGATTTATGGCCTCTATCCTTCAGCTGAAGTCAGCCACAGTATTGAGCTTAAGTCAGCTATGGCCTTCCTAACGAAAGTCATCTTTGTCAAGTGGGTGTCGCCGGGATGTCCCATGAGTTATGGTCGAACTTTTATGACCCAGAAGAAAACGATGGTAGCAACGCTCCCTGTGGGATATGCAGATGGCTACAGTCGATTGCTCTCAGGTCGAGGGGAGGTTTTGATTAAGGGCCATCGGGTGGCTCTGATGGGCCGGATTTGCATGGATATGTGTATGATCGACGTCTCTGAAGTGAAGAATGTTCAACCAGGGGACGAGGTGATTCTCTTCGGCAAAGGCCTTCCTGTGGACGAAATTGCCGAGAAGATTGGAACGATCAATTACGAGGTCGTCTGCGCGGTCGGAAAAAGGGTACCACGGGTTTATGTTCAATGATGGAAAAGGAGAGACGTTATGACAAGAATATTGATCATCTATCAATCCAAGACCGGGAATACAGAACGAATGTCAGAAGCTGTTGAGGCGGGTATCAGAAGAGAAGGAGTGAGCGTTGTTCGAAAAAAGATCGAGAAAACGATCTTGGAGGATCTTCTTGACCCACAAGGGATCATCATCGGCACTCCAACTTACTTTGCAGGAACGACGGCTGAGATAAAAAGGCTGATCGACGAGAGCATTAAGCACTTCGGGAAACTCGAGGGGAAAGTCGGTGCAGCTTTTGCATCATCGGGCGATCTTGGGGGTGGTGGTGAAACAGCCCTTCTCGATATCCTCCGTGCTTTTCTAGTTCATGGGATGATCGTTCCAGGATTTACTTCAGGTGGCCATTATGGTCCGATTTCAGTGGGGGGACCTAATGAGGAGAGGAAAGGAGTGTGCACAGAATTTGGAGCAAGGGTTGCGAGGCTCGTGAAGAGAATCTATGGGGATTGAATAATACCATGGAATTGTTGTTGGGTTTCGTTTTCTTAAGAAGGGAGGAAAATCCGTGATCATTGGGATTCCAAAAGAATTGAAAGTGGGGGAGAAAAGAGTTGCCATCACTCCTGCAGGAGCTCGAATGTTGGCAAAGCAACATCATATCATTTTGATTGAAACCGGAGCAGGGCTGGGGAGTGGTTTTTCAGATAAAAATTATCTTGGAGCAGGGGCTGAACTCCGGATGCGGCCTGAAGATATATGGACCGAGTCGGAAATGGTCTTGAAAGTGAAAGAGCCTGTCATGCCGGAGTTTGACCGGATGCACGAAGGTCAAATTCTTTTCACTTTTTTACACTTGGCAGCAAACAAAGGCCTGACTGAAAAGCTGATCGAAAAAAAGATTGTCGGTATCGCTTACGAAACAATACAGACGGAAAAAGGTTCTTTACCCCTTCTGGCTCCGATGAGTGCCATCGCTGGCCGTCTCTCAATTCAAGCGGGGGCTTACTGCCTTGAGGCGAAGAACGGAGGGATGGGCATCCTTTTGAGTGGAGTCCCTGGAGTGCAACCAGCTTATATCGTCATTCTCGGAGGTGGCGTTGCAGGAATCCATGCATGCTTCAGTGCAGTAGGGAATGATGCAAGGGTGACTATTTTGGACGTAAACCAGGAACGCCTCAACTACATTGATGATATCCTACATGGCCGTGTGACTACATTGATATCAAATGAAGAAAATTTAGAAGAAGAGGTTTTGAAAGCTGATCTGGTTATCTCCTCTGTTCTCATTCCAGGAACAAGAGCCCCCAGATTGATCTCTCGAAAGTTGATCAGACATATGAAAAAGGGAGCGGCCATTGTGGATATCTCAATTGATCAGGGGGGATGTTGCGAAACCAGCTCCCCAACCACCCACGAAAACCCCACCTTTGTGGAGGAAGATGTCGTCCATTATTGTGTGACCAATATGCCAGGGGCTGTACCCAGAACGGCGACCCTCGCGTTAACGAATGCAACTCTCCCCTATGTCGTGGAAGTTGCCAATAAAGGTTATGAAGAAGCAATGAAAGAAAATGCAGAGATCGCAAGAGGAATAAATCTGATACAGGGAAACGTCGTGAACAAAGCAGTGGCTCAGAGCCTTGGGATGACGCTCAGGGTTAACTGCTAACTTAACCATTTCATGTAGGGAGGTGATGAACAAAGTGAGTCTCTGTGAGAGACTGAGGATGGAAAAGAAGTCCAAAAGATTTTTTTCAATTGAGAATTGAAAGGAGGTATTCAGCATGGCCAAGAGTCTGAAAGATATGAGGCACGATAGTTTCGTCGAAAATATGCGGGAGCTGATGAAGATTCATCCAGAGATTACATGGGAGAAGGCCTTCAATGATGCTATGACTCTTTGGACGCTTCATGACTATTCAACTTTCAAGACCATGGAGGAGGAATTAGGGACGGATAAGGCTGTCAAGATGTACGGCAAGTTGTGGGAGCTAAGATCCAAGCTGGAATGGCCAAGCCTCTGCGAAGCTATCGGTAAAAAGCCCGGGGACAAATTAACCATCCGTGATGTGGCACAGATTATGGTCAAAAGCTTTGCGCTTTTCGGCAATCCGATGGAGATTGTGGAGGAAACGAAAGACAGAGTAACCCTGCGCTGTTTCGATTGTCCTTATACCACTCAGGTCATCTGGAATCTACTCCCTCCCAAGGAGGCAGAAGAATATAACAAAAAAATCCAGGTGGAGTGCAACCATGCTATTTTTGAGACCTATCTGAAACTTGCAGGCTTATATGACGAGTGGTTATTTAATTTTCCCTCACAACTTTGTTTATCGAATCAATATTGTGAGTTTACATTTATAAGGAAACAATTGAAAAAGTAACTCTCAGTTTAAAGCCGATATGAGAATGTGCAGGAAGAAGGTCGTAGCGATTGGTCGATTAGGAAGTAAAGACCTCGTCCCATTGGACACAATTTTGGTTCGAATAATGATCGCTGAAGAGGCCCAAAGGTACAGGAGAAAGGAGGTGATCATAAGAAAGATTCAAGGGGAGTGCGGGATGTGGATAATCAGGTCAAATCATTTTTCCAACTAAGGAGGGTTTGAAATGAAAAAGCAAGGATACCTGTTATTGCTCATTGCCTTAATGACATTTCTGCCATTTGTTGCCACTACTTACACAGTCCGAGCGGCAGAACCGATTAAGATAGGTGCTATTCTGGACTTTACCGGCCCTGTGGCTGATTTGGGTCCAAAGTTTAAAGCTGGCATTGAGCTGGCACTGGAGGAAGCTGGCTATAAGGTAGCAGGCCGGGACATCAAACTGATCGTCGAAGACGGGGCAACTGACGTCACAACGGCCCTGGACAAATTCAAGAAGCTGGTGGAAAAAGACGGGATTCACATCTGTATTGGTCCGCTCATGGGGGATGCGCACCTGGCGATTGCACCCTATGCGGCTGAGAGTAAAGTGTTGATCACCTCTCTGATCAATGGAATGTATGAGACGATCAAGTACAAGACTTATATCATCTACCCGACCACCGTCGACGCCCAGACCTATCCGTTCGGCCAGTATACTTATCAGAAGTTAGGTTTCAAGAGTGTCATTACCATCGGCGCCAATTACGCTGGGAAGATCGGTTATGCCAATGGCTTCGCCAAGGGATTTCAGGACGCAGGGGGGACGGTGGTTCAGCAGTTATGGCCTGCGGTAGGTTCTCCGGATTACAGCCCGTATATCTCGACGTTCAAGACGGCGGATGTCGTCATGTACGCGCTGGAAGGGCCTGGCCCGGTGAGCCGTTTTATCTATCAATACCGTCAAGCAGGGTTGAAAATGCCTATGGTGACGATCACGCAGGATGGCGATTATACCCCGGAGGCATTGAAGGAATTGGGTGATATTGCTTTAGGGATCAAGGGAGAATCCTCTTATTCCTGGCAGATCGATACCCCGATCAATAAAAATTTTGTGAAAGCCATTAAAGCCAAAACAGGGGTGCTCCCGAGTTGCTCTGAGCAGAATGCCTACACCCTCGCCAAAATGGTCTTGGCTGGCCTCAAAGCAACGAATGGGGATGATTCCTTCGGTAAACTCTGGCCAGCTGTACTAAAGCTCAAAATGGATACTCCACAAGGACCTCTTTCCTTTACACCTGAGGGGGTTGCGGTTACAGATATGTATGTGACTGAGGCGCAGAAGAAAGAGGGGGAATATGTTTTGTCGCCACCTCTTTATACGGTGAAGGCGGTTCGCGATTGGAGACTGTCCAAGTAGTTAACGATAAGAGCGGGTTGGGCTCGGCCCCAACCTGCTCCTTTCGATGGATGAGGGCTTGGTAACTCAGTCACCTCTGGAGACATGGTGCGATGGATGCAGTGGTACGGAACCTACTCAATGGGATTTCATATGGGATGGTACTGTTTCTCGCAGGCTCTGGAATGTCCGTCGTCATGGGGGTGATGGGGATCACCAATCTCGCCCATGGCGCACTGTACATGGTTGGGGGCTATGTCGGTTGGACCATCGCCATCCATTATGGACTTAGTTTTTGGCTGGCCGTTCTGCTCGGTGGGCTTGTGAGCGGCCTTTGTGGATTGATCATTGAACGCGGTTTCCTGCGCCACCTGTACAAGCAACCCAATGAACAGGTGCTTCTCACCTTTGGTTTCGTTTACATCCTGACCAACCTGTGCATCTGGATCTGGGGGGGGAGGCATCGAATGCAATTTACTTCTCGCTCCTTGTCCGGTCTCTGGGATATCTTCGGTTTACCTTACCCCATTGCTCGCATCGTTATTATCCTGATGGGGCTTGCCGTAGGAATCGTCTTATGGTGGCTTCAGGACAGAACCCGAATGGGCGCCATCGTCCGGGCAGGGATGGATGATAAGGAGATGACGAAAGGCTTAGGCATCAACCTGGAGAGGGTATCCATGTTTGTCTTCTTCTTGGCTGCATTTATTGCCGGGATGGCTGGGGTTATTGGGGCTCAGTTGATGGGTGTTCACAGTGTGCTCGGTTTCGATATCCTGCTTCTGGCATTGGTGGTTGTGATTGTTGGCGGGATGGGCTCTGTGCAAGGATCTTTGCTCGGTGGTGTTTTGATTGGTCTGATCGATACATTTGGGAAGTCTCTTTTCCCTCAAATGGCGATGTTTACAATGTACTTTGCCATGATCGTTATTTTAATTGTGAAGCCAAGTGGACTCCTGGGAAGAAAGGTTTAGAGAAATGGCCAACGCAAAGCCGGGACCGATCCATCGAACCCTTCAAGGGCAACTGGTCCGCCTATCACCATTTATTGTGGGAGCGGTCATTCTTTTCCTACTGCCCGCGTTTCTCCCTTCCTATGTCCAGACCATCTGGACGAAATTTCTTATTTTCGCCATCTTTGCTACAAGTTTTGACCTTATCTACGGCCACGCGGGACTTCTTTCCCTGGGACATGCTGCCTTCTTCGGAGCAGGGGGTTACGTTGTTGGCGTCCTGTTGCTTCATTATGAGATAAGCTCTTTCTGGATTTGTGCACCTCTGGGTGTCGTTGTTGCCTCGGCCATTGCAGCAATTTTCGGGTTCATATCCTTGAGGGTCTCAGGCATGTATTTTTTGCTGGTCACCTTCGCTCTGGCTCAATTGCTTTATAGTGTTGCGTGGAATTGGTTGTGGCTGAATTCACCGGGCATGCAAGGGATTGCGGGCATCGCCCGTCCGGATCTGGGGATACCATCGTTTAGGTGGACGCCCATCTATTTCTACTATTTTGTGCTCATCATTTTCGTCCTCTGTTTCTATCTGGTTTACCGGATTATGAACTCTCCTTTCGGGTGTTCCTTAAGAGGCATTCGTGAGAGCGAACTCCGCATGGAGTCACTCGGTTACAATACCTGGCTTCATAAATATATTGTGTTTATTGTAACCGGGGCTTTCGCTGGGATCGCCGGGGTCTTGTTCGCGTATTTCAACAGGCTCATTTCTCCTGTACACTTGGCGGTGGGGACGTCTTTTTTACCTATGTGCATGGTGATCATCGGTGGCACTGGGACACTACTTGGACCTGTGATCGGGGCCATGGTGATTGTATTCGTGGAATACTTTTCAAGTCTGTTCACCCCTGAGCGTTGGCCTCTCATTCTCGGAGGTCTTTTTGTTGCAGTGATCATGTATTCTCGGGGAGGAATTATGGTTTATCTGTCAGAAATCTGGAAAAGGATTGGATACCATTATGGAAGCACTCAGAGTTGAGGGTTTGTCTAAAGACTTCGGCGGTGTTCATGCAGTACACCATGTTTCTTTCAATGCGGAAGTCGGAGAACGCCTGGTAATCATTGGGCCGAACGGAGCTGGGAAGACAACACTGTTCAATCTGATCAATGGGCAGCTTACACCCACAGCCGGCCGGATCTACTTCTTGGGACAGGACATCACGAATATGACAACCCATCGGCGGGCTCATCTTGGCCAGGCCCGTTCTTTTCAAATCATCAACCTTTTCCTTAACCTTAGCGTCTTAGATAACACTCTCTTGGGACTTCATGGGACGAAACGTTCCCGTTTACAGATGTTTCGATCGATGAAAAGTTATGGGAATCTTCTGTCCAATGCACAAGAGTCCCTAGAAGCAGCTGCTCTGTGGGATAAGAGAGATGAGCTTGTGAAGAACCTCTCTTATGGGGAACAGCGGAGAATTGAAATCGCCTTAAGCCTCGCCTCGAAGCCGAAGCTCCTCATGCTTGATGAGCCGAGCTCTGGGTTAACACGAGATGAGGGCTTTGAGATTATTGCGTTGATAAGAAATCTTGGGCCAACCATTACGGTTCTGATTGTTGACCATGACATGGATCTCGTCTTTGGTGTGGCCGAGCGGATTCTTGTTCTCCATTATGGCCAGATCATCGTGAACGGGAAGCCTGAGGAGATTCGTACGGATCCAAGAGTGAGAGAAATCTATATGGGGGTAGAGGAGTGCATGGACCGTGCTCGAGCTGATTAACATCCACACCTACTATGGGGATAGTTATGTTCTGCAGGGCATTTCTCTGAAGGTTCAGGAGGGCTCTGTCGTGGCTCTTTTGGGTCGAAACGGCATGGGCAAGACAACGACCATCCGTTCGATCATCGGATTTACACCTCCACGGAGGGGGGAGTTGCGCTTCAAGGGGAAAGACATAATGCATCTGTCCTCTTATGAGATTGCTCAGATGGGGATCGGACTGGTCCCTCAGGGGAGACGGATTTTCCCCTCCTTGAGTGTGAAAGAGAATCTCACCATGGCGGCCCAACCTGGCAGAGGCAATCAGAGGTGGTCTTTAGGCAGAGTCTATTCCGATTTCCCCATTCTGAAGGATCGATCGAACTTGAAGGGGAATCTCTTGAGCGGTGGGGAACAACAGATGTTGGCCATTGCCCGGGCTTTGATGACCAATCCCGATCTCCTTTTAATGGATGAGCCTTCGGAGGGGCTTGCCCCTACAATCGTTTTAAAAGTTAGCCAAATTATCGACCAACTCAAGGAGAGTGGGTTTTCGATCCTTTTGGTAGAGCAAAATTACCCGATGGCACTCAGGGTGGCTGATTATGCCTATATTATCAGCAAAGGCATCATCGTCTACGAATCGACCATTGACGAATTGAAAAAGAATGAGGAAGTCCGAATAAAGTATCTTTCTGCTACAGAATGACATCAAGATCCCGTCTCCATTACAGCTTCTACATCATCATCTCTTCCTTTGTCATCCTTTTTTTCAACTCAGGAGCCAGATTTGCCATCGGAGTCATATTTAAGCCGGTCATTGCAGAGTTCGGTTGGAGCCGCAGTGCCATCTCGATGGCTTTTTTTCTACATATGATAGTCTTCGCACTCTCCCTCATTCTCGTAGGAAGGCTGTATGATCGATATGGGCCGAAGTGGATCATCATCATCTCGACGTTTTTCCTTTCTGGAGGATGTTTTCTCATCTCTCTCATTCATTCCCTCTGGCAATTCTTCATCTGCTATGGGATCATTGCAGCCATTGGGTTGGGAGGTACCTCTGCTACCCTGATTTCTGTAATAACCAGTAAATGGTTCGAAAAGAACCGGGGGTTTGCCGTAAGTTTAGCCCTTTCCGGCAATTGCTTAGGTCAGTTTGCCTTAATTCCCCTCTTTAGTATTTTCATCCTACAGTATAGTTGGCGGGCCTTATATTTCTTCCTTGGATTAATCATGTTGATCCTCAATATTACCCTTGCTCTTCTGGTTATCAGAGGGGATCCAGAAGCTATCGGATTGAAACCCTTTGGTTATGAAAACGCAAAGGATATAGAAAAGAAGAAGGGCCAGAGTTCATTAACTCAGAATCTTCAGGACTTAGATTTGAGAGAGGCGATGAGGAGTTATTCTTTTTGGCTGTTTCTCTTCACGATGTTCGTTTGTGGGAGTGGTGATTTCTTGGTGACGACTCATCTGGTCGCTCTTGCGACGGATTACAATATCTCGGCTGTTACTGCTGCCAACATGCTAGGGTGGTATGGGCTGATGAGTTTGGGAGGGATACTGATTGCCGGGCCTGCTTCCGACGTGGTGGAAAACAAGATCCCCATCGCGTTAACTTTCGTCATACGATTTTTCTTGTTTTTCCTGGTCCTTAAATACCAAGGCCTCCTTTCTTTCTATATTTTTGCTCTGGCCTTCGGCTTCACCTCTCTTATTACCAGCCCTCTCACGCCCACTCTTATGGGGAGGCTTTATGGTTCGTCCCATATTGGTTTTCTTACAGGTTTCATCATTACGATCCACCACCTCGCGGGTGGCTTCTGGGCCTATTTGGGAGGTCTGATCTTTGATAAAACAGGGAGCTACAGATTGATCTTCATCCTTTCCTTGATCATGGCCTTTATGGCCATTTTCAGTAGCATCCTCATAAAGGAGAAGAGACATCATCGAAGAAGCGTTTCAGATCAGAAGGAAATCAGTTGAAGTTCAGAGCACTTTATTTAGAGGAGAAATAAAAACCCTAAGAGGATATTAATTCCCTCTTAGGGTTTTCACATCGGCATCTTTTGGTAACCCCACCTTCTCATCTTACTCCCCCAGAAGGCTAAAGGTTAGGTTGAAAGGAATTCCCACTTGCTCCTTATCTTGTCCATTTATTCCTTCCTGGGAGTCTTCCCCTTCGGAGATTCGCTTGATTGATACCAATCGCCTCCTTGAAGATAAAATAGAACCGAAGTTACCAGGGTAAGCCTAAAATGCTCGTTTGGCTTCTTCATTTTGGAAACACGGTCATAGATTTCCTTATATACATCTAGCCACTCTCTCCTGAATTTGTCATAGAAAAACCTTTCACCTCTGCTAGAGATAAGTTCATCAAGAACTAGATAGCAAGTGGTGAGGTTTGAAGAAATAACGGCTTTTCTCAATTCATCAAATTCTGGTGATAAAGGTTTTAGCTCCATATCTAACCTCCGTTGCGGTAACTAACCTATGCATTTTCCTTGATTTTGGTAAACACTCCCTTTTCAACGAGGAGCCTTCCAAGTGCTTCCTCTGAGTTGGCAGAGGTTATACGGCCATTTGAGGAAACAGTTCGTAGAGCATTTTGAGGCCCACCGCCTTAGCCCTTGGTCTCCGATGACTCTTGATATCTTCTATGGCTTTCTCACTGATTTTTAGCTCCCTGCAGAACGTCTCATCATCCCAATTTCTTGCCTTTTTTAACATCTCATATAGCCTGAAGATGACTTCTCCATTCTCTTGGCATTGCACCTCAACTAGCTCCCATAATTTGTGAAGGTTATTGCTTAAATTCCCAATTTCCTCTTGAGTAAGCAAG
>JBEKDJ010000084.1:0-17161 GCA_050014415.1 Thermodesulfobacteriota bacterium | reverse complement strand
TTGAAGGAACTCTCTAACTGGACCTGCTGCGGGGCCACCTTTCCCTTAGCAACGGACAACCTCATGGCCCTCCTTCCGCCTTCGAGGATCTTGGCCAATGCGAGAGAGGAAGGCACGGCCCTTACGACCCTCTGTGCCATCTGCTTCAATGTGATTAAAAGGACGAATCGGTTGATTCAGAAGGACGGAGAGAAAAGGGATAAGATTAACAATTTCATGGAGAAGAATTATCAGGGAGATCTTCGAATCCTTCACTACTTAGAGATCCTGAAGCAGGACATCGGCTTCTCTGGTCTCAAGGAGAAGGTGAAAAAACCCTTGGGAGGGCTGAAGGCGGCGGCTTATTATGGATGTATGCTCCTCCGGCCGGTTGAGGAGATGGAGTTTGATGATAAGGAGAGACCTACGGTTTTTGAAGAGTTTTTGGAGGCGCTGGGTGCGAAGGCTGTCGAATTCCCGTTCAAGATCGAATGCTGCGGGTCATTCCAATCGGTGGGCTCGCCTGAAGTGGCCACAGAATGCGCATACAAAATCCTTAGCTCTGCTATCAAAAACGGAGCAGAGGTAGTGGTGTCCACTTGTCCCATGTGTACCTTCAATATCGATCATAAACAATCTGATATTCGCGAAAGATACCTGGATTTCAAAACGGTTCCTATTCTCTATTTTACCCAACTGCTCGGTATTGCCATGGGACTCGATTGGCAAACCTTAGGGTTTGAGCAGAATGCCGTTGACCCTTTGCCCCTGCTAAAAGAGAAAGGCCTTCTATAGAGATGGGAGATAACGGATTTGTAAAAAGAGCCATGGTGATCGGTGGAGGCATTGCAGGGATCTCTGCATCCATTGATCTGGGCAATGGAGGGTATGAAGTCGTTCTTGTAGAGAAGCTTCCCTCCATCGGAGGCCGGATGCTTCAGCTCTCTGAAACCTTTCCAACCCTCGACTGTGCCCAGTGCACATTGACTCCGAAGACGGTGGAGACAGGTCAGCACCCTCGAGTCAAACTCCTGACTTACTCCGAAGTGGACGAGGTAAAAGGAAAAGCCGGAGACTTCACCGTGAGAATTCGGAGGAAGGCTGCATATGTTGACTGGGAAAAATGTACGGGCTGCGGCCTTTGTCAGGAGAAGTGTCCTTCGAAGACCCCGTCCGAGTTTGATCGGGGCATGGGATTGGGCAAAGCCATCTATACCTTATCGCCCCAGGCTGTTCCAAATAAGCCTGTGATCAACCCTTCCACTTGCCGTTACTTCCGGGAAGGAAAATGCCGGGTCTGCGAAAAGGTCTGCCCGGTTGGAGCGATTGATTACGAACAGAAGGATCGTTATGTGGAAGAAAGGGTTGGTGCCATCATTACGGCTGTGGGCTTTGATTTAATCCCCAAAGAGAGATTCGGGGAGTATGGGTACGGAGAGGTTCCTGATGTGATCGATGGCCTCGCCTTTGAAAGGCTCAATTCAGCATCAGGACCGACCACGGGTGAGATTCGGAGGCCTTCGGACGGGAAAATCCCGAAGGAAGTGGTCTTCATTCAGTGCACTGGGTCAAGAGATCCTGAACGCTACATGCCCTACTGCTCCCGAGCCTGCTGTATGTATACGGCGAAGCATGCCCGGCTCTATAAACACAAAGTCCATGATGGGCAGGCCTATATCTTCTATATGGATATCCGCTCAACCGGGAAAGGATATGAGGAGTTTATCCAGCAGGGGATGGAAGAAGATGGGATCCTCTATTTGAGGGGAAGAGTATCTCGGATCTTTCGGGACGGTGAAAGGATTGCCGTCTGGGGTGTGGACACGTTGACAGGGAAAAAAGTGGAGGTCAATGCGGACATGGTTGTTCTGGCTACGGCAATGATTCCCCAGAAAGATGCGAAGGACTTAGCCAGCAAACTGGGAATCAGTGCAGATGAATATGGTTTTATGACAGAGGTCGAGAGGAAGCTCAGGCCGGTTGAGACCACTAAAGAAGGAATCTATATTGCGGGCTGTGCTCAAGGGCCAAAAGATATTGCAGATACAGTGGCACATGCCAATGCCGCGGCGTCCAAAGTTCAGGGATTGTTTGCCCAACACTAACGGCGTAAGTCGTTAGGCGTGAAGCGCAAGGTGAAGAAGATATTTGGTAGCACTTTAGCGCTTTGAAAAAGGTCAAGAATCATGCCTCTACTCACCGAGAGATGGTCTAAATCCCCCTCTATCCCCCTTTAATAAAGGGGGAGAAATTAACCCCTCCCTTTGGCAAAGGGAGGTTGGGAGGGAGTCAAAAAGGCTTTTTGAAACAGCTAAATTGATACGACATTTGTTTTTGTCATTTACCCCTTTCGCCTTACGATTGACGATTCACGGATTATGAGAAAACTTGGTGTTTTTATCTGCCATTGCGGTGTCAATATCGCGGGGACGGTTGACGTAAACTCGGTCGCCGAGAGGATGGGCAAGATCGAAGATGTTGCCTACAGCAGCAATTACATCTATATGTGTTCTGAGCCGGGACAGCAGACCATCCGGGAGGCCATTCGCGAAAAGGGTTTGGATGGCGTGGTGGTTGCCTGCTGCTCCCCCAATATGCACGAGAACACCTTTCGGAAGGCCGTCAAATCTCAGGGGATGAATCCTTACCTTTGTGAGATCGCCAATATTCGCGAACAGTGCAGCTGGGTCCATCAGAAGGAGAAGGCCGAAGCGACCCGGAAGGCAGAAGAAATCATCCAGGCTACCCTCGAGAAGGTGAGAAGAAATGAATCACTGGAGGCCATTGCCGTGGCCATCAACCGGAGGGTGTTAGTGATCGGTGGAGGGATTGCAGGAATCACAGCCTCTCTTGATCTCGCTCAAGGGGGTTACGAAGTCGTTCTTCTTGAGAGAGAGCCTGCTCTCGGCGGCCACATGGCCCAACTATCAAAGACCTTTCCGGATCTCGATCCAGCCCTTGGTGGCCTCATGTTGAAAGCATCGGAAGTTGCAAGGCATCCAAGGATCGATCTTCACTGTTATTCGGAGTTGGAGGATGTGAAGGGTTACGTGGGGAATTTCGAATTGACCATCCGTGAAAAGCCCACCTCTGTGGATTGGGAGAAGTGCAATGGTTGCGGCGTCTGCATAGAGAACTGTCCTGTGGAATATGTCTCTCAATTTGAGAGGGGACTGGGAGTGCGAAAGGCAATCGACCTATTCTATCCTTCCAGTGTTCCCAATAAGCCCGTTATCTGCCGTGAACATTGTCGATATTTCCTGGATGGAAGTTGCAAACGGTGTAAAGAGACCTGTCCTGAGGAAGCAATCGATTTTGAGCAGAAAGATCATCGGATTGAACAGAAGGTGGGGGCCATTGTGGTCGCTACGGGTTACGATCTTTTTCCCAAGGAGCAATTGGGCGAATACGGTTACGGAGAAATTCCGGATGTGATCGACGGTCTCACCTTTGAACGAATGCTTTCTCCCGATGGTCCTACAAAGGGCAGAATTCTTCGCCCCTCCGATGGAAAAGTGCCAAAGGAGATGGTCTTCATACAGTGTGTCGCCTCAAGGGACCCCGATCGATACATGCCGTACTGTTCCCGAGTTTGCTGTATGGTTACAGCGAAACAGGCAAAAATCTATAAAGAGCAGATTCCGGACGGGCAGCCCTATATTTTCTATATGGATATCCGCTCCGACGGTAAAGGCTATGAGGAGTTTCTTCAGAAGACGATCGAAGAAAAAGGGCTCCTCTATCTCCGGGGCAGGGTTTCGAGAGTCTTTCAGGACGATGGAAGAGTGAAGGTGTTAGGAGTCGATACGTTGACAGGAAAAACGGTTGAAGTGGCAGCCGATATGGTCGTCCTGGCAACAGCCATCGTTCCGAGCAATGGCGTTAAGGATCTGGCAGCCAAACTGAGAGCCACAGTGGATCGACATGGTTTTCTAACCGAAGCCCATATCAAACTCTATCCGGTAGAGAGTTCGACCAAGGGGATCTATCTTGCCGGCTGCAGCCAGAGTCCCAAAGACATTACAGACACCGTCTCGCAGGCCTCAGCCACAGCGAGCAAGATTCAAGCCCTGCTCTCTACGGATAGACTTCTGCAAGACCCTCTGATTGCGTTTGTCGATGAGGGGATCTGCAGTGGTTGTGGGATCTGCATAGAGGTCTGTCCTTACGAGGCGCGGGAAATGGATCCTCACCGAGGGATTTCGATTGTTCACGAGGCCCTCTGCCAGGGATGTGGGGCCTGCATTGCTGCCTGTCCTAACTTTGCATGTGAGCTGCGAAATAGCGGTTCTCATCAGGTATTGAGAATGCTCGATACATTCGTTTAAGGGAAGTGACTCGCGTCGAAAAGTGAAATTCGGTAGGTTATAATTCATTTAAGTCGAAACGGAAGTATGGAGGAGATGAAATTGGGGCCTGTTGCCAGCATGGACAAGATTGATTCGTCATTTCTGGAAGAAGCAAAGAAGAGGAGCGGGCAGGACCTCAGTCTCTGTTATCAATGCCTCAAGTGTACGGCAGGTTGTCCCACTGCCCCCTACATGGACATTCGACCCAACAACATCATTCGAATGATCCAGATGGGGATGAGGGAAGCGGTATTAGGAAGCAGTGCCATCTGGCTTTGCGTTTCCTGTTGGACCTGTGGGACACGTTGCCCGAATGAGATCGACATCGGCGTCTTGATGGATGCCTTAAGAGAAATGGCAATCGAAGAGGGAATCCCGGCTAAGGAGAAGAATATCCATCTTCTTCACGAAGCGTTTGTTCAGAGCATCAGAAGGGGAGGAAGACTCCATGAGTTAGCCATGGAGATCGAGTATAAACTGAGGAGCAGAGACTTTCTCACCGACATGATCCCCGGGATGATGCTTTTTCTGAAGGGCAAGATTCCCCTGTTTCCGAGCCTTGTCAAGGAGAGACAGGAGATTAAGAAAATCTTTGAGAAATGCACCAAAGAAAAATAGATGAAGCAATGTCAAATTTCAAAGCCCAAAGTCCAAATGAAATCCAAAATTCAAATGTCCGGGAAAGCTTTTATAACATTCAGTCATTTGGCATTGATTTGATATTTGGGTTTTGATATTTGGATTTTTCCGAGGGGGATGTTAATGAGATTCTCTTATTTTCCAGGTTGTACGGATCACTCCACCTCACTGGAATATGGATTATCGACCCATGAGGTTTTCAAGACCCTGGGGGTAGAGCTGGTAGAGATTGAGGATTGGAACTGCTGTGGAGCCGCAGCCGCCCACAGTCTCAATCGTCTCCTTTCCCTCTGCCTTCCGGCCAGGAATATCTTTAAAGCGCAGTCTGCACAGGCAGGGCCTTTGGTCATTCCCTGTGCCGGGTGTTTTAACGCACTTAAGAAGACGGAGCGTGTCCTGAGAAATGACGAAGCGGAGCGAAAAAGGATTGAAGAGATCGTTGAATTCACCTACCAGCCTTCTCTTGAGATTTTAGCCTTGATGGATGTGGTCGTGAATCGAATCGGCTTGGAGAGAGTTGAAGAAAAGGTAAGGAAGCCTTTGAAGGGATTAAAGCCTGCTTGTTACTATGGATGTGCTTTGGTTCGAAATCCTAAGATTACACAGTTGGATGATCCGGAGAATCCTCAATACCTGGATCGTTTGATGAAGAGCCTCTGCGCTCAGCCGGTTCAATGGTCTTATAAGACCGATTGCTGTGGTGCAGACCTGGCTCTGACTCATGGCAGCGTGGTTAAAGAACTCGTGGGAAAAATTGTGTCGATGGCAAAGGAGGCAGGCGCCCATTGTATTGTGACCTCCTGCGGTCTCTGCCAGGCCAATCTGGAGATGAGACAGGATGTCGGTCTCCCGGTTTTTTACTTCACAGAATTGATGGGGGTTGCCTTTGATGTCGAGAAGAGAGAGGGATGGTGGAAGAAACATTTCATCTCCCCCAAGGGGTTATTGGAATCGTTGGGGCTGGCTTAGATGAACCAAATGTCAAATGTCAAAGTTTAAAGTTCAAATAAAGCCCAAAATCCAAATGACAAAAAAGAGAGATTTCTTGCACTTGGAATTCATTTTTCAAATTAGAGCATGATAATGGAACCAGGGAAAACAAGGGGTGACAAAGGTTCAGCATTGGTGATCGGCGCGGGGATTGCAGGAATGCAGTCTGCCCTGCTGCTGGCGGAAATGGGAAGAAAGGTATTTCTTCTCGAACAAGGCCCAGCCATCGGAGGTTACTTCCCTTTGCTGGATAAGACTTTTCCGACGAACTCTTGCGGGGTCTGTTTTATGAGTCCCACCCCCCCCGCCTTCTGTCCGATTTACGAATGTCACCTTCACGACAACATCGAGCTGCTGCCCTATTCAGAGGTGAAGGACATCGAGGGTAAAGGAGGAGATTTTAGGGCCTCCGTTGTCCGGAAACCCCGGTTCGTCGATCCCAAACGATGTACCTTGTGCGAGGCCTGCCTGAAAGCCTGCCCGGTGGAGGTCGAGAGGGAGTTTGGGGGGGGTCTGGAGAAACGTAAAGCCATCTATCTTCCCTATCCCCAAGCGATCCCTCACAGCCTGGTGATCGATCCGAAAACGTGTACACGCTGTGGTGAATGTGTAAAGGTCTGCGGGCCCGGCGCCATCGATCTCGATATGAAAGAGGAAGAAGAGACGATTGAGGTCGGAGCCATCCTTCTCGGATTCGGGTTCGAACCGTTCTGGGCTCAGAGAAAAGGAGAGTATGGTTTTGGTCGTTATGAGAACGTGCTGACGAGCATCCAGTTCGAAAGGATGCTCTCCACATCGAGTCCCACGCAAGGATTTCCGGTTCGGACCTCCGACGGAAAGAAGATGGAGAAGATCGCATTTATTCAGTGCGTCGGATCAAGGGATCCCTCCTGTGGTCAGGATCACTGTTCCACTATCTGCTGCATGTACGCTACGAAGCAGGCCATGATTGCGAAAGAGAGATCTCCCAATCTTGCAGTCACCTTCTTCTACATGGATATTCGGCCTATGGGAAAGGATTATGAACGATATTATGAGAGGGCAAAGGCTGAATACGGGGTCGAGTATGAGCGAAGTGGCATTTCGTCGATCAAGGAGCTCCAGCAGACAAAGAACCTCCTCATCACCTATGTCAAGGAGGACGGGACCTTTGAGGAGAAGGAGTTTGATGCGGTCGTTCTCTCTGTGGGGTTCACACCGCCGCAGGCCATAGAAGATCTGGCGGCGAGGATGGGGCTCCAGTTGAATCGTCAGGGATTCTGCGAGACCGGAGAGTTCAATCCTGCGCAAACCTCAGTGGAAGGGATTTTTGTGGGAGGGGCCTTTCGGGGTCCCAGGGATATCCCCGAGACAGTAGTGGAGGGCTCGAGCGCTGCAGCTGCAGCTGCTTCCTTTCTTTTCCCCAATCCCCTTTTCCTTCCTGTCAAGGAGTATCCAACAGAAGGGGCCTTGACGGATGAGATCCCAAAGATAGGCGTCTTTATCTGTCATTGCGGAGAGGAGTTGAAGAAGAGCCTCTCGATCTCCGATCTGGTCGATGGGACGAAGGAGTTGAAAGAAGTGGTTCATGTTGAAGAAGTCGGTTTGGCTTGCCTCCCCGAAGATCTCGATCTCATCAAAAGAAGGATCGGAGAACATGGTTTTAATCGAATCGTCATTGCGGGCTGCTCTCAGCGGGAGATTCGGGGAGCAATGGAGGAGATGGCCAAAGGGATGGGGTTCAATCCCTTTGTGATCGAATATGCCAACATCCGGGAGCAGTGTGCGTTCGTGCACGGAGATTATCCGAAACTGGCCACGGAAAAAGCAATGGCTTTGATTCGAATGGCCACGGAGAGAGCAAGGCGAGTTCAACCCATTCGAAAAGGGAAGCAGAAGGTCGAGAAGAAGGGACTGGTTGTGGGAGGAGGCCTTGCCGGCATGACAGCGTCTCTTCGGCTGGCAGAACAGGGATTTGAGGTCTCCTTGATCGAGAGAGATAAGGAGCTGGGAGGAAATCTAAGAGGATCATTCTATACATTAAGAGGATCGGATCCCCAAACTCTTTTGAAGAATCTGATCAGGCAAACAGAAGGCAACGAAAAGATCCATCTCTATTCCGAAGCAGAGGTTCTTGGATTTGAAAAGAGGAACGGACATTATCGAACAAGGATCCGACATCAGAATGAAGAGAAACTCCTTGACCATGGAGCATTGATCATTGCTACGGGGGGGAAGGAGGTTTCTGCCAAGGAGTATCTCTACGGGAAAGATCCTCGAGTGATGACGCAACGACAGCTGGAGAAGATGATTCACCTGAATGACGAAGGGTTGAAAGATATTCATTCGCTGGTGATGATCCAGTGTGTGGGCTCCAGAGACGAAGAACATCCCTACTGCAGCCGAATCTGTTGTGGCCATGCAGTGAAGAATGCTCTTAAGCTGAAGGAAATCCATCCCCATGTGAAGGTTTACGTGCTCTATCGGGACGTGAGAACTTATGGATTCTATGAAACCTATTATCATGAAGCAAGAGGGAAAGGCGTTATCTTCGTTCGATATGATTTGGAGAATAAGCCTGAAGTGACTCTTCAAGATGGAAAGCTTCAGGTATCGCTTTTTGATCCTGCAATGGGCAGTCGGGCGATCCTCCCGGCAGACCGTGTCATTCTTAGCACCGGAATTGAACCCCATGACCATCGGGAGCTGGCGAGGGTCTTTGATGTCGATCTTAATCCGGATGGTTTTTTCATGGAGGCAAATCCCAAATCAGCTCCGTTGGATTCGGTGGACCGCGGGAAATTCTACTGTGGCCTCTGCCATTCACCCAATTTCATGGAGGATGCCATCTCCCAGGGGAATGCGGCGGCAGCCCGGGCGGCAACGATCCTTTCGAAGGAGGCCATCGAGGAGAAGGCCTATCTGGCTTATGTGATCAAGAGGCTCTGCTGCGGATGCGGCCTCTGTGTTACGGTCTGTCCTTATGAGGCAAGGGTTCTCAATGAAGAGGAAGGAAAAGCAGAAGTAATCGGTGCACTCTGCCAGGGTTGTGGTTCGTGTGTCATCGCCTGTCGGAATGCAGCCTCCCAGCAGCGAAACTTTGAAAAAGAAGTCAATCTCGCCGTGCTCAATGCGGCTATCGATTAATAAGGGATGGGGAGATTGGGAGATGGGGGAATAGAAGGCAGAAAGCAGCAATTAGAAAGCAGTAGGCAAAAAACGAAAATGGATTACGGACACGTAACACGCTACTTTCTAATGAAGGAGAAATGAAATGGCTGAATTTGAACCGAGGATTGTAGCCTTCCTTTGCCATTGGTGCACTTACACTGGAGCGGACCTGGCGGGAACCACGCGGCAGCAATATCCTCCCAACATCCGCGTCATTCATTTGATGTGTTCTGGAGCGGTAGATTCCATCTATGTGCTCAAAGCCTTGATCGATGGAGCCGATGGGGTGTTGATCGGAGGTTGTCACCCCGGGGACTGCCATTATCAAACGGGAAATTACAAGGCCCGAAGAAGGCTGGCCATTCTGAAGGGGATCCTCGACTACATGGGTTATACCGAAGACCGCATCTGGCTGAGATGGATCAGTGCCAGCGAAGGGAAACTTTTCGCGGATACGGTGACGAAGATGGTCGAAGAATTGAAGAAGATGGGACCCAATCCCATGAAGCAGCTCTGGGACGCCTAAGCGCAAAGCGCATAGCGTTTGAAATATCAGAAACTAGCGTAGTGAATTACAATTTCCTTTCATTTATTTGTCATTCCGGGCTTGACCCGGAATCCAGTCTTTCTAAGCTGGATTCCCGCTTTCGCGGGAATGACGGCTGCAGAATCAGCATTAAGAAGTGCTAGATTCACTACACTAGGATAAGGGATAGACATTATAGACACGGAAAACGGACACGGTCACGTTATTTGATAAAGAAAAGGAGAATGGCTGAAAATGGCGAAGCAGGCGGTGGTTAAGGTTTCAGAAGGGAGGACGGAGGAGGCCATCCAGGGATTTTTGAATTCACTCTTAGAAAAGGGAGTAGTGGAAGCCATCCTCATGCCCAGGGCACTTCCTTCTGGAGATGGATTCGTTCAGACTTTAATCCGCGACCCCCAGAAGCTAGATGGTGTGTATGCCCTTTCACCTACCATGCCGGTCCAATCGGCAAGGGTCGCATCCAACCTCACTGCAAGAAATCTGGGAAAGAAAGTGGCGGGGGTGTTTAAACCCTGTGAAATAAGGGCCATTGTGGAGTTGACAAAATTCCTTCAGGTCAAATTGGAGAACCTCTATCTCATCGGCATCGATTGTCCCGGAACCTTTGAGGTATTTGATTATTCAAAGATGACGCAGGAGGGAAAAGGGAGTGAGAAGCTGACGAAGCAGTTGTTCAAAGGTATGGAATCGGGTGAAGTTTCCTCGCCCTCGGGCTATGCCTTCCGGTCAGCCTGTCAGATGTGTGAGTTTCCCGTCGTAGACTCGACGCTGCGAGTTCCCAAGGCAGATATTATCCTCAAACTGTTTGGTTATAAGACGGATCAGGAGATCGGCATTGAGATCGGGGAGAGATTAGAGAAAGAGATCGAAGAGAAAGGGATTCTCTCCTATTCGGAAAAAGAGTCTGCCAGCAGGACCAATGTGGTTGGCAAGGTCGTCGCTGAAAGAACGAAGAAGAGGGATGCCGTCTTCGGAGAGTTCAAGGGGATGATCAAGGATCTTCGCTCTTTCCTGGACCGATTTTCCACCTGTATCCGCTGTCACAACTGCATGGTTGCCTGTCCGATCTGTTATTGCAAGGAGTGTGTCTTCAGGACAGGGGTCTTTGAGCATGAAGGAGACCAGTTTCTCAGGTGGGCAGACCGCAAGGATGGAATCCGGATGCCCACAGACACCCTCATTTTTCACCTCATCCGGATGTCACATATGGTGACTTCTTGCATTGGCTGCGGACTCTGCGATAGCGCCTGCCCGAGCCGATTGCCGGTGGCTGCTCTCTTTCGAAGTGTGGGAGCCAGGGTTCAGAAAATGTTTGAGTATGTCCCGGGGAGGGATCAAAAAGAAGTGCCCCCCGTGGCAACCTTCAGAGAAAACGAACTGAAGCTTGAATCAGGAGCCCTATAAAAACCAAAATCCAAATGCCAAAAACCAAATGTCAAATGAATGTCAAATTTCAAAATGGAATTCTGAAATCGAAGACCCTGAACTCATTTCAAAGCAAGGTTGAGAATGACACTCTTGTCATGCCGAACCAGGTCCTGAATTTAATTCAGGACCTAAGTATTTCGGCATCTCATTTGAGCTTTAGATTTGGTTTGTCATTTGAGCTTTGACATTTGGCATTTTATTGAGATCAATTTGTTTAGAAAAGGTGGAAAAGATGGAAGCTGAAACCACGGAGAGGGAGGATCTAGTTCCCATCTTCATCATGGGTAAGCGGTATGATGTTGCTCCCTCAATCACGATCCAAAAGGCGATGGAGTATGCCGGATACCAGTTGATCCGGGGATGTGGATGTCGCGGAGGGATATGTGGAGCTTGTGGAACGGTCTACCGATTTCCGGGTAGTTACAAGATCGAGGTGGGTTTGGCCTGTCAGACCGTTGTCCAGCCAAACATGTATCTTACGCAGATTCCTTTCTTTCCTGCCACTAAATCTGTCTATGACATGGAGAAGATAAAGCCCGCCATTGAAACATTGGTGAAGGCTTACCCTGAGCTGCTAAGATGTCTCCAGTGTAATACATGTACCAAGTCCTGCCCCATGGAGATTGAAGTTATGGATTATATGGCAGCCGCCATGAGAGGTGACGTTGCGCGTTTAGCCGAGCTCTCCTTTGACTGTGTGATGTGCGGCCTCTGTACTTCTCGGTGCCCGGCAGAAATCTGCCAATATAACATTGCGATTTTAGGAAGACGGCTTTATGGGAAGTACATTGCGGCCAAGGCAGAACACCTGGCCTCGATGGTTAAGGAAATCGAAAAGGGGAAATACGAACAGATGCTCGGAGAACTCATGAAAACGGGTGAAGAGGCGCTGAAGGATCTTTACAACAGGCGGGAGACAGAGCCTGAACAGGCCGACGAAGATTGGACACCCAAGGACAAAACATACCTGTAGAACGCATGGCACATGTTGGTAAAAAGATTGAGGTTAAGGTTTAGGTTAAGAACTTCTTAAACTTAGCCTCAACCTGAACCTACGAAGGTCATCCCTGAGGAGATGAGATGGCTTATACGAAAGAGTTGAAGGTATTAATCAAAAAGGTTGAAGCCACGCGGCCCTCTCGAATTGAGAAGAAGAGAAGAGGCGAAGAGTTTCCAGTGCTGTCTTTGAAAGAGAGAGAGGAACGGCTAAGAAAATACCATCCCGATTTCGAGGAAGGTTCGAGGAGGGAGATTCGGGTGGGTCCCAGTAAGGGCTATGCGATCTCCCCTGAGATTGTGGATCTTCTCGAGGCGAAGAGCCGGGTGAATCCTGACAAGATCGACCTTGGCAAGATTGCTTATGAGACGGATGTCCTTATCATCGGCGGAGGAGGTGCGGGGACCGCGGCTGCCTTGACGGCCCAGGAGAATGGGGCAAGGGTTCTGGTGGCTACTAAGTTGAGGCACGGGGATGCCAACACCATGATGGCGGAAGGCGGTATCCAGGCCGCCTCGAAAGGGACAAAAGATTCCCCCTACTATCATTACCTCGATGTACTGGGAGGCGGCCATTTCAAGAATGTTCCTGAATTGGCTTACACCCTCGTCACGGAGGCCCCCAAGGTGCTGGCCTGGTTGGAAAGCTTAGGATGTATGTTTACAAAATCCCCGGAAGGGGCGCTCAAGTCGCTCCATGGCGGAGGAACATGCCGGAAGCGTATGCATTATGCAGCGGATATCACCGGCGCGGAGATCATGAGAACGCTCAGGGATGAAGCAAGGAATCGAGCGGAAGGGATCAAGGTCCTTGAGTTTTCTCCCGCAGTGGAGTTGATATTGAATGAACACGGACATTGTGCGGGTGCGGTCCTCTATAACTTGGAAACGGAGGAGTACTTCGTCGTCAAGGCAAAGGCTGTTGTCATGGCGACAGGGGGCTCGGGCAGGCTTCATATGCGGGGATTCATGACCACCAATCATTATGGTGCGACCGGGGATGGACTCGTCCTGGGTTACCGGGCTGGAGTGAAATTGTGTTTTCTCCACACAGTTCAGTACCATCCCACCGGCGCCGTCTTCCCGGAACAGGCAGAGGGTCTCCTGATAACAGAGAAGTTTAGGGGAGCAGGAGCCAATGTCCTCAACATCGACGGGGAGCAATTTGTCAACGAACGTGAGCCAAGGGATGTAGAATCTGCTTCATTCATCCGGGAGTGCGCGGAGATGGGTAAGGGCATTCCAACTCCAACCGGGAAGGTTGGCATCTGGCTGGATTCTCCGATGATTGATATCCTCATGGGGGAAGGGTCGATAAAGAAAGAATTCCCGGGGAAACACATTCTTTTCAAACGATTCGGGATCGAAATCTCCAAAGAGCCCATGCTGGTCTATCCCACCCTTCATTATCAAAATGGAGGATTGGAGTACAATAGCCGTTGTGAAACGGCCGTTCCGGGACTCTTTTCTGCAGGGGAGGTCTCGGGTGGAGTCCATGGGGAGAATCGGCTGATGGGCAACTCCCTTCTTGATGTGTGCGTCTTTGGGAGGATTGCGGGGAAAAGCGCTGCTCAATATTTCAAAGAGAAAGCGAAAGATGGCACACTGACCCTTGACCATGTTCGAAGATATCACAAAGAGCTGGACGAAGCTGGAATCATCACAGATCGTGTCGCTCCAATGCTTCTCCCCGACTACTCCAATCCCAAGGTTCGGGAACGTCAACTGACTGCCCATTATGTGGGAACGATTCGGTAAGATTTCTTTCCCCATAATTACCCCCTTTCGATAGGCTGCAACCATCTGGAAATGGGATTAATGGTAGATCTTGCGTGCATCTGGGTCAGCTTCCGGGGGTGATTGGAGAAGAGGGAGCGAAGATAAAAATTCATCCAGAATTAGAATATGCCCGAACTGCCCGATATTACCATCTATATAGAAGCACTGCAAAAACGAATCCTCAATCAGTCACTCCAGCGCGTACGAATTGCGCATCCTTTCCTGTTGCGTACCGCCGAGCCGTCTCTTTCATCTGTAGAAAACAAGAAAGTGCTTGAGCTGCAGCAGATTGGTAAGCGCATCGCCATTGGTCTCGAAGACGAGCTCTGGCTCCTCATTCATCTGATGATTGCCGGGCGTCTTCACTGGCGGAGCCCGGGTGCCGGTCTTCGTGGCAAAATGGACCTTGTGGCCTTCGATTTTGCGAACGGAAGCCTCACGCTTACCGAATCCGGGACGAAGAAGCGAGCTTCCCTGCACGTCCTGCGTGGCCAGGCCGCCCTTCGAACCCACGATCCGGGCGGTATCGATGTTCTGCAAACCGATCTTGAGGGTTTCTCAAAGATGCTGACGCAGAATAACCACACTCTGAAGCGTGCTTTGACTGACCCTCATCTCTTCAGCGGTATCGGAAATGCCTACTCTGACGAGATGCTTTTTCGAGCACGACTATCACCCGTCGCCCTGACTCAAAACCTTACCCCTGACCAGGTGGAAAGGCTGTACCATGCTGCGCGAGAAACTCTATCGGAGTGGGTCAACAAACTGCGACGCGAGACCGGTGACGGTTTCCCGGAGAAGGTTACGGCCTTTCGAAAAGACATGGCGGTCCACGGGCGCTTTCGCCAGCCTTGTCGAGTGTGTGGGTCACCGGTGCAGAGAATTCGGTATGCCACGAACGAGTCCAACTATTGCGCGCGATGTCAAACCGGAGGCAAACTACTGGCCGATCGGGCGTTGTCGCGGCTGCTCAAGAAGGATTGGCCGCGGAGCATCGAGGAGCTCGAGAAGAGATACAACCCTCCAGCCGAATGAATTATGACAGAGTCAGCCTCATTGTGTGCAAATTCGGTCCCAGCTGCCCCTGATTTTTCGTGACTTGAATATTCCCCTGATAAGAATCCCAGACAAAAGAGGCCACCCCTTTGTCCGTTTCCATCTTTCAATCTTTGAGTGGTACTTCCTCCTTGATCTGGAGCGAACGTTGGATTCCGAATCAAACTTGGGCGCTCCATTGTTATCCATTTCCACAGAGGAAATGATTTTACACACTCAAAATATCGCGATAATATGAGTGCATGGACTCAAGAAATTATATTCCACGATCTATCGAAAACTATTTTGCTATATGCTCCAATAGAAGTTACAAAAAACAGTTTATAGCTGTTTGTTTGTACAATATTACTGGAGGAGCGTCCCTGAGCCTAAATGACAAGACTCGCCCTTTCATGGCTGAATCCAATTGGCAGAGCAATTCAAATAACTTAAGTAAGTCCCCATCGCCCTACATGGAAGCCCTCTGGAGTCGCGAATATTCGTCGTAGTATCATCGGAGAACTCACGGATTGACGGGTGGCAGGAAATCCGTTCAACCCTCATCAAACAAGAAATCGGAAGAAGTCCCCCTCGGATTTACAAGTTCCCTTGTCGGAGGGGTGCTGCCCGGGGGAGGCATTTCGAGAGCAAAAAGTAGCTTTGGTCTCTATTGTGTTATTGCAAGACCTCACTCTCAAATCCGTGTAGAATCCAGATCCTTCAGGGTAATCGTGTTCTGCCACAGAAAACGAAATCGCTTGACATTCTTTGGTTGAATCGTATGATTAATCATTTGGTTCCGCGAATAATGCGAGGAGTGAAGGGCCGTGAAAATTCATATCATACGGAATCGTTCTACTCCAGAACAAATCCGCGAAATGCTGGAGGAGCTTGAGACATACATCAAACTGGCCGTCGACGTGGAACGGAACATACTGGCTGGGGGCGGTGAATATCATGCCGATTGCGAGGAGGTCCTGTTGGAAGATGGCAGCCGGCAGGAGGACATCTGGGGTGCTGACTGGTATTCTGATTCTAAGAAGGTGGAGTTTGGCGCTTTAATCAATATCCGTCCGCATCAGGACAATCGTGGAATGGAAATTGAAGACCCGGAGCTGCGAACGAAGATCGAAACTATCATACGCAGATTGTTAGAGGTGGAATCCACATGAGAGACCAGAAAAGAATGCGTGAGCGTTTTATTCGGGATGAGAGTTCCGTGCGCATGGGTAACCTGGCATCTAACCTGCTACGCCTTAGCAAATGGATCCAGACAGGTCACAACGATGGGGAGATCGTTGATCTGATGCGAGAAATAGCTTGGCTTATGGAATGGAGCGGAGATCTCGCTTCTGCTGAGCTCGCCGATATGCAGCGCGAGATCTGCCGGTGGCGGCGGGTCTGGCCAGTCGAACAGGCACGTCACATCCTTGCACCTCGTGCATTCCAGATGTCGAACCGGATTCTGGAGTGGTCAGGGCTTCTTGAACAGACTACTCCTGAAGCGAAACAAACCTCTTGAAGCTCGCCTATCCGTCTTATTATCTCTGAGTCGTTAAATCGAATAAATTTGTGAGAAGCCACAGAGCAGAGAAAGACTTTGCGCCTTGCCGCTGGGCCTGGTTCTCTCATAAATTGCCCTCGCAGCCCCGCTTGGTGTAATCAGGAGCCTAATGGTCTCATTCTCGCCCCCAAAATGCAGCTCTAAGACAAGAATCAGCCCTCCCATTCTCAAGGTTCTGCTGTTATTCTAACGGCTTAACTTGGTCCGACCCTACAAGAAGTCCTCACAACCTTTTTCCAAAGAGATTGGCACGGTCGATACGACCTCGCAATGACAGCTCGGAAAAGCGGCTTCCCTTTCTAAATCGGGACTTGGGTTGTATTTAACGGTTGACATTAAACGTTAATTGTGGTATGTTGCTAACATGATACGGTCCTTTAAGGATAAAGAGGCCGGAAAGATATTCAAAAGGCAAAGGTCCTCAAAGCTTTCCGAAGCGATGCAGCGAGTAGCTTTGAGAAATTTGAGAATGTTAAATCGTGCTGAAAACTTGAATGATCTGAGGGTTCCGCCGGCAAATAGGCTGGAGAAACTCAAAGTAGAAAGGCTTGGACAGCATAGCATAAGAATCAACGACCGATGGAGAATTTGCTTCAAATGGTAAGACAGTGATGCTTTTCAAGTGGAAATTGTTGATGACCACTAAATAGGAGAAGAAAATGGCAACAAAGAAACTTGATCCGGTTCATCCCGGGGAAATCCTGC
>JBEKDJ010000083.1:0-16229 GCA_050014415.1 Thermodesulfobacteriota bacterium | reverse complement strand
GTAGTTGGGGCGAGACCCCAGTTTATCAAAGCGGCAGCCGTCAGAAGAGCCATTGAGGCCTTTAACAAGGCATCTTCTCTTCGACCTCATCGTTCGAGGAAGATTCGTGAAGTATTAGTACACACGGGCCAGCATTATGACTACCTGATGGATCGAGTCTTTTTTGAAGAGCTTGAACTCCCCCAGCCAGATTATCGCCTGGGGGTTGGATCGGGTTCTCATGCCAGACAAACCGGTCTGATGCTGGAGCGAATCGAAACTGTCCTTGAAGGAGAGAGACCTGAATTCGTTGTCGTTTACGGCGATACGAATTCGACTCTGGCCGGGGCTTTAGCTGCAGCGAAACTAAATATCCCTGTGGCCCACGTGGAAGCTGGTTTGAGAAGTTATCATTGGGCCATGCCAGAAGAGATCAATCGCCTACTCACAGACCATCTTTCAAAGTTCCTCTTCTGCCCGACCCGACAAGCGGTCCTTAACTTGGCGAGGGAGGGGATAAAGGATGGGAATACGAGGTTGGTTAGAAATGTCGGCGACGTGATGTACGATTCGGTTCTCTATTATTCCGAATTAGCTGAAAAGAATTCCGCCCTTGTCAAAGATTTAAATCTACTCACCACTGACCATTCACCACTCACAAGTTACTATCTGGCGACCCTCCACCGTGCTGCAAATACCGATGATCCGAGAAGGTTGAAATCCATTTTGAAAGCCCTTGGGGAGATTGGAAGGAAAATGCCCGTTCTCCTCCCACTTCATCCAAGAACGAGGAAAATGATAAAGGTCTATCATCTTTTTCCAAAAAGCGGGGGAATCAGATTGATCGAGCCGGTTTCGTATCTCACTATGTTATATTTGGAGAAAAATGCGAGGGCCATTCTCACCGATTCAGGGGGTGTCCAGAAAGAGGCCTACTGGTTGAAGGTCCCCTGCTTTACCTTAAGGAAAGAAACGGAATGGGTGGAGACCGTTACGAGTGGGTGGAATGTACTGGTGGGAAGTGACGTCAAGACAATTGTAAAAGAGGTAAGTCATCTGGAAGAAAGGAAACGCCTCCCCAAAAAGAGAGGTATGTTTGGAAATGGGAGGGCAGGCGAGAAGATCGTAGAGATTTTATCCCGAATAACCCCTCGACCTTAGCCGCCGAGGAAAGAGGATCTTTCGTGTGAGAAGTACGAGCAGAATTAACGTGGTCCC
The DNA here is from genome assembly GCA_050014415.1 of Thermodesulfobacteriota bacterium. Taxonomy (GTDB): domain Bacteria; phylum Desulfobacterota; class BSN033; order BSN033; family UBA1163; genus JBEKDJ01. Next base: position 15,032 of record JBEKDJ010000083.1, on the reverse strand, counting down.
CCCGATGATCGTTGTGATGATCGGGCGTTTCCTCAGGGAATGTTCCCACCGGGCGAGACGCCTGGCTTTCCCTGAGATCGGAAATCGAAGGCGATAGAATCGTATGGATTGTTCGGGGAGAATATCCACCTTGAACGACAAAGTGGCTGGTACAGGCGTACCTTTTGCAATCGAGTCTACCTTGATGTCCTTAAACTTGAGTCCCTTCACCCCATAGGTGCTCACCCTCAAGGTCGTGGGTAGCACTTGGCCGATCCTGACCTGCAATGCTTCAGGCAGTGTCAAAGTGATCATCTCATTGTGGAGCAATCTCTCTCCCGGATGAATGACTGCAAATTCCGTATCTAAACCATTCCGGGGCATGATGCTTCCCACAGGGCTCCATTTCACCTCTATGCCCTCCGTCCCCTGCGTGTTCTCAACAGATTCCAAAGGCTTCCACTCCAGTCGTGTCAACCCAGCACTTTCCTCCGTCAAGACGGCTATTTCTGTGCAGCCGTTAACGTGGCGGAACAAGGTTAAGCCAGGGGGGGCTTGAGAGGCACGCAACATGATATGCCGGTCTTCGTTCGAAACGATCTCCACCCGGGCCCTCCATCGGTCCCGCCAGAATGCTTGAAAATTGAGAGCGGTTGTTTGCCACACATCGGATAATTCTTTCACATAGCGCATGAACTCCAAGAACGGTTGAGGTTCCATTCCCATGTGTACGTCGTGCCAAGAGCAGACAGCGATCTCACGCCGAAGCCGTTTAAAGGTTAGACCTTGCCGCCATAGGGCTTCAGCATCCTCTAACCTCCACCAGCCGTCGTAGGGCTTGAGCGACTCGGTGATGTCAATAATCGGCTCTGCATCGGCAGGGCCAGGAATGTTCAAAGGGTAGGGCAGGTCCTTATCCAAATACCAGGAGAAGTGATGTTTGACGAGAGCCTCCCGCAGATCGTCGAAGTAGCGAAGATAAGGGCCTATCAGTCCTTTTGGTCTATGCCCCTCGAGGATCCGCTCGTGCAACCCCACATTGGCGGATAGAACCTTGTCTTGGGTTCCGTATTCTTTGGAGACATGATTGTGAATGGCCACTTCATGTACGGGACTCTTTGCAAAGGATTTTACAATCAAAGGGTAATTTCGAATCGCTTCTTCGCTGACGGCATAGGTCAGAGCTCCGGGGCCCTCAATGAACTGACGCTGGAATGCCTCTATCATTTGGGGTTTGCCTTCTCCGTGGACGATGAAAATGACCGCAGAACGCTTACCGTCTGGGAACGGAGAAATCCGCGGTGCATCCTCCGGCAGGCCTGCTAACCATAGGATGGCATTAGCAAGTGCCCTGACTGCCTGGTTATCGTTGAAACAATCTGCGAGGTCTGGCGCGACCGTCACGACCCTGCGTCGGCCAGAGCGGTGATACTTTAAGGAAACTCCAGAGGAAGCCCGTACCATTCGGCCATCGGAATCATCCTGCAGCAGCTTACGGTTGGCGGACTGAAGAATCCCGATCGGTCTATTCTTGAGGGAGGTTAGGGCCCCCATGAAATGAGGTCCATCTAAATAGATCACCTCACAACCGTTCACGGGGCCCTGAGGGTCAAGAAGCCAGACACGAAGCCCTTCACTGTGAAGGCGGGCGAACACCCATTGTAAGCGGGAGGATCGATCCTCCCAGGGATCCTTCGGTGTGACCTGATCCAATTCAATCATTGCGCCCATTCGGGGCAGGACCATCCCAGCTTCTGCCGGTAGAGCCGAAGCCATGGAGCACAAGAAGACGATCATCAAAATTCCGAGATAGACGGTTTCCGTCATCTTTTTCGTAGGATGACAGAGTTTTCTATTTTGAAAGTAGAAAAAAAAATTTGCTGAAAAATGCGCTCTCGGCATTGCCTTATCTATGGATGACTTTGTCATTTCGAATGCGATTTCTTCTTGCATCCCTATTCTCAATTATTGAGAATAAGGAGGGATGAAGTCAAGATACTCATGAAAATAACTCTTTCTATTCGTCATTTACTCATTCTTGAATTTCCGATACCCTTGTGAAATAATGATGGAGGTTTTAATCATGCGATTCGAATTGGACGGAGAGGCGGAAGGTGTCGATAAGAGAGAAGTTGAATTACTGGAAAGAGAATTTCTCTGGTCTTTGGGATGAGGAAAAGAAGGAGTATGACCGGAGGTTCCTTTTTGCCCTTCTCCTCTTTGCTTTCCTGATAAGAATTCCCCTTCTTGTTTACCCTGAGGTGATCCACAATGATGGGACGGCATATATCGGTCACGCCAAACAGATCCTCTCAGGGGACTGGAGTGTAGGGAAGACCCATCCTTGCTATCCAGGCTTGATTGCTCTTTTCCATTTTTTCACTCCGAATGACGAGATAGCAGGGATCTTAGTCTCCGTGATATTCGGAGCCCTCCTTGTTCTTCCTGTTTTTTACCTGGGCAAAGCGATCTTTAACGAGAAGGTGGGCATGCTCTCTGCTCTCTTTGCGACCGTTCATCCTTTTCTCTACATCCCTTCTGGCTCTGTTTTGACGGAATCCACCTTTCACTTCCTCCTTGCCACATCCGTTCTTTTCGGTTGGAAGGCCTTCGATAAAGGCCGATTTAAAGACATCCTCCTTTTTAGTCTTTTCACTTGTTTTAGCTATCTTACAAGGCCCGAAGGAATAGGGTTTCTTCTTATCTTTGGGGTCTGGATGTTATTGATCAATCCGGCCAAAGAGAGAAGGCCTTGGGCGAAAAGGGCTGTCATCATCTTATTGACCATTTCTTCTTTTCTGGTTCTCTCCTTCCCTTATTTCATCCAATTAAGGAAAGAGACAGGGAGGTGGCAAATCTCAAAGAAGGTCTCTGTCTCGATCGGATCTTCTTCAGAGGAGGCAGAACTTCCTGTTGAGAGGATCAGAGTGAAGAAGGAGATCTCGTTCTCTTCACTGCTCAAGTCCCCGATGAGCGTAGTGAAAAAGATGGGGATTGGTTTTTTGCAGTCTCTTTATAAGTTCCAACAGGTCTATACACCATTGCTGTCCCTCCTCCTTATCCTTGGACTGATATTGAGCAAGGGAAAATCTTTCTCCATCAAAGGAAATCTCTATTTGATTTCCTATTTCGTCTATTTCTTTGCTTTCATCCATGCTTTTTTCTGGGTCGATCGGAGGTATACCTCTCACGTGGTCTCCATTGCTCTGCCCTGGGCAGCTGTTGGTTTTGTGGAAATCACGAGTTGGGCGCGTAAGAGGTTTCAGGAAGAAAAACTCCAAAGGAAATTCCCAGCCACCTTCCTCATTATTATTCTCATTGTGCTTTTCGCTCAAGGGAGAGTGATCCATCCCCGGGAACACCGTTTCATACAGAAAGAAGTCGGTCTCTGGATGAAGGATCATCTCGCGAAGGAAGGGAAATTGATGAGCAGTTTGCCACAAGAAGCCTTTTATGCAGAACGGACGTGGGTAAGGATCCCTCGAGGTAGTTACGAAGAAATTCTCGTGGCGGCCCGCTCTAAAGGGGTTCGATACCTCATTGTTGATGAAACAATTCAGGAGGATTCTCCGAACTTTTTCGGAAAAATAAAAAATGAGGATTTGGCTCCAATACTCGAGAGGAGGAAGAAGAATCAAAGAACTGTTGTTTTTGAAGTCCTTTATCCCGCCTCGCACCCCCCTTCACGTTTCTAAGAATCGAAGAATCACCAATGACGGAGTCGAAACGACCATGAAGAGATCGGGGAATTCGAGTTGACCCGATCGATCCCGCCAACCCCGCCCTGTACCAGCCCTGCACCATGACGGTACAGGGCCGGCACGGTTCAGGACTCGCCTTTGAAGACGGGGCAAAGAAACTCGGGTCAGGGTCAACCCTGAGCAAGTCTTGGCCTTCCGGCCGGTGATCCGGAGGGTTGACTTCTAATGCCTAATCAATTAGATTTCCTTTATCATTTTGTGGGGTCTTGATGAAGATTTGCCTCTATGGGTATGGCATTGCAACGAGGGGAAGCGGAGCGAGGCAATACGCTCTTGACCTGGGGCGATGGTTGGTAAAACAGGGAAGCGAAGTCACCATTGTCACAGGGCAATGGGGAGACCGAAGTGCTATTTCCGAGGGGTTGAAATATGAGTTCCTGGTATTTAATGAGTCTCCACTCAAAAGAAGAGCTCAGATCCTTTTCGCTCTGAAATCGGTATTGTATTTCAGAACCCATCGAAGGGATTTTGATCTGGTCCATAGTTTATCAAGCTTCCCACAATTTGCACGCCTTGCTTCATGGGTGAAGAGAACGAGTGGCCTTCCTGTGGTTCACAGCCTTCTCGGACCTTGCGAACATCGGTCTTTCTTTGATTTCTTGGACGGGGTCACTTGTGTCAGCAAGGGTATCCAGGAGAAGGTCCAGATGCCCCATGCGATTTATATCCCGCCCTTTATTGATTTAGAACGGTTCCGCTCCTCATCCCGTTACGATTGGGGGCACCCGGATGAGGTTTCGGTAGGGACGATGGGAGCTCCCTTTCGGAGAAAGGGGGTACGATATCTGGTCGAGGCCATTCCTCTTGTCTTAAGACAATATCCCAAAACTCATTTTTATTTGGCCGTTGACCTCCCGGGGATTCAGTTTATGGAAGAGACGAGAAAGGAGAAGGAATACATTGACTGGTTTGTTCGGGAGCACCAACTTCAGAAGAATGTTGATATTCTTGGTGATGTTGAAGTGCCCAAGTTTCTAAAATCCGTCGACCTTTTTGTCTATGCCGTTCAAACCACCGTGGGGATGATCGACATTCCTCCAAGCATTTTAGAGGGCCTGGCTGCGGGGTGTGCGATTGTGACCTCACAGAAAGACGGAATCGGAGAATTAGTTCGGGATCACCATAATGGTCTCTTCGTCAATCAAGGGGAACATGATCGTCCACAGGCGTATGCGGAGAAGATGATCGAACTCCTCCAGAACAGACCTCTGCTAAAAACGATTAGAGAGAATGGTCCTCCCAGTGTAGAGAGGTTCGCGTTGGATCGGGTCGGACAGCAGATGGTTCTGTTTTACCAGGAGGTGTTAGAGCACCGGAGAATGAGGAACGGGTGAAATTCCGAAGCCCAGATAAAGGAACCGAATCTTTTTATAAGATTGAGAGAGTTGCTGAGGAGTATGAGGCGATCCGGTTTGAACATCCCGGCGGGAAACTGGTGGATTCTCTTCAAAAAAGAGCGGTTTTGGCGGGCGTCGATTCCCTTAACCTGGTTGGAAAGAGAGTCCTTGATGTCGCCTGTGGGACGGGAAGATTCGCGCGGCTCTTCCGTTCCCAGGGAGCTGATGTGATCGGCTTGGATCTCAGCCGGGCCATGCTGAATCAAGCCCGTGATCATCAGAGCGCAGAGTCCTATGTTGAGGCGAGTGCACTTCAGCTTCCCTTTAAGGATGGTGCGTTCGATATCGCTGTGAGCGTCAATGCCTTCAATCACCTTCCTGTATTCGAAGAAGCGATTAACGAAATTTGCAGGGTTTCTAAAAGGGTCATCCTCGGTCTTCCCCACCGGAGCAGTTTTCTTTTCCTCGCCTATTTTTATCGAATTCTTCGGGGGTGGGGATATCGATATACTCGCCATAAGGCGACCAGGTATCATGAGGCTCCGCTCATTTATACACGCTACTTTTCCGTGAAGGAATTAGAGAAGATTTTTCAGAAGAACCATTTGGAGGTGATTCGTTGTTCAAAATGTCGGGTTATCCCATTTCCCTATGTGCCCGGGCGTTTGATCAGTTTGGCGGAGACCCTGGAAAAGGCAGCGGCTCAATGCTTCGGGCGCTTCGGAGCGTTTATGGCCATGGTGGCAGAACGGAAGTCAACGGAGGATTGAAAGGATAGAACGGAGCGGGCGCAGTAAGATGAGATGGAGGACATTTGCGAAATGGATCTTAGCCTTGGGCCTTCTCGCCATGGTCTTTCTTCTCGGAGACGTCCGGGAACTCCTCCATCTCCACGTCGAATGGATCTACGTCCTTGGAATACTCTTTTCCACACTCGCTTTCATTCTACTGCATACACTTCGCTGGAAAAGAATTGTTGATGCCATTTCGAAGAAAGATGGATCGAGGTTTCTCCCTTTTTACAAATGGATGATCCACAGCTACATGCTCGGCTACATCATGCCAAAAGATATGAGTCTCCTGAGCGTGAGGACTTATTATCTCAAACAACACCAGAACCTTCCCCTATCTGCTTCTCTTTTTTCGGTTACCTTGGACCGATTGTTGGATGTCGTCGTTTTTATCGTTGTCGTCGTCCCTTCCCTTCTGTTTGTGATGAAAATCCTTTCGCCGATCAGGTCTCTCATGGTCATGGGGGTCTTTGTGGGAGGGTTCCTTCTCATCCTCCGTTGGAAGGGAGAAGGGACATTCCACCTTTTGATCCGGCTTTATCGGAGGATACTAGAGCTCCCAATCATTAGAAATCGGATCAGCCTGCAACGGGGTGAAACAAAGTGGGAGTACTCTTTCGGGCTGAACGGCTTCCTTACGATCGTGGCCTGGAGCGTGGGAGCATACTTGCTTCTCGTTCTAAGGTTCTTTTTCACCGGGTTGTCCTTAAATGTGAACCTCTCTTTACTTCAAAGCCTCTTTGTGATCCCTGTTATCCAGATCAGCGGAGTGATTAATATTACCCCGGGAAGCCTGGGGGTCCTTGAATTGGGATCTTGGGGAGCCCTCCTTTTGATCGGAATCCCCAAAGACCAAATCCTGCGATTCGTATTGGGGCAGCGCATTCTTTTGACCGCCTCTTTGCTCTTCCTGATCCTTCTCAATCACCTCTTCTTCTTCCTAAAGAGTAAATGGCAAGGAGTGGGGCAAAAGGGTTAAGTTCGTGATGGGAATTCACCAACCAGAAAAGCGGAGAAGAGTCTTTGTCGTCTGTGTTGATGCGGGGACCTTTGACTTAATTCACCCCTGGGTGAGAGAAGGTCTTCTGCCCTCTTTCCAAAAACTGATGGAAGAAGGGGTGTGGGGGGAGCTGTCTGCTGAATTTCCACCCATCACTGTCAACAATATTCTGTCCATGGTGACAGGCAAGAACGCGGGCAAACACGGGACGATCCACTGGTTGAAAAAAGATGCAGGGACAGGGCATTGGAAATTGGTCGATTCGAGGGCATTGGGAAATCAAACGCTCTGGGATATTTTGGGAGAGTCAGGGAAAAAAGTGGCCATCCTTAACCTCCCCCTTACCTATCCCCCAAAGAAAGTCAATGGAGTTATGGTCACGGGCCTCTTGACGCCCGTGTCGGCCCAGAATATTACCTACCCCGCACACTTGAAAAAGGAGATTGAAGATTATATAGGAGACCGATATCCCATTCTTCCCAAGAAGGTTTTTGCCGTGGGGAAGGAGGAAGATTATCTTTCTTCCCTGATGGAGAGCCTCGATATTCGATATCGGACAAGCCGATATCTCATGGATCGATATCCCTGGGATTTCTTAATGATCCATTTTATCGAAACCGATCAGGTACAACATTTTTTTTGGAATCATATCGATAAGAACCATCCAAAACATGATCCAGAGAAATCTAAGAAATATGGGAATGCCATCCTCCAGCTTTATCAGAGAATGGATTCGATATTGGGGGATTACCTTCAGGCTCTGGACAAGAAAGATTATCTGATGGTCGTCTCAGACCATGGGGCAGGACCCCTGTATCAAAAGTTCTATACGAATAACTGGCTCATGAAGGAAGGTCTGCTACAGTTGAAAAAAGACTGGATCACCACCCTGAAGTATTGGCTCTTTCGAGGGGGGATGACCCTTCAAAACATACATCAACTTGCCCTCCGACTGGGTTTTGAAAATCTGCAGACCCGGGTCAACAGAACCACGCTTTTCGAGTCCCTGCTGAGGATCTTGTTTCTCTCCTATCATGATGTGGACTGGGACAGGACAAAGGCGTTTGCGATGGGTGGGTTTGGACAGATCTACATTAATCGAAGGAGAAAAACGGATGAGGATACAAGTGGAGCAATGTCGGAAGAAGAGTACGAGTCCCTGAGAGGAGGGATTATCTCGAAATTAGAGGAGCTCGAAATTCCAGGTATCCGGAAACATTACTCCCGGAGGATCTACAAGAAAGAGGAGCTCTACTTTGGACCCTATTCTGAGGGACTACCGGACATCGTCGTCCTGCCAGAGGATGGATATTTAGACCCTGGGGATTTTGAATGGTTTTCTAATGCCATTTTTGAGCCTCGTACCCCAGTGTCCGGGACTCACAGACCGAATGGTATCTTTTTTCTCAGAGGAGAAGGTATTAAGCAAGGGGTAGAATTAAGAAATGTACGAATTTATGATATCGCCCCTTCGGTCCTATTTCTGATGGATACCCCCATCCCCGAAGACATGGATGGAAAGGTGCTGATCGATGCCTTTGAAAACTCTTGCCCTCATTCCTGCCTATAATGAAGAGGTTAGGATTGCTGATGTCCTCCGTGGGATCCGCCAACACATCCCCCATGCCGATATTCTGGTGGTGAATGATGGCTCGACGGATCGTACCCGAGAGGTAGCCCTCAGAGGCGGAGCAAGGGTAACCTCCCACCCATTCAACCTTGGCTATGGCACAGCCCTCCAAACGGGTTATAAGTATGCCCTAATGAAGGGCTACGACGAGTTAGTCCAGATGGATGGAGACGGTCAGCACGATCCCTCTTCCATTGTCTATCTCCTCGCTGTGATCCAGAAAGAGGAAGCCGATATCGCGATCGGATCCCGTTTCCTTGAAATCCAAGGAATCGGCTCAGCCACTCCACCTTACCGGGCCCCGCTCATGCAGAGATTGGGAATGAGACTCTTTGGGATGATCTCATCCCTTCTTATCTACCAGAAGGTTACCGATCCCACCTCTGGATTTCAAGCGATGAATCGAAGAGTGTTGGAATGTGTTTCCACTAATAGATTCCCTTGTGATTATCCCGATGCGGATGTGATCATCATGCTTCATCGGGCGGGGTTTCGAATTCGGGAGGTGCCGGTGGTGATGTTTGAAAATCGAGACAAGAAATCGATGCATAGCGGATGGAAACCGCTTTATTATGTCTTTAAGATGTTTCTCTCCATTTTCGTCACCTTGATGAGAAAATAGAACAACCAAGAGAGGGGAAGGTCATGCCGATTCGTTATAAAATAATGGCCATCGTCATCAGCATTGGAATGCTGGTAGTCATTGTTGAGCTGGTCAGAAGAAGAAAGCTGCGGGAGGAATACTCCTGGTTATGGCTCCTGACGGGGTCAATCATCCTTTTCTTAATGTTGTGGTTTGACTTCTTGAAGTGGATCACTCAGCAGATCGGAGCCACGAAGCCCTCATCAACGATCTTCTTTTTCGCTTTTTTGTTTCTTGTTTTCATCAGCCTCCATTTCTCTGTGGTGATTTCGAAATTGACGGATCGAAGTAAAGAACTAGCTCAGAAGTATGCCCTTTTAGAATTGGAGCTCCAAGAGTTGAAGGAGCGGTCTCACTCCCCTGATAAGCCTTCCGCATAAAAGGATGGAGCCTATACAAGAAACGAATGGAGATGAAAGAGAAAGTAGAGATACCTCCAGGAGTGACTTTCGACGAAGCCCGCTTTTGCGAGATGGATGGTCTATTACGGAATGGCCCCGGGGGTTTACAAAATGATTCACCGGCCACAGGTCTTTCATCCTTTTCTAACACAAATCTGCCCATCTCAGGGATCTCATTAAAAGGATCGACTACCGCCTTTCCATCAAGTTGAATCAGGATGTCTGCCACTTCTGTGCCCTGGATGGATGAGGCATCTTCCTTTGTCAATTCCATAGAAGCCGGATCAAATTTTCGGCTTATCTTTTCGATCCGACAGGGAACTTCCTGGGTCACGCATCGAAAGAGAAGACCTTCACCGATCTGATAAGATGTCTGATCCAGCCAAAAGATGTTGGCCTGGATTCTGTCTGATATGACAGAAGAAAGATCACCCGCCAAAATCTGTCCTCTTTTTACCCGGTGTCTTCCTTCTAGATAGACGCCTACCGATTCTTCACAATCTGCTTCCACTACATCATCCGCGAGGAATTCTTTGATTGCTTTAGCCGCAACCATTTTCTTTTGGGGCGCAGGAAGATCTCCTTTCCTCTCATGAGGTGACCCGCTTCGATTCTGCCTACCAATATTCTTTGCCCGTCCATGGAATAGATATCCTGAACCGGAAACCGCAGGGGCTTCTCTTCGATCTTCAATTCCTCAAAGGTGTCTAAGGCCTGTAATACCGTGGGGCCGTCGAACCAGGATGTCTTCTCGTCGATCGTCTGAGCATTCAAATCGATAGGGGCGCAGCAGGGGACGCATCCGATGCTTCTAAACCTCTTCCCGTTTTTGCTGAAATAGAGAGGAACGATGGGCAGCCCTTCGCGCTTGACATAGCTCCAGACATCAAACTCGGTGGAGTGAAGAATGTGGTGAATTCGAAAATGCTCTTCTTCCTCCACTATGGACTGGTATTGATCCCATAGTTCAGCGGGCTGGTTTTCGTAATCCCATTTAAACTGGGTATCGCGGGTGGAAAAATATCTTCCCTTGGCTCTGAGCCCATGTTCGTCCCTGCGGATCCCCCAAAGGATCGCCTTCAGGCCGTGATTTCTAATGATCAGCTTTAAGGCGTTCGTCTTCAATTCGTTGCAGCAATCCAGTTTACTTCCCTGGCTTGGTCCCATTCCTTCCTTTAGCTTCTCTTCATTCCTTGCGATCAAGAGATTGAGTTTCCACTCCTTGACCCTTTCATCCCTGAATTGATACATCTCAGGGAACTTACTAGTCAGTCCATAATTGTATAGACACTGAAGACCAAATCCCTCCTTCCCTCCCTTTATAAAAGGGAGGAATTCCCCTCTTTGGAAAAGAGGGGTTAGGGGAGATTTTCAAAAGAATATGTCTTCTCAATTATGGACTCCTTAGTATAACTGGTATCGATATGGATGATTGGAAAAGGGATGTGGCCGAAAAAAGCCTTCCTGCAGAGCCAGAGGAGGGTCGTCGAATCGTTTCCAATCGACCAGAGCATGGATATGTTTTTGAATCGGTAGTAGGCTTCTCTGACGATGGAAATACTCTTGTTTTCCAATCGACTGAGATGGTCCATCGTTGTCTCCCCTCGTCAGGATATTTGGAAATCTCTCCCGTCTTCCCTTTGCTGAAGGGAGGAGATTGGAGTTATCCCTTGAAAAAGGGGGATAGAGGGGGATTTAACAGCGTCTCAAAGAGCTAAGATGTCATCCAAAAATCTATTGAGTAAAGTATTCAAGAACATATTTTATCAAATGCTCGATGGATGGTTTCCCTGGGAAACGGATCTTGCTAGGCAAGATGCAGAAGGTGTCATGCCAGGTATGCATTCCAGTGAAGATCGTTCGACCGAATATCTCCCTTAGCCGGAAGGACCGATGACAGCAGTGATCCGGCCGTCTGGAATATCGACGGTGATGTCCCGAAGAACCCGTTCGTTCCCATATCCGATGGTTAGGTTGCGCAAGCTGATGTGTGACATTCCAAACCTACCTTACGATATGCCTTGACACCCTACGGCTTAACAATCCTGAGAAAATGCTAACAAACAGAATGATCACCAGCAGGATGAGAGCGGATGCATAGGCGCGCTGTTGAACCTCTGGAATTGGCGTTGCCACCTGGAAAAAGACGGCCAGGGGAAGAGAGGCCACTGGGTCGGAAAGGGACCGCGGAATGTGATCCGTGTAGTCAGCAGTAAAAAGGACAGAAGCAGCGTCTCCAATACCTCGACCAAAGGCAAGCAGAACCCCCGTCGTGATGCCGGGGAGTGCCTGTCTCAAGATAACCTTCAACGTGGTCTCGATTCTAGTGGAGCCGAGGGAGTAGGATGTTTCCTTGAGTTCCAAGGGGACCATCCTGATGACCTCCTCGATCGATCGGGTCATGATTGGTAGCATGAGGAGCGTCAGGGCAATGACTCCACCCAGTAAAGATGCCCTGAGGCCGAGGTAGCCCATGACGACAAAGCCGAAGGCTCCATAAACAATAGATGGCCTCCCCCAGAGTATGTCCAAGGCAAGTCTCGTGACGTGAGAGAGACGTTGACCAGTGGACTCCTTCTGCAACGCAAAGGCGATCGGTAAACCCAATAGGAACGAAAGGAAGGTAGCGCCCAATGAAAGGTAGAGTGAGCCCACGATCGCGTTGGCAATGCCGCCTTCCTTGCCGAGATAGTAGCCACCTTTTGGAGTCTGGATGAGCATCGATAGATTGAGAGACGACGCACCCCGTAGGGTGATGACGAGGATGATGCCGACGAGGAGAGCGAGGACCATCGAGACGGAAGCAATCATCAGTCCCTTAAAAAAGGTTACTTCCAATTTTCTCAATTTCAACGATTTTATCTCCTTTCTGTCCTTGAACGAGCGAAGTGAGCAGCCAGATTGAAGCCACTGACGACGAGCAGCAGTGCAGAGAGCAAGAGTGCTGAATCGTAAAGGGGGATCGACATCATCTCCCTGTAATTATTGGCAAGCAAGGCCGGCAACGGATAGGCTGGATCAAAGATGGATGCAGGACCCTCAAGTGTTTTTTGTTCTCCCTTGATAAACAAGGATGGTTTTGCTAAATATAGATGAACACTCCGGATCTTGAGGGCAGGGGTAGGAGATGACTCGGGAGAAATCTGCAAGTATCTTGGTCACCGGGGGAGCAGGGTTTATCGGCTCGAACCTAACAGAGGCCTTGCTTAAGGGAGGCCACTGCGTTCGGGTCCTTGATAATTTTTCAACAGGGAAAAGAGAGAATCTGGTTTTTGATAAAGAATATTCCTCTCTCGAGATTGTGGAGGGAGATATCCGTGATTATCCCCTTTGCCAGAAGGTGATGGTAGGAGTGAAATATGTATTTCATCAAGCTGCTCTTGCCTCGGTCCCACAGTCAGTGGAGGATCCTCAGACCGCCAATTCGGCGAACGTGGAGGGGACATTGAACATTCTTCTCGCAGCGAGAGACGAAGGCGTGAAGCGTTTCATCTATGCCTCGTCGTGTGCAGTCTATGGGGACGATCCTACATTGCCTAAGAAAGAGGATATGGTCCCAGTTCCACTTTCACCCTATGCACTGCAAAAACATGTCGGAGAGCACTACGGCCGCCTGTTTTTCCAACTCTATGGTCTCGAAACTGTCTCCCTGAGATATTTCAATGTCTTCGGCCCAAAACAGGATCCGGACTCTATTTACTCTGCTGTCATCCCGAGATTCATTGATGCATTGCTCCGGAGACGATCTTTGATTGTCTATGGGGATGGAGAACAATCCCGGGATTTTGTCTACATTGACAATGTCGTTCAGGCCAATCTGCTGGCCATGTCCACAAAACACGTTCACGGCGAGGTAGTCAATATTGGCTGCGGAGAGTTGACATCGTTGAATCGGTTGGTGGGCATCCTTAAGGAGATTCTACAATCGAACGTGTCACCGATCTATGAAGAAGCTCGCAAGGGAGATATCAGACAGTCGCTGGCAGATATCCAGAAAGCAAGAGATTTATTGAACTACAAGCCCCACGTTGGAATTGAAGCCGGATTGAAGATGACGGTCGAGTATTTCCAGAAACAACGTGCTGAATCCTGAGAGGACATGGAATAAATGGACCGAAAGAAGCTGGAATCCATATTGAATGGGTTTTCGAGGGTCAGACTCTTAGTGGTGGGTGATACTATGATGGACCGATCCATATTGGGGAGAGTTTCTCGTATATCGCCTGAGGCCCCAGTCCCTGTCGTCGTGGTCGAGAAAGAGGATTTTAGTCTCGGAGGGGCGGCAAATGTTGCACATAATATTCGGTCCCTCGGAGGGAAAGTATCACTTTGTGGCGTTTTGGGAGGTGACGAAAACGGGCAGAAGATACTTCAAAGGCTTGTTGAAGAGGAAATTCAGACACAGGGGATATTTCTTGAACGGGGGAGGCAGACTACGGTGAAGACCCGGATCATCGCCCACCACCCTCACCACCAACAATTAGTCCGGGTTGATCGGGAGACGACGGATCACTTGCAGGCTATTACTTTCAGAAACCTTTCGAAGTTCCTGAGAGAGAAGATAGAAGACTTTGACGGAGTCGTTCTTTCCGATTACGGGAAGGGGCTACTGACGGGGAAGCTGATTCGGACCATTGTTCAAAGAGCAAAGAAGGCGCAGAAGCTGATCATGGTCGATCCAAAACTGAAGAATTTCTTCTCTTACAAAGGCGCAACAGTGATTACTCCCAATACCATGGAAGCGAGCGAGGCATCGAGAATCCCCATGATCAATGCATCGTCCGTCGATAGAATGGGGAAGAAGCTATTAAAGAGGTTGAAGTGTGCCGCTCTCGTCATCACCCAAGGAGAAAAGGGAATGACCATCTTTGAACCCCATCAGGAACCATATGCAGTTCCTACTGTTGCGAGGGAGGTTTACGACGTCACCGGGGCAGGAGATACCGTGATCGCAACGATGGCCCTTGCATTGGGAACGGGAGCCAGTGTTAAGGTTAAGGATGCGGCGAGTCTGGCCAACTATGCTGCCGGAATCGTGGTGGGTAAAGTGGGCACCGCCATCGCCACCCTTGAGGAGTTGAGGAGAGTTATCAAGGAGAGCCCTTAACGGTAATTGCCAATAATCAAATCCCAATCCCGCCAAGGCGCAAATCACAATGATCAAAGATGAAAAAGAAGATGACCTTGACCCCCAGTTTGAACATCATTCATTGGAATTTGCTGGGTTAGTAGAGGAAAAGGCCCCATCTCAAACAAGCTCGATTCACGTATGGTTGAAGACAGGGCCTTTGATTCAGATTATGTTTCGAGAACGAAAATGACTTCCATTCTCACGCGGTATTCTACAATTTTCGAATTCTCCACTGCCACCCGAAATTCAATAACGCGCATTCCGGTGATACCCCTTAAGGTCTTGGTGGCCCTTGCGAAGCCGATCTTCACCGCATCTTCAAAACCCTTCGAAGAACCTGCAATAATTTCCGTTACTCT
>JBEKDJ010000082.1:0-16674 GCA_050014415.1 Thermodesulfobacteriota bacterium | reverse complement strand
GTTTGCGCAAGATTTACAATACAAAGGCTAAGTGGTTTTGGAACCCCACAGCTGAAAAGGGTGATGGCCATCGGTTCATGAAACCCGTGCTGGAAGCCGCTTTTGCATGGAGTCTGGGTCTGACACCTTGAAAGTGATAGTTCGGAGTTATCGGTTCGGGGTCCGGGGTTTAAGTACGCCCTTGAAGTCAATATAGTTTTTTTGACTCCGAACTCGTTACTCACACACTCACAAAAGGTGAAACGATGTTACCTGATGTAAGAAAGGCTATCAAGGAAATTGACACAAAGGACTGGAAAAGGGTCCCAGTGGAGTTTGGTCGGGATGTTTTAGAGGTCTTCGTTCCTCCGGACTGTGCTGAATTGGGCATGAAGGAAGTCCCATCCCTACCCGATCCCAAGTCAGCCATTGAGAAAGCCTTTCTAAATCCTATCGGAAGTCCCACCTTAGAGGAGATCATCAGAAAAAAAGGTAAATCCCCTGGAGGATTATCCGTAGCAATTGCAGTCTCAGATGTCACCAGGCCCGTTCCGTACAAGGGAGAAAACGGCATCCTTCTCCCTATATTGAAGCGGCTAGGGTCTTCAGGCATACCAAAGCAAAATATCAGGATCATTGTGGCCACAGGTATGCATCGACCCAGTACTCATGAAGAGAAAGTGGAGATGTACGGGAAAGAGGTCGTTGAGCAGTTCGCCATCGTGGATCACGATTGTGAGAACAACGATCTCTTGGAGCCTATCGGACAGACAAAAAGGGGAACGGATGTTTATGTCAATCGTGATTTCTATTTCTCCGACTTGAAGATTGCCACCGGGCTTGTCGAGAGCCATTTTATGGCCGGGGTCTCGGGGGGAAGAAAGTCTGTCTGCCCGGGATTGGTCGATGTCAAGACGATTCAGAAATTTCACGGCCCGATATACCTCGAAGATCCCCATGCGGCGAACCTCATTCTCGAAGGAAATCCTTGCCATGAGGAAGCCCTGGAAGTAGCAGAGACTGTCGGAGTGGATTTTATGGTGAACATCAACCTCAATAGAGAATTGATCCTTAGCCAAGTCTTCGCAGGGGATCTAATCGAAGCCCATATGGAAGCTTATAAGATGATCAAGGGTGATGCCGAAATCTCCTTGGACAAGGAGTTCGATATCGTTCTCACTCACGGTGGGTATGTCGGAAGAAATCATTATCAAACAGCAAAGGCGGGAGTGGGAGCCCTCCCGGCTGCAAAGCAAGGAGGCATCATTATCATTGCTGCCAACAACCGGGATCCCCTTGAACCCATTGGGTCCCCTGAATACAAGACACTGATTCATCTGTTGAAAATTCAGGGTCCGGATAGATATTTAGGGTTGTTACAAAGTCCCCATTGGCAATTCACAAAAGATCAATGGGAGCCCGAGGTGTGGGGGAAGGTGATCAGAAAGGTGGGAGAGCAGGGGTTGATCTACTGTACGATTGAAATCTCAAAGGAAGACCACTGCCTCCTGCCTGGAATCTGCGGCCTCGATTTGTTGAAAGGAAAGAGAAAGAGTCTCACTCATGGAAGGGCTCAAGAGATGGTCCAGAATGCCGTCTTTTTAGCGGTAAGCCGTTTCCGGAAAAAAGGAATTGAACTTACCATGGCCTTCATTCGAGAAGGTCCTTACGCCGTACCCGTTCTTCAAAGAAAATCGACAGAGTGAGGCTGAGCCCCAACTTGTAGATCCAGTGACTGGAGGTTTTTCAAATTTGTCTTAGGAGGGATATCATGGGGGACGTTGGGGGTGGGAACCGAAGTTCGAATCATTCAGAAATTCCACGATAGGCGAGATTGGACTTGCCCGGAATGCTAGGTATCGTGGGAGCGGTCGCGGTGTTTTAGCTGGAGAAGTCCGGCACGATTGGCAGAGAAAAGAGTATGCGTTGAACCAGTTCGGGAGCACAGAAAGACAGTCAGTCCGGTTCTACCGAATATTCATAGAACACGGAAAGGGATTAGGAAGACCACCGGAGTTGGTGGGGAGAGGATCGGTCCGGAGTCTTTTGGGGATGGACAAAAATGCTATTACTCCGGAACTGAGGTGAAGAAGTAGAACATGATAGTCGGATATCGAGGAGTAGAGATTTTGTCCAGTCGGCAATGCCGGATACGGAAGAGGTAATTGCACGGCGGGTACGGAATAGAGTAATAAAACCGATTGAGCAGATGATTCGGTGTGGTTCCCCAGAAATCTAACTCATAAAAAAGGAGGGGCTCACCCTTTATTTCGCCATATCTCTACTTAAAGTCTAATTCTTACATTAAACTTTAATAGACTAGTGCCCATATGATAAAGACAACAGTAAGTAATCCTACAATAAGGGAAGTTATTCCTATCGTGCCGGAGAGAATGTTACCCAGAACGTTAGGGAAGGGAACTTTTAGCTTCTCCAATTCTTTCGCTTCAAAAAGTCTATCGTATTCTAAGGATCTTTCCTCGATAAACTCCCATTTATAGATTCTACCTGTAAAGATGGAATAGTTCATGGGCCATTTGGTTGGGACGAAGTGGGTATTGAAGAAGTGAATTGTGAAAATAAAGCCAATAGCAAGAAGTGCCTCTTCAGAATGGATAATACGAGCCACGTTTATTACCCATCCCGGAACAAATATCGCAGTTGCACTGGGTGACCATAGCAAAGCGCCTGAAATACCAATGGCAACCATTCCCCAAAAAACAGCAAGAATATCGAATTTTTCGTAATAAGCCCAGTGGTCGAATTTTGGTGGTGGACCTTGATCCACAAACCATTTGCCCATGGCTATGAAATCCTCCCAATCCTTTTTTCTTGGCAAAAAGGAATGAGGCCCCAAAAGCCTCTCTTTTATGGTCTTCCCTCCTTTTTTATTAATGAAGGTAAAATGGAGAGAATAAGCAAGAAAAACAAAAAATTCCACAAAGATAATAAACGCACATATATAATGAAGGAGTATCGCCCCCTCAGCTCCACCAATAAAATGCAGCATGAATTTTGACCAGCCGGCATCGGGGAATTTAATAGGGAGGCCTGTGGAAGCGAGTCCAAAGAAAGCAAAGATACAAATAAGGTGGAAAAGCCTGTCTCTAAGTTTAAAGCGGATATAGGCCTCTCCGGGGTTTTCAATATGAATAAGTCTCTCTGATATGAGATGTCCTTCCCTCAGCTGCCTCTGTTTCTCCCAATAGGCTTTTCGCCACCATAGAAGGGTATGACCCCAGTAAAAAACGAGGATGCTCAAAAGGAGTATAACCATGAAAATCCTTGTCCAAAAGAGGAGAGGATATTTCTCCCTATTACTCAAATCAGGATGGGCGGTATATTTTGCAAAGTTTAGATTTACCCCTTGATGGCATTTTGAGCATATCTTTGTAAGGTTCTTCTCATTGATTGAAGATTTAGGATCCTGTTTAGGGAGGATATTATGGGCGCCGTGACAATCAGCACAACCTGCGGAAGGACCACCCAATTTCCTTATCTTTCCATGAAGAGTCTCTTGATATGTTTCAACGGCAATGGTAGTGAGATTATTCTTTTTCATAAGCTTGCTATCGCCATGACACCTGAAGCATGCTTTCGTATAAAACTCCCTTGCCTCTGAGGAATATCCCCTTCCCAAAGCATGGAAAAGTTTCGTATTATGTAGGCCATGACAATCTGAACAGACTGCAGAATCTTGGTTACCGTTAAGGATTGCTTTATCATGGCCACTTTCTACATAATCCTGCATACTATGGCAGGATGTACATTTATTTATGATCACCACTTTGCTTCTATCCCATTTTTTCAAATAATGGATGTCAGAGTGGCATTCGATGCAGTCGAAGTGACTCTTAGTATGGTGTACACTCCCCAGGTATTCCTTTGCTTCCGTCTGATGGCAAGGACTACAATCTACCT
Organism: Thermodesulfobacteriota bacterium; assembly: GCA_050014415.1. Classification (GTDB taxonomy): domain Bacteria; phylum Desulfobacterota; class BSN033; order BSN033; family UBA1163; genus JBEKDJ01. Next base: position 12,774 of record JBEKDJ010000082.1, on the reverse strand, counting down.
TCGCCGGTATGTAGATTTTTTTCGTATGCTTTTCAAAATCTATAATATCTACATGACAGCTGCTACAAGCATTGGGACCATGGACAGAATTTGCATATTTCATCCCCTCTATAGAACTTCCGTGGCATTTCAAACAATCTGTTGTAAAAAGGGGGTGTTTCATATTTACGTTGATTGTAACCGTTCGGAATTCAGCAAAAGAAGGTGAGGAATAAAAAAGGATGAAAAGGATTAAAAAGAGTCTCATCATACTCTCTCTTTCTTCCCTAATTTTGTTTGCAGGATATTTCATAATACATGAAAAGATAATGTCAAATCAAATTAAACTATCAAATTTTTATTCCCGTCTGATCATGCAGAATTGACAGCTTGATGCGAGTTAACTAGGAATGCTGTGAGAGGAGGTCAGAATGAAGAGTCAGGTCTTTTCCCTCGATCTCGTCCGAAGTTTATGAGGTCAAACCTCAACGATACGCTGAACCAACTGAGTGACCGGTGGTGGGATTTATTCATAGTGAAATTGAGAACAGAGTACGAAGGTGCGTTCTATCATGTGACTTCGAGTGGGAACCAGAAGGAGCAAATATCCTCGAAGGATCAACATAGGGAGGAGTTCAAGAAGATTCTTGGGAGGATAGAAGAAAGAAATGGATAGGTTCTTCACGCCTATGTTCTTTCATTATCATCCTCTGATCGAGACTCCTCAGGCCAATCCTAAGCAGATCATGCAGAATATCAACGCGAGTTACAGGGTTTTTTTGAACCGAAGGTACAAAGAAGAACGGGTGGCGAGGCTACAATTTCTCTCCATTCAAGGATCCATTCTTAGAACCATACGGAGCCCAGGAGAAAGAACTTCGGTACTCTTACCTGCATCGCTCACCCGTGACATATGGTTAATCACCGAACGTAAACCACTTGGTTTTTCTCAAATTCATTTTTTGATCGAGTTTAACGATTAACTGTAGGCATGGCTGCTTCTGGGTAGCGTGTTCCGGCAGCGAATCCCGGAGGCGCGGCTTCCCCAATTCGTCGCAAATCGTCATCGTTCAACTCAACATCAATCGCCCTCAAATTCTCTTTGAGTCTTTCACGGTGTTTGGTCCCCGGAATCGGCACCACGTCTTCGCCTTGCGCCAAAAGCCAGGCCAGTGCAAGTTGAGCCGGGGTACAGTTTTTTTCCTTCGAAATCTCTCTGACCTTTTCAACCAGCTGCAAATTGTGCCTAAAATTCCCGGCTTGAAACCGTGGCATGTGGCGACGGGAATCATACGGTGCCAGATCTTCGGGCTTCCGAAAGACTCCGGTCAGAAAGCCGCGTCCGAGCGGAGAATAAGCAACAAGCGAAATACCGAGTTGGCGGCATGTGGGTAAAACATCGCTTTCCGGCTCTCGCGTCCAAAGGCTGTATTCAGTCTGTAACATCGCAATTGAATGAACAGCCGAGGCGCGACGAAGCGTTCCCGAACCAGCTTCGGAAAGTCCGACGTAACGGATTTTTCCTTCCATGACGAGCTCTCCAAGCGTTCCAACTGTATCCTCGATCGGCACGTTCGGGTCAACGCGGGACGGGTAATACAAATCAATGTAGTCCACACGCAATCGTTGCAGGCTATAGGATAAAAAGTTCCTGACGGCGGCAGGACGGCTATCAAAGCCGACAAAATTGCCGTCATGGTTGCGTAGCGCGCCAAACTTGACCGAAATAAAGACCTGTTCGCGCGGGAAGTCTTTGATCGCTTCGCGGATAAGTCCCTCGTTATGCCCGACTCCGTAGAAATCGCCGGTGTCAAGGAGATTTACGCCGAGGTCAAGCGCATGTCGAATCGTGGCTACGCTTTCAATGTCGTCTGTTTGCCGTCCACCGTAAAAATCCGACATTCCCATGCAGCCCAAGCCCAAAGCTGACACTTGCGCGTCCGTCTTTCCGAGTTTTCGGTATTTCATCGTTCTGTTGCTCCTTTCGTTCTTCCAATTGACTTCATGCCGTGATTAGCGGCGCGAACACCACTTTTGTGTTGCTTCCATATCCTCCTCAAAATGAGCCCTCAAAGGCTCTGTTTTGGTTTAAGAAATCAGAGTCACCGGGACTATTTCCCGGAGAATTTCGTTTCAAAAAATATTGTGTAGAGGCACCGTAAACTTAAAGAAATCATTCTGTTGAGCCTAGGATAATCTCCCCTGTCAACTTGTGGTCATGACATACACCATTTTGAAAATGAGGGGAGCAAAAGCCATGCTCACCTTCAGATTCACTATCCATCTACCCTTTTTCCCACTTTTCAACATAACACTTAGCCTGGAATTCGGTCGGGACTCAACCTTCGAAAAGGGGTCCAGAACGGTCCAAAACCCTAAAGGGATAGAGGAATAGGGCATATCCACCGAGCTTTCACGTCGATTGTTGCCTCGACCCGCAAAGGGTGACAGACAAGCCCACTAAGACCTGTTGATTTCCAAATGGAAGAGAAGGTAAGACAATTCTTGCAACTCACCCCCCACAAAGTGACATTTCATGATTCCAACCAGTCTCGGGCGGACTTCCTAGATCTCGGGGTATCAGTTGAAGGAAGCTAGTCCGTTTTTTCTTGTATTAACTTTCTCCCTATGTCCCAAGCGTCCCCGACATGCTCCCCAATCGCCCAGTAATTATTGTCGGGCATGGTCAAGATCATCAGATCCATTTTCTTAATATCCAGCTCACCATTCGTAAGATATTTCTCTTCTGTATAAGCTGCGGCAATCTCACCGATAAATATGTTATTTGTAGGCATTTCATAAACATCGACAAGTTTGCACTCAATGCAGAGAGGACATTTCTCTATCATAGGCGCTGTCTTGAGTTCGCCGTAGAACAATTCGAAAATGGCAGACTTATCAACATTCTTGCCGGAAACAAAACCACAGTAATCTGTTTCTATGACTATGTCTGTACCCGGTAGATTGATACTAAAGGTCCTCTTGTCCCGTATGCCCAAAGCTGTATAACGAGTCTTATTGAGTCCTACAGCCAGATAGGGCGGAGTGGCATTAATTCTTGTGACCCATGCAGCAGTCATAAAATTCGGTTTTCCCTCAATAACTGAACCTACCAAGGTTACAGGCATAGGAACAAAGGTGTTTACACCAATACTAATCTTCCCCATATAAGCATCCTCCTTGTGCTGGAAAGGATTGATGATATTTAGGCAAACGGACCATTTTACTATATCATAAAATGGGTATTCCGAAAAGAAATCTGTATCTTTAGGCAGAATTTCTCACCAGGGGATTTGAGGAAGGAAGAGTTGAAAAAGGCGTCGTTTAATATGTCTGCCAGCACCCTGATGTTGCAAACAAGCGGGTCGGAAAGGCTTTCAGGTGAACCTTTTAGCGAATCAGCACATTCTGATCGTCCCGTTATGAGAGTCCACCTAAGGTGGAAATCCTTCCGGTTGCCCTAAATGTCTTCACGACCGCCATTCGAAGCCTTGAAGAGCGGCCTCCTCAGGTCCGCTTCTGCAACTGGCGACGATATTCATGTTAGAATCATACCGGAAGCTGACGATTATGGGTCAAAGTGCCCGGAAGAGAAGCCAGTCTTACTCTTCAATTCTTTTTCAGGTCCCGGAGGTGCGTAAACAACCACATATCGAAGAGGTTCGTTTCCAGTGCACTCCACAGAATGGCGCATGCCAATCGGTGCAAAAACCGCGTCTCCAGGTTTGATGTGAAATGTCTCCCCGGCCATTCTTATGATTCCTGTCCCTGCAAGGATGTACCAGCAATGTTCTACAGCATGGGAATGCTCCTTCCCACTGTAACCAGGCGCCATTTCATTCACAAGCAATGAAAAACATTGAGCACCTGAAATCTCCTCATCTATGAGAATACTAAAGGTTCCCCCTCCTCCCTCTACAGGGAGTTTCCCCTTAATCCCTTCAGATTCATTCACCACAAATCTCTTCATTTTCTACTCCCTTCCGGGATAAATACTCCTTCCACCCACGCCCAAGGTTTACATTTTAAATATTAGGCGCTTACACGATTAAGGCTGAGAATTTATCTCTAATATCTTCATTTGGCTTCTCCTGGATTCCTGCTTCCGCAGGAATGACAAGGCAACCAACATGTTGTCATTCCCGTGAAAACGGGAATCCAGAGTACGAAAATTTGAAATATATTTGGATAGGATTAGATGAATTTGAATGGATCACGATTCTTCCAAGCTTAAAGAGAAATATCTTTATGAACCCAGGTTTCAACCGCCATTTCTCCATCTTGATATTGCATGTGCCGGCTTGTCAAGGCCCCAGCAGGACCCTTGGTCGATTTTATGCCTTTTTATCGACGAATGTCCCCTTTTGCTCCTGGCCTTTGGAAGCATGCATCACCTGGACGGGCATTTCCATAACAGGCTCATTCCCCACTTCGACGATCATTCCCCTAACATTCTTCCGGTCTTCGGGATTGCCGGATGCGAGCCTCTTGGAAATCACGGGAGCCCATCGACTAACTCGATAGGATTTGAGTCGATTCCAATTCACCCGATATTGAGCGCCTAGAACCTTAACTACCGCATTGTCAGGAAGATTATAGTCCACCGATTTTTCTAATTGCAAGTCGAAATCTGCATGATGAAGGGAAGGTCACCGATGAGGCCTCCCAAGGAAGAAACCCATGGCCACAGAGTGAGAGAATGAGAACTACTTTGGGTCTTTCAGACCGTTAGGGCGACTAGGAGAGACTGGCGAAAAGATTCTTAAACTTCGTCATGTCTTCTGGAGAAATATTGACAAATTTCACTCCGGATCGATACTGTTCTTCACCTTCGTCCAATTGAGTATTTGTCCAAACCACCTCAACAAACATTTCGATTGCATTCAATTCAGAGTCGAAAGAGAAAAAGAGTCTCAACTTCAGGCTTTGACCAATCTCCATCTGCTCCGGGAAAAGAATCTGCAATCCACCCTCGCTGGCATCGAGAGCTCGGCCAGTTTGATGGATTGGCGAGTCGGCTCGATAATACTCTATCGGCAGACGAATTGTGAATCTGCGGTATTTTCTCTTTTCAAGAATAGCGATCCCGTAGCGGGGTTTACCTTCTTTATCTTCTGTTTTCATCAGGGCTTTTGACCAATTCGGTAGCTCCAAGCCCGGCCCCTGAAGATGGGGTAAAGAGGCACCACTCAGGGTCAACCCTGAGCAGGCCCCAGTTTTGAGGCCGAGGTGTCAAGGGGTTGACAGAATTTTGTGAGAGTGTCGAACTACCGATGCAAACCTATTGAATTTCTCTGGCGTGATCAACAAAGAGTTAAAGGATGATGCCTCGGAAGCTGTTCTTTAAATATTGGATTGATCACCTAATTAATAAGTCTGCTGGATGGCTTCATTTCTCCTTTCTTTTTTATTCCTAGATCCACCGCCTCCATCATCCACAAAAACTCTTCCTTACTAAACATCCTCTTGCCTACGGGCAAGAGGATATCGTTCTTCAAGTACAACTCATCGGGCACGATAAAGATCCAGTCTCTGTCTTTCACCATGTGGCTGAACGTCAATCTCGCCCATTCCAGCCCCGATTCAACTCTGCTTAATCCCCTCAAATCCTTCCTTCTCTCTATCAATCCACCCATAAACTCGCCTCGGATAGGCTCATAATTCTTTTCAATATAGAACACTTTATACACTATCATCTAAGTCGTGACCTCCCACAATCTATCTTGTTTTTGACCTTTGCTCCCTAGCAACCTGTTGTTGATTTGTTCTTTGGGACTCTGAGCGAATCCTGGGAGAAGACTCAATCCAGAAAGGTTCCCCTGCCGTTTCATCGATCGTCTTCCGAGTAAACAAAATATCAACAGCATTCACATCATCGCCTAAGAGCCTTTTCCCTGAATAGATAATAGATTTCTCGGGAACTCTCTTTGAATCTCTTCGTCTTTCCGGTAGCATACCATCTGATTCAAACCCCTTGATTGGGTCAAGCCAGTAAGATTCATAAGCTTCCACAGACGAAAGATTTCACCCTTTCGCCTCTCAACAGGATTCATCTAGGCGGCTTTGGAGGTGGAGTCCTTTGGCAGATTGTTCTTGCCAAGAAAAGTCTTCCTAATCCATCTCTTCTCCCTGTATATACCCTCTAATACGGATTCCTGCTGATCTGTTACCTTTCCATTTTCGTTGAAATATCTCGTTACTGCTTCAATAAACTGCTTTTCTCTCAGTGTTAATTCATGCCGCTCTAATACGGATAGGATGCCTCTAAATCTTTCCTGGTGCATCGTTGTACTCAATTTGCTTCTGGTTTCCTTTTGGAAAATCTGGATTCCAATACTTCGTGTATGCTAATCAATCCTCTCTCCAAAGCATGATCGATCACGGATGACACATTTCGAGCATTCAGTTTTCTCATGAGCCTAACCTGCTTTTCCCTCATAGTTCTTTCACTCATAGTGAGCTCGTCTGCAATCTCTCTATTCTTATAACCTTCTGCCATGAGGTTGAGTATCGTTCGTTCACGTCGAGTAATGATTCGGGGGCTGGGTTTTGATTCCCTTGATGGCATCTAAATCATCCCTCCTCTCTAATCAGGCTGGGGTCATTGGTAATTTCCACATTGACTGCCCGTATGCCTTTGGCTTCATTGCTCGCAGGTGCTGCCTCCCTCCCGAAGATGAGGACAATCTTCTCAATCTCGTTTGCTACCTTGAAGGCCCTTTCCTTGCCAATTCTCTTCTTGAGCCAGTAATAAAAACAAAGGTTCTTATTAATCAAAAAACCCCTCATGAAACAAGAATACAACAAGTTTCGTGCCAATCATGAATCTCTGCTCGAATTGACTCAGTTTGATGCGAATTTATCTGAAGTTGCCAAAGCCTTCTTACAAAGATGAAATGGTTTTCTCTTTTTTCCTAATTGCTTTCCACACGATTTTCCACAAGGATCACAAGTTATTTCCGTCCTTGGTACGAATGAGTCTTTCCACCCTTTGTTGATGTCTGGACGAAATACTCTAGGCCCGTAAATCTCACTTTCAGCAAGTAATCCTCAAGCATGAGTCGAACTTCAAACACAGCTGAGTATCAAATTCGGGTCGCAAATCTGTGCCTCGATAGGATCGTCGGCTAAGAGTGAAAGATTCTCAGTGTATCCTTACGGATCGTTATCTGAACGAAGGACAAATTGCTCTGGTCGAAGTTTTCGCCTAGAACGATTCTCCCGTAGTTCATGATTGACTCTCGAGTTATTCTTTCTGGAATCCTTCTTCTCTCTGGCAGTATCCCGATCGAGTGATATCCCTCTATGACATCACGCCAGTAGAACTCATATGCTGTCATACATTATCCTCAGCCCCTGTCGCCTTCCGGCCCTCTCTACTAAGCCCTTCACCGATCCCAGGTCATAGATGAGCAATCAGAACAAGCTGGTGCACTACAATCCCGATGTAAATCACGGTAATGCCCAATATGACCGCCCTGACAAACCTAAATTTACTGTGCAGGCACAATATAATCAAAGAGGCAGAAACGATAGCAAATTTCCATACCCAGAATTCGGTTCCCCAGATTGCGATGACTGAGTCAACAAGAGGATTGACCTCCCACCCTCCAGAATCCAGGATGATCATTGTGAACCATGCATCGAGTATGTTTAGACCTACGATCAATATGAGGGAAAAAAACAATTCTGCGCTGTAACAATCAATGTACCCCCCTCTCTGCTGATCGACCATTCTTCGAAAGGTCCTCCTCCGACCCAAGAAGGCAAATTTGCTCAGAAGAGGAGTGGGCCGTGCTCGTCGATCTCTTAGGATGCATCGACTGTTTTCTCTCAAATCAAAATCCCCTTTTCTAGGGAGCTACGACACAGTTATGTTATCAGAAGGAAGCAAACATGATACCAACTTGTCTCCACCATTCATAAATGCTAGTAATGATGAGGTTTCTCCGAAACTCGATATTTCAGTAGGAGGAAGTAAGTGGAAAGATTTTTCACAATAATCCCTAATGCCTTCCGGAAAAAAGTGAGAAAGTCTATCCCCCGTTTATGGAAACTTCAGTCCAGACACTCGACTTTAGTCCCGCAAAGGGAATTAGGCAGCAGGCTTCTTTACATAGGAAATTAACCCTCGAAGTTCTCAAACTTAAAATCGAGTCGGTCCGAGCTTATTGAGCTTTTGTCTTTGTATGATTTCTGGCCATTTCCTCTCCTTTAGTCTAAGGTCTGGAGCCCATGGTCTAATTTCTAAATCCCGGTCAAAGAAACATTCACTTCCAAGGAAATTGAAACCGGTGTATATTAAGAACTGAATACGTCAGTGCAAGCTCTGTTCGTAGTATCATAAAGATGCAAGGGGTCGAGAGGCAAGGATTCAGGTGGTCAAGTGTTCCCTCACATAAACCCCTGAACCCTCGAATCCTTGAATCCTTTTTGAACAAATAAATCAAATAGTCTCAATTACCACAAGCCAGCGGATTTTCACACCTATTAAGCCGCACCAAAACCGGTGATTTCCATCGTTTGGCGCATTCTCTTGATGGATGTGATTGGCTGGGACTGGACAGAAAGGAATCTGAATGAATATTCAAATACGGAGGGCAGAGACCAAAGATGCACATGGCATCGCGGAATTGTTGAGATCACTCGGCTGGTTCGCGCACATCAATCGCGAGATGCCTCAGATTACCCAGGCGCGTGTCGTCAAACATCTCGCATTGTGTCATGCAGATGATAGTCATTCCGTTTTCGTCGCGCTGCCCCCTACTGGGGAAATCGTTGGTTACAGTGCGGTTCATTGGCTGCCCTATCTTATCCTCACGGGTCCAGAAGGATATGTTTCAGAATTATTCGTCCACGAATCTTACAGGTCCGAGGGTATTGGACGTCAGCTATTGGAGGCCATGAAAGCAGAGGCACAGGAGCGCGGATGCTCGAGATTGATGTTGATCAATCTCCGCAAGCGCGAGTCCTATCAGCGTCGGTTCTATCAAAAGCAAGGCTGGGAAGAAAGGGAAGAGGCTGCCAACTTCGTCTATCACTTGGTGGAACGCCCTTAACCACAGGAGTTTTTTCTTGTATGGGCTTATAGAAGTACCAAGGATGGGGGAAATCCTGTGAAGCGCGGGACAGATGGATTTTTTTCAGTAGCCTGCTATAATTCTAATGTCCCGACGCACAAGGAATTCCGATGATTGACGCAGAGACTGCGGAAAAGCGCCCCTTCTGGATAGAAACTGGCTATCTGCTTACAGCGGTCGCAGGATGGCGCGCGACGGGCCGGCATCCCCACGCTCCAGCCTGAGCGGCAGACAAATGAGTTCATATCGGCCGGCTTTTACCCCGGATAGATTAATCCCTTCAATGATGTAGATACCATTCTTAAGCAGTGTCTCGTGAGTTTCAACAAGATTGGGCATATCCTTATGACTGCCCAGGGATATATAGTCAAGGCCAATAACCCGTATCCTCTTCTCAACGAGGAAATGTGCTGCCTCAGTGGAAACGTATACGTAATCCTCAACGAATTCATCCGTCTGGTAGACCCTTGACGAGTTCCGCGTCTTGAACAGGATACGCTCACCGGGCTGGATACTACAGTCCACTAGTTCTCGGGGTTTTATGGACTCAGTATCCCTGATTTCAATAACACGCGCCGGCCCCATTGCGGTATCCAGAGGCATCTCATCAATGGTTCCTCCCCCGTATATAAAGTGGAGGGGAGCGTCCATATGTGTTCCTGTATGCGAGATGATGTTAATCTGGGACATGGTAACCTTATCGCCCCTCTCCACATCCAGGATGCGTCCAATCTGCGGGGGGACAGGGTCTTCCGGCCAGTGCACCATGGCATTGCGCAGAGGTATGGTGATATCTATCCACGCCGATTTGTTCGCACCGGGATTGCTACCTGTCTTTTCTGCCATATCCAGCACCTCCCTTCACTGTGAATGCCTAGTCGGGTATTTCTACGGAAGCCACCTTAACGTCTGATAAGAGCCAAGCGACAAATTTGACTGCGGTCAACAGTTGAAATCGACTTGTCTCTTTCAGGGCAAATGTTTGGGGACCTTGCCCTTGAGTGTCAAGTTTAGATATCCTACGAGGTTATGTCAAGCTTTTTCTGTGAAATACTGAAGGACATTCCCACCGGACTGCTTGCGGTTTTAGGGGAGACCATGCAAAGGGGGTGGTGGATCTGGGACCGCGGTCTACTTTGATCTTTTCAGGTGAAAAAAGCCACATAAGTCGAGAGGAGGGTCAACCGTCATCACTGATGCCATTGGTGACTGTAAAGAGCCCTTCCAGATAGTCGATGCTGATAGTTCAGGCATTGTTCGTGCTGTCTGGCGGTTTGCAACCCCTACTTCTACGATCATAAGGATTTCTCCTCCCTGATGAGACATCAAGGTAATATTTGAATGGAGTGATTCTTCATGAGAATTGGGTTCGAGTATGTTGGATTCCAGCTTCCGCAGGAATGACACAAAAACTCGCTAGGATAAAATGTCATTCCCGCGAAGGCAGGAACCCAGAAGGTTTCATCGGCGAAACTGACCAATTCAGATGATCGTCATCGGCTTTCTCAATCCCCGCCTAAGAGCAGGTAGTCCCCGAAACATAAAACTGCTAGTACAGAGGTTTTCGTTCATACTCGGGGGCAAGATAAATATCCAGATGATAGACCGGTTGATCAACCCTCTTGTAATAAAGCGGACAATGGACTAATCCCGGGGTGAGATGGACGATCTTAGGGGAGGTGATGATATGCTTTTCGCCTTCCTCTCCCAAATACAACTCAATTTCCGCCCCAAGGTACCCGATATTCATCGGGTTACTGCCAAGGAAGCATAGGAATTGATCGAATTCATGTTTATGGGGTTTGTCCACCATGAGAAGAGGTTTCATGACGGGTACTAGAAACCACCCCACCTTGACGCCATTTCTTTTCCCCATTGCCGACTGCACCATCGGGACTGAACCCGGGATTTCGATAGCGATCGGTGTATCCGTAATATGTTTCCCGTATTTCGTTTTTGGCATCTCCCCTGGCTTTATGAATCTAGGTGCGTCCTTTATAAGTTTCGCGTATTTCGTTGTTTTCACCATTTTTATTACCCTCCTTCTTTCGGATGAATGAGTTGAGTCGCGTGTATCATAAACCACTCCATGTTGATACCAATTTCCTTTCCAGTAGCCGCTTACACTGTTGAAATCGCGCTCGGTATTCTCACTACCATAGATGCATGCGTTCCAAGTCTTCTGGTTCTTTTGTTTTATGCTATTTCTCCTCCCCCCCTTCTTGTGAATTAGTATGAGCCGTTCTTCACTCGTTCCATCGTAAATCCGCGCGGGACTGGAAAGGTTCTAGACCTGCTTGCGTGTGGCCATGCTCACTTGCAAAAGAACTCGTCCGCCCCCCATAGTCATTCTATTACGGCGTACGGGTTCGGCGAGCAGATTGGCAAAGGTAGGGCCAAGACCTCTAAACGGATGATTCAGATGACTCCGAAAGTATTGCAGCGTCTTGCTCACTGCCTCCATCTCAACACGACAAAACATAAGAGACCACAATCAAAAACTCCGAGGGCCACGTCCTTGGCGGATATCCGGGAACCAATCCCGTTCCATTTCAAAGAGCTAAGGTGGTACTCAAAAACATAACATGCCTATCCGGTCAGCAGAACAAATGTTATAATTATCTCCCTTCGATGTCAAGCGGAGATAGGGTGTGTGAAAAGAAAAAGAGATAGGAAATATCCTTGGTATTCCCTCGATAGGCCTTGTATATTGATTTTTTGATGGGGCAGACTGATCCACCATATCCTTGCCATGGTTCAAACCTCCCGGGATACCTTCTGGGCATCTTCCCGTATGACCTTGATCATCAATTCCGTCTATTATCTGGAAGTGCGATTTTTGGCTGAATCTGGCCACGTTGACAAACAACCTGATTTGCCCTATACTTTCATCCAAATAAAAGGACTCTTTCGCTTTTACCTAGTGATAGATGACGCCATAAGTCTTATGCAGCTTATCACTTTGGGCTTTTCCCGAGACTCAACGCTTCTCAGGATTCCAGTATTCACGGGAATGACCTCCCTTGCTACGAATAATGCCGCTGTGTATAGCGGAGCTGCTCAGCGAAGGACGCGATAGCCCCGTTGGCAAGAAAAACCATAGGAGACCTTAGGAGATGACAACGGAGAAGAAATGGGTACAATTATCACCGGAGGAAAGACGGGAAGAACGTTTTAATCGGTGGCTCTCGCCGCCCGGTGTCAAATTCGCCAATCCGGAAGCGGAAAAGGGGTACAAGGCAAGAGTAACCAGGTTCATCAAAGTGATCAAGCTGGAGGAGCCCGACCGTGTACCGGTCATACTGCCAGCGGGCTTTTTTCCGGCCTATTATGCAGGGGGTACGCTCAAGACGGTCATGTATGATTACGATGAGCTTCGGAGGGCGTGGTTGAAGTTCCTCGATGACTTTGAGTTGGATACATTTGCCGGTCCTGGTCTTGTCTTTCCGGGTAAGGTGCTTGATAGTATTGACTATAAACTACACTACTGGCCAGGGCACGGCCTTGCCGATAATATCTCAACATATCAATATATTGAAGGCGAGTATATGAAGCCGGAGGAATATGATGCCTTTATTAGAGATCCGGCCGATTTCATGCTGAGGACCTTTTTGCCTCGTTCCGTGGGGGCCTTTGCGGGTTTAAGAAAGCTGGGTCCTATCACGCCTTTTATCGGCATCCCTGTTTTTTTTATAACACAGTTTGGTGATCCAGA
>JBEKDJ010000081.1:0-16817 GCA_050014415.1 Thermodesulfobacteriota bacterium | reverse complement strand
CTGGAGGACATATTCGTGACCTCTTCCATAAAACTGTTGTAGAATTTGTTATCTTCGCCAACGACGAGGAGATTGGCACCTGCCAGACATCTTTGACCTGCATTGCCAAAGAAGGAGGTCATCAAAGCGGGTACGGTCGCCTTGACATTACAATCGGGCATGATGACCATAAAGTTCTTCGCACCGCACTGGGCAATCACCCTCTTTCCTGTCTCACCGCATTTCCTGTAGATCACATCTTTTCCTGTTGGGGTCGAACCGACAAAGGTGATCCCCACGATATCTTTATGTTCCAACATGCCATCCACCACGGTTCTCCCGCCATTGACGACATTCCACACCCCAGGTGGGAAACCAGCTTCCTCTGCCAACTCAGCGAGCTTCATCTGACTGAAAGGCACCTCGCTCGAAGGTTTGATCACAATACAGTTTCCTGTAGCCACCGCATAAGGGGCTGACTAGAGAGGAATCATAAACGGGAAATTAAAAGGGCCAATGATCCCGAAAACTCCTAAAGGCGTTGGAATGACCCACTCATCAATCCCAGATGCGATATCCTCCGAATAGTAGCCTTGCATCAATGTGGGGATACCACAGGACACCTCCACATTCTCAATCCCTCTTCTTGTTTCGCCCCGTGATTCATCAATACACTTTCCATGCTCCATGGTCTGAATTCTGCTCACCTCTTCAAAATTCTCTTCGAGCAAAGCTTTCAATCTAAATAGAACCCTCGACCTAGCAAGAGGGGTTGTCCTTCTCCAGTCCGGAAAGGCGGCTTTCGCCGCTTCCACGGCAGCATTGATCTCCTCTTTGGTGGAGATAGGGCATTTTCCCATCACCTTCCCCGTTGCGGGATTGACCACATTAACGATCTTTCCCTTCGAATCGACCCATTCCCCATTGATGTAATTCTTTACCTCTTTCACTCCCTTGATCGGTTCCTCTAACATCGCCATCTTGATTAATCCTCCTTCCTTGTATTTTTAAAAACTTCCAGCCGTATTTTCAGCTGAGCCATTAGTTTGCTAAAATCCATGTTCCAGTCTTTTTTTCAAGTCCTTCAAGGATCTTTTCTGGCAGGGTGATTAATGTAGAGTTTCCTGTTGCGGAAGAAAACTCGATGGCGGCCTCTACTTTGGGGCCCATACTTCCAGCAGGAAAATGGCCTTCGTCCAAATACCTCCTAGCCTCCCAGGTGGTTATCTGATCAAGGAACTTTTGATTTTCCTTCTTGTAATTCAGGGCCACCTTTTCAACCGAAGTGGTAATGATCAACATGTCGGCGTTGAGGTGTCTGGCAAGAAGACTGGTCGCAAGATCCTTATCAATAACCGCTTCCACTCCTTTGAGTTGACCATTTTCTTCGATGACCGGCACGCCGCCCCCTCCACAGGTAATCAGGGGGTGGCCGAACCCTGCAAGCATTTCAATGATGGGTTCTTCTATTATTTTCAAAGGTCGAGGGGAAGGAACAACGCGCCGATATCCTCTTCCCGCGTCCTCCCTGACAGTCCATTTCTCCTTTTCCGCTTTCTCTTTGATTTGTTGCGCAGTGAAGAACTGTCCAACGGGTTTGGTGGGATGAGAAAAGGCGGAATCGTTCTTGTCGACCAATGTCTGAGAAATGATTGTGACGGGCGTCTTTGAAATCCCTTTCATCCGTAACGCATTGTAAAGCACTTGCTGCAGCATATAGCCCATCCCTCCTTCTGTGTGGGCACCACAGATGTCCAAAGGAAGGGGGTAAATAATATTTCTTGCCGCTTCCACCCTTCTCAATACGTTTCCAACCTGGGGGCCGTTTCCATGGGTGATGATGACCCGGTATCCCTTTTCTATAAGGTATGCGACATAGTGCATCGTTTTTGCAGAATTTTCAAACTGCTCCGAAATATTCCCTTCCTGATTTTCCTGGGAGATTGCATTTCCTCCAAAGGCAACGATAATTAGTGGAGATTTTGTTGATTCTTTTCCCATTTTTTTCTCCTCATGTCCCTTTTTCACTTCAGTAGGCTTTCAGAACTCGCAACACAATCTTCAAAGAATCGCGACTGGCCTGCAGATAAAGCTCCTCGACAAAGTTTTCAACCGGAGAGAACTTGTACCTCAAGGCTCGCAGCCCGGGGGCCTGCATGCTCGAAACTCAAGAGATTTTACTTCTTCTTGGGGGTCAATAATCATATTGTTTCTTCCAAACTAGATTATATACAACTAATAAACTAACATCTGTCTTTTACCTCAAAATTATATCTTAAAGAAATAAAATGTCAACTATTAATTTTAAATCAAATCTTGTGATAATTTAACATATTTAAAATATTGAATAATTTTTTATAATACACACATAGAAAAATTTTTCTTGACAAAAAATTGTTTATATGTAAAATGGGCATTGATTAGGTTTTATAAATTTATATCTTAGGTTGCCTATGGAAGAGTTGAAATTTGAATCCTTGCCTATCAGCAAAACCTCGGAGTTGATAGAAAAGGAGATAGAAAAGGCCATATTGATTAAGAGACTCAAGCCAGGGGATAAGCTTCCAACAGAGAAGAAAATGGCCGAGCAGTTTGGGGTAAGCTTGGTTACTCTAAGAGAAGCATTGAGGGGGTTAGAAATCTTTGGATTGATCGAAAAAAGAAAAGGCCAGAGGGGCGGCGTTTTTATTTCTGAAATTGATAACCAGTCGATAAAAGGTTCGCTGGGACATTTCTTAAGCTTCAAAGAACTCTCACCGCAGCATCTCTACGAAGTAAGAAGAATTATCGAACCTCCTGCTATCAAGTTGGCAGTCCAAAAAATATCCCCTGATGAGATAAGAAAATTGGAAGAAAATGTCTCCTATTGCGAAGGGATGTTGAACGGGATGGGGCAACAGATCAATGTCCAGCAGTTTTATGCCCTCGACGATAGAAACAATGACTTCCATCGGCTTATTGCTGCGGGTTCCCACAATCCCATATTGAGTCTAACGGTCGATTACGTCTTAGATTTTCTTAAAGGGTGCGAGACCACCTTCCTGGTTCCAGATATCAAATATTCTATGGACAACGTGCAGGATCACAAGAATATCCTGGGATATTTAAAAAAGAGAGATGCAGAGATGTGCGAAAAGGAGATGATCCTCCACCTGAAAAAATTAGACGAATATTTAATAGCTCTTGAAAGCAAGCAAATCGGAAGTGAGTCGAACCTCTACGGTCTGAACGACCGATAGAAGAAGGAGAAAAAATGGATTCAACGGCTATTAACCAAAAGCATAAGGAGTTCCTCTTTCCCTGTGTCGCGAACTATTACTCAACACCTCTTCCACTCAAAAAGGGAGAAGGATGTTATGTCTACGACTGGGAAAATAACAAGTATCTCGATTTTTTTGGCGGCATATTGACCGTCAGCATCGGTCATTGCCAGCCTGAAATCGTCAAGGAAGTGGAAGACCAGATCCACACCCTGCAACACGCCTCAACCCTCTATCCCAACTATCCCATGGTGGCATTAGCAGAGAAGCTGTCCCAGATTACACCTGGAAAGTTGAAGAAATCTTTTTTTACCAATTCGGGAACCGAGGCAAACGAGATGGCCATATTGACGGCTCAACTGTACACCGGAGCCAGAGAGATTGTTGCCCTTCGCCACAGTTACCACGGAAGATCCTATCTGGCGATGACTCTCACCGGCCACGCCTCGTGGAGGGTCGGAGGCAATTACATCCCTGGGATTACGCACGCTCCTAGCCCGTACTGCTTTCGGTGTGAATTTGCAGCTACTTACCCCAACTGTGAGATTGAATGTGCAAAGGATATCGAAGAGCTTATCAGGACGACGACTTCGGGGAAGATCGCGGCCTTTATTGCGGAACCAATACAAGGGGTGGGTGGCTTTATTACACCTCCCAAAGAGTATTTCAAGATCGCTGTGGAGATCATCAGAAGATTTGGTGGCCTCTTTATATCGGATGAGGTCCAGACGGGATTTGGAAGAACGGGCGGAAAATGGTTTGGAATAGAGCATTGGGGAGTTGAGCCAGATCTCATGACCTTCGCGAAGGGACTCGCTAATGGAGTGCCCATCGGAGTGACCATTGCTACCCAAAAAGCAGCGGATAGCTTCAAGGCATCCTCCATCTCCACCTTTGGTGGAAATCCGGTCAGCACAAGGGGTGCGTTGGCGACACTCAAATATATGGAAGATCACGATATCGTAAACCATGTCGAAAAAGTGGGAAACTATTTTAAGGAGAAGTTAATCGAACTTAAAGATAAATATCCGTTGATAGGAGATGTGAGAGGAAAGGGTTTAATGATCGGATTAGAACTGGTGAAAGAAAAGAAGGAACCTGCTGTCAATGAAATCCTCAAGGTCTTTGAGAATACGAAAAAGAGGGGTTTGCTGATCGGAAAAGGCGGTCTGTATGGAAACGTGGTAAGACTGAGTCCACCGATGACGGTCGATAAGTCAGGCATCGACGAAGCGATCAGGATTTTAGATCAAGCTTTTGCCGAAATATAAATGAAGGAGGAAATGGTATGGTCGAGACGTTATCATTGAAAGGTAGAGATTATATTTCTGATATGGAGTTTAGCCGTCACGAGATCGAGACGATCTTGGATCTTGCCTTCGAGCTGAAGAGACAGTATGCTTCGGGTATTCCCCACGAGGTCTTAAAAGGCAAGACCTTTTTCATGCTTTTCTATAACAAATCGCTTCGTACAAGAAACAGCTTTGAAGCAGGAATTTATCAATTGGGGGGAAACGGCCATTATCTCACCCCCGACGCGGTCTATAAGCCTGCTGCTGCCGGAGATGAGGAGGCATTTATTACAGAAAGGATCAGTGACGTCGCCAGGGTTCTGTCGCGTATGGGACATGGGATTGGGATCAGAATCTTTGGCGACCCCGTGGGCTGGATTTACGGGAAGGGAAATGCGTACATCCGCGAGTTTGCCAAGTGGGCTGAGATCCCGGTGATCAACATGGAAGATGACATGTTTCACCCATGCCAGCTCGTGGCCGATCTGATGACGATGAAAGAATTCGTGGGTGATCTCCCAGGGAAAAAATTTGTGATGAGTTGGGCCTATTCTCCGAGTGTGAAAAAACCCATGGCGGTCCCTCAGAGTGCCGTCATCGGAGGAACCCTCCTCGGAATGAATATCGTCCTTGCCCATCCCAAAGGATTTGAGCTCGACCCTAACGTCATTACCCGGGCCAAGGAGTTATCAAAGCTCTATGGAGGCTCCTTTGAGATAAGCAATAATATGGAAGAGGCCTTCGAGGGAGCAGACATAGTCTACCCGAAGGCTTGGCCCTCCCTTGAAAATCTTCCGCCCATCACAAGTGCACCGCAGCATGATAAAACGAAAAAGCTGGCGGACGAAAACAGACATTGGATCTGCGACGCCAAGAAGATGAAGCTGATTAAAAAGACCGGGATCTATATGCACTGCCTCCCTTGTGACAGAGGATTTGAAGTGACTGATGAAGTGGCAGACGGTCCTCAATCGGTGATCTTCCATGAAGCTGAAAACAGGCTCCACGGCCAGAAGGCGGTCATGGCCCTGTTGATGAGATGATCATGGAGATCCTGAGAACCGAAGGGCTGACGAAAAGATTTGGCGCTCTGACAGCGGTTAATCAGGTTGACCTTCTCGTTGAAGAAGGAGAGGTCCATTCGATTATCGGTCCTAATGGTGCAGGGAAAACGACTCTCTTTAATATGCTGGCAGGTCAACTTCCTCCGACTTCTGGAAAGATATGGTTGAAGGATCAGGAGATAACAGGCTGGAAACCCTTCGAGATCTCTCATGCCGGGATTGGGCGCTCCTACCAAGTGACTAATATCTTTCCTGTCCTCAGCATTAAGGAGAACGTCAGACTTGGGGTCCAATCTCGGACCAAAAGCAATTTCTCCCTTTTTAGGAAAGCTTCCTCCTTGAAGGAGGTGGAGGAGAAGACCCTTCAAGTCTTAGAAGAGGTCGGGCTGACGGGGATTATGAACAAAAAGGCTTCAGAGGTTTCTTACGGAGATCAGCGAGCATTGGAGATCGCCATTGCCCTTGCAACCTCCCCCCAACTACTTCTTTTGGACGAGCCCACCAGTGGGATGCCCCATGAAGGTTCCTTCCGGGTCATGGACTTGATCAAGCAGATCTCAAAGGGGCTGACGATCGTTTTGATCGAGCATCGCATGCATGTGGTCATGACCATTTCAGATATCATCACGGTCATGGCCCAGGGCAAGGTCATTGCTGAAGGTCCTCCTGCTGAAGTGAGGAAGAATGAAGAAGTCATCCGCGCCTATTTGGGGAGTTCCGGAGTCACCTCATGCTGAAAGTGAATGACATTCACACCTTTTACGGCGAAAGTCACGTTCTCTACGGTGTCGATCTTGAAGTCTTAGAGGGAGAGGTCGTTTGTCTCCTTGGAAGAAACGGCGCGGGAAAGACCACCACCTTACGCAGTATTATGGGGCTCACTCCTGCCAGGCATGGATCAATTCTTTTGAGTGGAACGGATATCACTCAAAAAAAACCATACAAAATCGGAAGAATGGGGGTGGCTTGGGTCCCGGAAGAAAGGAGGATATTCTCTACACTCACTGTCATCGAAAATTTGAAGATCGCCGAGCGGAAAGGCGTGAACGGAAAGTGGGGATTGGAGACGATCTTTAACATCTTCACTCAATTAGCGGAGAGAAAGGACAATAGAGGAAACCAACTGAGCGGCGGAGAGCAACAGATGCTTGCTGTGGCACGGGCGCTCATGGGGAATCCGCATCTCATTCTGCTGGACGAGCCGACCGAAGGGTTGGCCCCATTGATCGTCGAAAGCGTGATCAATGTGATTCAGAAGATTAAGGACGAAAGGGTCACCATCCTGCTGGTGGAGCAGAACGTGGAGGCGAGTCTCAAGGTAGCCCATCGCCATTATATCCTCGAGCAGGGAAAGATCGTGGCCCACATCGACAATGAAGAGTTAAAGAAGGATCGAACGTTACGGGAAAAATATCTATCGATTTAAAGAAAAATGAGAAAGGGGGCATTTATGAAAAAGGTAAAGTTGACTCGTAGGGATTTTTTGAAGATGTCCGCCGTGGCAGGAATGGGGCTGGCTGGCGGTTTGACAAGCAAGCCGAGGATTGCAAAAAGTGCTGAGAAGGGGCCGATTAACATTCTTAACATCCAACCTTTCAGCGGCCCCTACGCGGATACCGGATTGGATGTAAGCCGGGGAGTAAGGTTGGCCATAGATCAATTTGGGAGGAAGGTTTTGGGAAGAGAGATTCGGTTGATTGAGAGGGATGCGTCCACCCCAGGCGATGCGATCCGAAGAGCAAAAGAGGTGGTTGAAAAAGAAGGGTGCGAATTTATCCATGTAGGAACAGGAAGTTCTGTCGTCTTGGCAGTATCTGAATACGGTGCAAAGAATCAAATCATCGTTTCCTGCGCTGCCGGGGCTGACAAGATCACAGGAGAGGACTGCAATAAATTTACCTTCCGCTGGTCAGTTCCCACCTACGGTTGTATTCGAGAGGTTGTCCCGCGTCTTATCAAGGAACTGAAGGTCAATACTTTTTACACCATCACACCCGAGTATGTTTTTGGCGAAGATCTCTTGCGTAACACAAGGGAGGTCTTAAAGGAGTACAACAAGGAGCTCATCGGGAACACTTACCATCCCATCGGAGAGTCTGAATACAGTTCCGTCATTACCAAGGCCATTGCCGCGAAGGCAGATTGTGTCCTCCTTCTCAACTTCGGAGGCGATACCGTAAACTGTCTCAAACAGGCGGTGAATTTTGGTTTGAAAAAGGTTTCAAAAATCTGCGTGGCCTGGGGTGGAGGACAGACCGAATTTCAAGCTCTGGGAACGAAGGTTCTGGAAGGTATCTACGTCGGACAAAACTATTATCACACCATTGATAATCCTGTGAATAAGAAGGTGGTAGCGGCTGATTATGAGAAGTACGGTGTCATGATACCCTTCACTGCCGCCTCGGGTTATCAACCGGTCAAAGTGATGCTGGAGTCGATCAAGAGGGCGGGGTCGACGGATCAGAAAAAGGTGATCGCTGCATGGGAGGACTACGAATACGATGGCATTACGGGCAGAGAGGTTTACCGCAAATGCGACCATCAATGCATTAAGCCCTACTATACCGTCCGCTGCAAGACCGAGGCTGAGAAGAAAGCGCCCGACGATTTTGCGGAAATCATAGGGTCTTCCAAGAATTTCTTGCCCTGTGACAAGACCGGGTGCAAGATGTAGTTTTCACCCCCCTTTCCCCGGAATTCGGGGAAGGGGGGATCAGGAGAAACCGGCGTGGTAAACCTTATCATCGTACAAATCTTCAATGGCCTGGTTTTGGGAATGATCTATGTCCTCTTGGCAATGGGGCTCTCCATCGTATGGGGAATGATGAATATCATCAACTTCTCCCATGGCCTTTTCTTCGCCGTTGGGGCCTACCTGGCATACACGATCTTTTCAGTCACTGAAAATTTTTTCCTAAATCTGCTTCTCGTTCCCATCGGAAGTGGGATCATTGGCATTTTCTTAGAAAAGACATTATTACGCCGCCTTTATGGCCTCAATATTTTATACCAAATCCTGATGACCTTCGGAATCGCCCTGATCGGAAGAGAACTCATCATCATCGTTTACGGCCCGATCGGAAAGGCCTTTGTGACGCCGGATTCACTTTCAGGGGTCATCTCCCTGGGAAGTCTTTTTTTCCCGAAGTACCGGATTTTCCTTCTCGCCATCTCGATCGTATTTACGTTTGGGATGTGGGTGTTTATTGAGAAGACGAAATATGGATCGATTATCAGGGCGGGAACAGAGGATTCGGAAATGGTGAGCGCCCTCGGGATCAATATTTCGCTGGTCTTCACCCTCGTCTTCGGTCTTTCAATGGCCATTGCAGGATTAAGCGGCGGTTTATCAGCACCGATACGGGGGGTCGAACCGATGATGGGTGAGGCCATCTTAGGAATCTGTTTCGCGGTTGTTGTCATCGGGGGATTGGGAAGTTTTATGGGTGCGATCATCGGTGGGATCATTGTAGGTTTAAGCCAGAGCATGGTCTCGTTGATCATGCCGAGCGCTTCCATCATCATTATCTTTTTGGTGATGGCCATCATTCTCCTTCTTAGACCGAGAGGACTGTTGGGGATAAGGGATTGATCAAAATGAATCAGGGCCGACGCTACACAGATTTATTGAAAAGATTCGATGTACCCTTCATGCTCATTATTTTCCTTATGCTTCCCTTTGTTTTTAACAGGGCTCTTGCCATCGAGATCGTTATTTTCGCTCTTGCTGCGATCGCATTCGATCTTCTTCTGGGCTATACCGGCATTATGATGTTCTGTCAGGCCTCCTTTTTCGGTTCTGCGGCATATATCACGGGCCTGCTTATTCACCATTTCCAGCCGAACATATTTTTGTGTATGATCGCCGGGATGGCGGGCGCGGCAATTTTATCGCTCCTGTTCGGCTACCTCGGCACTCTGCGAGCTGGATCTTACTGTGTCCTTCTGACCCTTGCTTTTAACGAGATGGTCTTTTTCATTGCCTATCAGTGGAAAACATTGACCGGGGGAAGTGATGGCTTAAGAGACATTCCAAGGCCTCATCTGCAAATACCCGGCATCGCAGACATCGATCTCTTTTCGGAGACGCGTTTTTATTTCTTTGCTCTGTTCTTTTTTATCCTCGCATTTATCCTGATTCGAAAAATTACGGAGTCCCCATTTGGGAAAGTCCTGCAGGGCATCCGCGAGAACGAGAAAAGGGCGGAGGCTATCGGGTACAATGCCCAATGGTTCAAAATCCTCGCCTTTGTGATCGGTGGAACCTTCATGGGATTGGCAGGTAGTCTTTATTGTATGTTCATGAATTTTGTTGACATTACAAACGTCGCTTTTGACACCTCGGGCAAGATTCTCATGATGGAGCTGATCGGTGGATTGGGCACGCTTTTTGGCCCCATTTTGGGGGCCGGGGTCGTCAGCCTGGCTTCAGATATCGCGGCGGCCTATTGGGAACGATGGCTTCTTGTCCTCGGTGCTATGTTCGTAGCCTTTGTCTTATTTGCTCGGGGGGGAATTTGGGGCATGATTCAGAGTTTAAGAGATAGGATTGAAACCCCCTGATACAAAAGTTTGCGAGCACTGGGAGATCATGGAGCCCTCCATTTTTCCCTTCACGCGTTAATGAAGTGTTATGCCCGACACGTTGCAGATTACTTCTATTCATGACTGGTTTAGTGATGACATCGTTGCCGGTTGGCACGACTGGAAGGTACATTCCGTCCATGAAAGGGCCATCATTTTGACGGCCGGAAAACACCTGGTTACCCTCACAAACGCTTACGACGGTCCGTCGACGATGGTGACTACAACGTCGTTGCCTTCTCTTCTCCCGGGGGAATCGATGGGGAGGGAGATTGGCCTTGATTTCTCGAGTGCTGAGCCTTGGATACCTCCTATGTTTTCGATCATTCCGGAAGAGATAGAGGAACAGTCATTAGATCAACTTTTCCAAAAACTGGAGTATTCTGGCAGAAGTGCCCTCCTTCAGCCCAAATTTATTCCATGGATCACACGGGGTATCTCAGCCCTTGCTGCTGGTTTTCCGCGGATCACTCCGGACGGATCTGTGTTATTCGGACTCGGTCCGGGAATGACCCCGGCTGGTGATGATTTTTTGTCCGGTTTCTTCCATGTTCTCTATCATGCTGGCTTACCGGTTAAGTGGGACGAATTAGCACCTTATGCAGCCGGAACAAACCTGATTGCACAAACGATGCTTTGGTGGGCCTGTCAAGGCGTTGTTGCCCAACCTTTCGAGCAAGCCCTCCTCGGTCTGTATCGTTGTCAGCCTAACCTGTACGGGCTCATTCAAACTGCTTTCTCGATAGGCCACAGTTCTGGTGCTGATCACCTTCTGGGTGTTTGGTTGGGCCTTCTACTGGTTAAGAAACTTGGGGAGGTTGAGAATTGGCACGGCATCTCAGTCGTGCAAACGAATTGAAAGAGGTGACCTATGAATGATGTAAAAAAGAAGATTGAAGAGGCAAACAAAAAAGCAGTCGGAATTATGATAGAAGCAGAACCGATCCTGACGGATATCCAAAAAGCCGTTGACGTCATACCCGGTATGAAAGAGAACATGGTGCTCCATTCCGGACCGCCAGTTACCTGGGACAGGATGAGTGGACCCCAGAAGGAAGGAGTCATAGGGGCGGTACTGCATGAGAAACTTGCGGCCAGCCCTGCGGACGCAGTGAAAAGGGTGGAACACGGAGAAATTCTCATCGAACCATGCCACGAGCACTCCAGCGTGGGTTCCATGGCTGGCATTACTTCCGCGTCGTCTCCTGTCTTTGTAGTAAAAAACGAGACCCATGGCAACTATGCCTACCATCAGGTTTTCTTCGATGGGCCGGGGCGCCAGTCGAGCCGCCTGACAATGGGAGTTTACAACGAGGAAGTAGAGCAGGCCCTGCAGTGGCGGCGTGATGTCCTCGCTCCCGCTCTCCGTGCAGCCGTACATGCAGCGGGCGGAATAAACCTGAGGAACATTATCGCCCGGGCCCTGAATATGGGCGATGAATGTCACAACCGGTGTGTTGCGGGTACCTACCGGTTCACCATGGAGGTCGTACCGTATATGCTGCGTACGGGCATTTCCCAGGAGACCGTTGCCCGCTTCGTCGAAGCATCCACTGAAAATGAGCAGTTCTTTCTCTTTCTGGGGATGCCCGCCTGCAAGGCAATCGCAGACGCAGCACACAACATTCCTTACAGCACTGTGGTGACCTGCATGGCTCGAAACGGTACAAACACGGGTATCCGGGTGAGTGGCTTAGGGAGCAGATGGTTTACTGCTCCTTCCCCACCTGTTGAAGGACTCTATTTCTCCTCCAAATATGGACCGGAGGATGCTTGTCCTGACATGGGAGACAGCACCATTACCGAGACGGTCGGCCTTGGCGGTTTTACCTTGGCAAACTCGCCAGCTTTCATGGAAATGGTGGGGGGCACTGTCAACGATGCCCTTGACTACACCAGGCAGATGTATGAGATTACGGTTGCCAGAAACAAAAACTTCCTTTTGCCTTTCCTCAACTTTCAAGGATCGCCACTGGGCATCGATATCCGCAAGGTGGTAGAGAAGGATATCACCCCGATTTGTGATACGGGTATTGCTGGCAGAAAGGGCGGTTTTATCGGCGTCGGGATTTCCAGACAGCCCATGGAGATGTTCAAGACAGCCCTGAAGGATTTTGCTGAAAAGATGGGTTAATTTTTCTTTTCCAAGAAAGAACAGGAGAAACGGATGTCTTTTGTTTTAACAAGAGTTAAAAAAAATGCCTATTATGACTCTGTCAGACTGATGCGGGTCGCTACAAGCCTTCAGGCAAAAGCGGGTGTGCTTGATGCAGCCATTATTGTGGGAACCGAAAGAAACAAGGAATTTCTCAAGGATACAAATCTGCTCACTGATGACATAAAGAGTGCCAGCAGTAACGACCTCTGTTTTGTCGTTGAAGCTCAGTCACGAGAAATAGGGGAACAGGCCCTCATCATGGCGGAATCCATGCTTGAAGGCATGGGATCCTCGGGCATTCCGAACGGCCATAAACTGGCCTATTCTCTGGAATCAGCACTAGAAATGTTACCCGCCAATCTGGCCCTGATCTCTATTCCCGGAATGTATGTTAAACGAGAAGCCATGAAATGCCTTGAAAGAGGACTACATTTATTGATATTCAGTGATAATGTCCCCAAAGCCGATGAACTGGCCGTCAAGAGAAGGGGTATGGACTTGAACCTTCTGGTCATGGGGCCTGATTGCGGTACGGCGATTATTAATAATATCGCCCTTGGGTTTGCCAATGCCGTCCGTCCCGGACCCATTGGCCTGGTCGGGGCATCAGGAACAGGCCTTCAAGAGGTGACGTGTCTTATTGATCACCTGGGCCTTGGGATCAGTCACGCTATTGGTACAGGAAGTAATGATGTTTCCCAAGAAATAGGCGCCATCACTATGCTCCGGGGAATCGGAATGCTCGCCGGTGATTCGCGTACAAAGGTCATCGTCATCATTTCCAAACCTCCTTCACCCCAAGTGGCAAGAAAGGTGATCGAGACATTGCAAGCTTGCGGCAAGCCATCTGTCGTAAATTTTTTGGGCGAGCCACGCAGGGAAGGAAACCATTCCATTCATTTCGTCGATACCATGGAGGAAGCGGCTCTCACAGCTCTGAAACTATCTGGAGGCACAGCATCAGCCTTTTTGGATGCTCCTTCATCCTGGGAAGCGGTACGCAAAGCCGTCACGAGACTTGCTCCAGAACAAAAATTTGTGCGGGGAATATTTGCGGGGGGAACTTTCACCGTTGAATCAGGGCTGATCCTTTCGCGGCAATTGGGGAAGATCTATACAAATACAATGGCTGGGGAAAGGCTGGTAGATCCTCTTCGCAGTACCGGTCACGCTTGCGTTGACTTAGGGGACGATCTTTTTACGGCCGGCAGGCCGCACCCCATGCTCGAGCCAGCCGTTCGCAACCGGAGGATTGTGGCGGAAATGCATGATCCGGAGACAGCCGTCCTCCTTTTGGATGTCGTCTTAGGATACGGGGTACACCCGGACCCGGCCAGAGAGCTTCTCTTGGCCCTTGACGGGGGCAGATCAGCCGACCGCTATGTACCGGTAGTCGCTTCGGTTTGCGGTACGGACAGAGACCCGCAGAACCGGTCTCATCAAGTGGCTGTGCTTCAAGGCGCAGGCGTATTCGTTTTCCCCAGCAATGCTGCAGCTACCCGCGCGGCTGCTTTCATTGCTGGTCGAGGAAGGGTTTGAATAAAGGGGTAACGCGATGTCGGTTAAGGACCTTCTGCAAGAGGAAATCAAGGTAATCAACATAGGGATCAGAGAATTCTTTGATGCATTGATCTCCCAAGAAGTCGATGTAATACACGTAAACTGGAAGCCACCTGCTCAGGGCGATCCGGAGATCCTAAACATATTGAGTAAGTTGTTGTAAGATTGGCTGGGAGTTGTTTTTTAAGACACTCAAGATGTTCAAACTCATTAGAGAAAGGAGGGGCTCATGAAAAGAATAACGAGAAGGGATTTCCTTAAGAAGACTACTGCAGGAGGTATCGGGCTGGTAGCTGGTTTAGGAGGTGTCCCAAGGATGGTGAAGGGGGCTGAGAAGGGGCCTATCCCTATTCTGAATCTCATGCCTTTCAGCGGAGCCTATGCCGATACCGGTCTGGATACGAGCCGTGGAACAAGATTGGCCATTGAGGAATTCGGCGGGAAGGTATTGGGAAGGGAGATTAAATTGATTGAAAGGGATGCTACTAACCCGAGCGATTCAGTCCGGAGGGCGAAAGAGGTGGTCGAAAAAGAGGGGTGCAAATTCATCCAGGTCGGGACAAGCAGCGCCGTGGCATTGGCGGTGTCCGAATATGGTGCAAAAAATGGGGTTCTCATTGCCTGCCACGCAGGTGCGGACAAACTCACGGGAGAAGCCTGCAATAAGTTCACTTTCCGTTGGCAGGTTTCTACCTATGGCGCCATCAGGGAGGTAGTCCCCCAGCTCATCAAGGAATTGAAGGTGAATACCTTCTACACATTTACGCCGGAATACGTCTTTGGAGAGGATCTGCTCCGTAACACTAAAGACGTCCTGAAAGAGCACGGCAAGGAACTCGTTGGAAACTCTTATCATCCCCTTGGGGAGACGGAATACAGTTCCATTATTACAAAAGCCATGGCTGCCAAAGCGGATTGTGTGATGTTTCTTAACTTTGGAGCAGATACGGTCAACGCGATTAAACAGGCAGTCAATTTCGGTTTGAAGAAGGTATCTAAGCTCTGCATTGCCTGGAGTGGTGGACAGACCGAATTTCAGGCAATGGGCACGAAGATCCTGGAGGATATCTGGGTGGGAATCCAATATTATCACACCATTGATACGCCGATGAACAGAAGGGTGGTCGAAGCATATCGCAGAAGGTATGGGGTGATGATGCCTTACACTGGGGCTCAAGGCTATCAGCAGATAAGAGTAATGTTGGATGCGATCAAGAGGGCAGAGTCGACAGATGTGATGAAGGTCATTGCTGCCTGGGAAGACTACGAATACGAAGCCCTGACAGGCAGAGAGGTTTACCGCAAATGCGATCACCAGTGCATCAAACCCTACTACACGGTGCGGTGTAAAACTGAAGCTGAAAAGAAGGCCCCTGACGATTTTGCTGAGATCGTGGGCTCTTCAAAGCATATCTTACCCTGCGATAAGACAGGCTGTAAAATGTAGGTGATGATCTCCTGCCCTGAGAACACCCGTTCAAGGGCAGGAGATCATCACCTATCGGTGCCGATGTAGAGATAACTATGTTCAAGGCAGATAGTATACTTCTTAATGGGAAGGTGATCACGGTTGAGGGCCAGGGGGAACCTGACCTCTATTTTGTTGCAGTAAAAGGAGATGAGATCCTCCATATCGGGAGAAAAGGAGAGGAAAAAGAGTTTGCTTCACCTCACACGGAAATATTCGATGTAAAGGGGGGAACCATTCTTCCAGGCTTTATCGATGCCCATCTTCATCTCTCTGTCATGGCAGAGATGGCCATGCAATTGGATGTGAGCCCGGAGGTCGTCTCCTCTTTTGAAGAAATAAAGCAGATGGTGAAGGAGGAAGGCCATAAAATTCCTGAAGGGCAATGGATCCGGGCGGCAGGTTATGACGATACAAAATTGGAAGGAAAGCCCCTCACCCGGCGGGATCTTGATGAGGTGGCCCTGAGACATCCCGTTTTCATTACCCATGTGACAACTCACTGGGGCGTCACCAACTCCCTGGGGCTTTCCATGGGTGGACTTCACGAGAGCACTGAAGATCCCCCCGGAGGCAGTCTGGGGAGGGATCCAGCCTCTCATCAATTAAACGGAATTTTGTACGAAAACGCGGCCTTCCCGTATTACTTCGAAGCATTATCTCCCGGTGAGGTGATCATCCCTCCTTTCTCCCGTCAGGAGCTCTATCGGGGGGTATTGAAAGTCTGCGAAAAATATCTGAAGGCAGGCATCACGAGCATTCATGATGCTCTGACGACTCCGCGGTTTTTTGAAATCTATCAGGATCTGAGAAATATGAAGAAGTTGCCCTTGAGGGTCTATGGTCTTGTCCCCTGCAAATTTTTTCCTCTTTTCAGAGATTGCGGGCTCAGAACAAGATTTGGCGACAAATGGTTAAGCTTAGGAGCGATCAAATTTATCACGGACGGAGCCATTGCCGGCCGGACGGCTTATCTGAAGGAACCCTACGAGGTCACTGAATTGGGCTCCGGTATCCTGCTCTTAAACGAGGGAGAGACAAGAGAGATGATCCTTGAGTATCATGAGGCAGGGTTTCAAATAGCCGTTCATGCCAATGGAGACAGGGCAATAGAGATTGTTCTGGACGGTTTTGAAGCTGCCCTCAGGAAATTTCCGAGAGAAAATCAAAGGCACCGAATCGAACATTGCAGCCTCGTGACGGATGAAATTTTGACGAGGATGAAGGCGATGAACCTGATCGCCGTTCCCTTTGCCTCGTACGTATGGCATCACGGGGAAAAGATCCTCCCTTTTTATGGTGAAGCGAGGGCAGAACGGATTTTTCCGCACAAATCCTTTCTGAATGCCGGGATACGGGTTGCAGGCAGTACAGATAATCCCTGTGCCCCTTACGATCCTCTCTTAGGCATTCAAAGCTGTGTGACCAGAAGAAGTAAGGATGGTACGCTTC
>JBEKDJ010000080.1:0-16881 GCA_050014415.1 Thermodesulfobacteriota bacterium | reverse complement strand
TAACCATCGGAGTCACCCAACGTGGCTTCGAAATCCTGTTGTAATCCATCGCGTAATCCGGGTCCAGGTAGAAGGAAGGGGTATAAAATGGAACCTGGGAATCTGAATCATCGATGGAAATCATTACGGAGGGCGCCTTCACCTTGGGAGGGAGTCTGGCCTTCATCTCCCAGAACTCAGGATGCTTGAGGATCTTCTCGATGACCTCCTCATTATGGCAATTATGAACACAACCAGATAAGTCGGGGGCAGCATGCTTTTCCCTCCTATACTATCCTGTCCTTATTCATTGGCCGACTATTTGATATAATTAATTACATCTACCCAATGGTTTTCCCGCATCGGCGTGCCCGGACGTGATCTCCCGCCTGACAGTGGGCTTTCTCTTAAGATGTGTCTTTGTAAAGTTTACAGAGAGTGCCTCTCGTCCGAACCGAGCCGCATATCTCCTCCCTGGGAGGCCCATCCGAAAGCACTACATTGATATTGGAATCGAAGCAACCGTGTTGAGGACCTGCCTTCTCTGGGAACCACCAAGCATGTCTGGCATGGACCATTCGGGGATGGATACTCTCTGTGAGCTTAGCCTTGAGCCTGACCCGCTCGCCTTTGACCTGGGGGGTTTCGATCCATACCCAGTCTCCATCCTCGATGTTCATCTGCTTGGCCGTCTCAGGGTGCATCTCAACCAGCGGATCTGGGACACGCTTGCGTAGTGCCCGAATCTGACGTCCTTCCGAATGGTATAGCTCCAGATGCCTCCCGCCCGTATACAGAATAAGAGGATAGTCTTTGAGGAGTTCTGGTGTGTTTACCGGACTTTCAGGCGGCTCCTTATAGAAGGGGAGAGGGTCATATCCGTGCTTTGCAAACGTCGTTGAATAGAGTTCAACCTTTCCCGTGGGGGTATCAAATCCATGCCTCTCGTATTTTCGATACTGAACGGGAATGATCAGTGTTCCCTTTCTCTTAAATTCCTCAAAGGTAATATTCATCCCCTTAACCCGCCACTTATTGAATTCATCAACATCATTCCAGGGAAGGTACCTTCTGTCTGCCCAAGGGATCTTTTTCGCCAGCTCTATAACAATGTTCATATCATCTCGACAATCATAAAGCGGATCGATCGCTTTCTGCCGGGCGCTAATATAGTTCATATAACTCCCGTCACAGCATTCATCTCGTTCAATCCAAGTGGCTGCCGGGAGTACATAATCAGCCAATTCAGCAACAGGTGTCATAAAGAAGTCCGAGACGACAAGCGAATCGAGGCTTTTCATCGCTTGCCATACTTTTTTACTGTTCTGCATATTGAGGGGATTCCCACCCGCTAAGTAGACCGCCTTGATGGGATAAGGCTTGCCTGCCAGTATCGCTTCAGTGGCAAGACAGGCATTCACAAATGACAGCAGAGCCTCCGTACCCGATATCAAGGGAAATTCTTTGCTTCCGACGCGCCTCTTTAAAACCTCCGGATCAAAAGTCACCCATTTATCAGCTCCAAGCAGCGGACCAGTGCTGACATATCCCTCTATAGGCGTCGGCAGTAGATTTCCACCTGGCACATCAATATTACCAGTAATAGCAACCAAGGCGATCAGGGCCTGATTCGTACGAGTGGAGTTGATGTTATGCTCGATCGCAACCCGATGATGGAGTGCGGCTGGTTTTGTTTGGGCGTACAGCGTTGCCGCCTCCCTGATATCGTCTGCTGGTATCCAGATTATTTCCGCCACCTTTTCCGGTAGGTATTGCCTAACCCGCTCCTTGAGCTTGTCAAATCCGTAACACCATTTCTCGACAAACCCCTTGTCATAGAGTGCCTCGTCAACAATGGTATGGATCATGCCGAGAGCTAAAGCGAGATCCGTTCCAGGCCTGACCTGTAGCCACAAATCAGCCTTATCAGCTAAGAGGGTGCGTCGAGAATCAATGACGATAAGCTTCGCCTTCCTCTTCCGCTTAGCTTCAATGATCTCTCTGCCTCTGGGGGGGTGGGACGCTAACGGATTGGCTCCCCAAACCATAACACAGTTTGCCGCTTGGTAATCTGGGCCTTGCTCCATCATAATGGAATGGCCCACTGTGGCAGTCTCAGCTACTAAGGACGGCGCAAAACAGATGTGAAGGTCAGTGCTTATCACGTTTGGACTACCAAGGGTATAAGGTAGGAGAGTCGACGCGATGAGAGATGCTCTCGGTCCGGTACCATGCATGCCGGCGATTGATTCGGAGCCATATTTACCCTTGATTTCTGTAAGTTCTTTGCCGATTGCATCCAGAGCATCATCCCAAGAGATTCTTTCCCATTTTCCTTCACCCCTTCTACCAATTTGCCTCAAGGGGTACTTCAACCGGTTAGGATGATATACACGCTGAGGTTCGGCTCGTCCCTTAATGCATATGAAACCTCTATTCATGGGGTGCTCGGGGTCACCCTCCACTTTTGCTACCTTGCCATCCCTGACTTGGACCAGAACCCCGCATTCACAATGACATGCCTGGCACGCAGTTCTAATTGTTTTTTCCATTGAGATCCCTTTTCCTATGTCCCCGGCGCCACAAGTTTGTATGCTGCTACGGCCTATCTCAAAATCCTAACTGCATTTCTTTCAAAATTATTATTGTTATTTTCTTCCAAGGACCCCATTTTTTCATACCCCGAGGTAAGCTTGCTTAATCAGATCATTGTTAATGAGTACTCTTGTCTCACCTTCAAGGGCAACACTTCCTCGCTCCAAAACGTACCCATATCTGGCAATATTAAGGGCCATCTCGGCATTTTGTTCCACAAGGACGATGGAGATTCCTTCTCCATTGATATCAAGAATAAGCTGGCCAACCATCTCTACTAGCTGAGGGGCAAGCCCTGAACTGGGCTCATCCATCATCAATACCCTGGGTTTACTCATCAGGGCCCTACCGACAGCCAGCATCTGGCGTTCTCCTCCGCTAAGGCTGCCAGCTCGCTGGCGAGCCCTCTCGGCGAGTCGGGGAAAGTAGCTGTAAACTCTATCCAGTTCCTTAGTGATGGTTTCTTTCTCTTTGAGGAGGTATGCACCCATCATCAGGTTCTCGAACACGGTCATGTTCCGAAATAGATGGCCCTGTTCAGGCACAAGGGTAATGCCTCTGCTTAGGATCTCCTTTGGGGGGAGCCCGTCGATTCGCTGCTTCTGAAATCTAATTTCTCCCGATGCGGGTTTCTCCAGACCGGAAACAATTCTAAGGGTTGTCGTCTTTCCAGCCCCATTGGCCCCGATGATACATATGATATCCCCTTCTATCAACTTGAAAGAGATCCCCCTAAGCGTCTTCGCTCCCCCGTAGTTGAAGTGGAGGTCTTGAAGTTCAAGAAGTGCCTCATGCATTATAACGACTCGCCTTCTTGAAGCCTAGGTAAGCGGAGATAACCTCTCTGTTGTTAACGACCTCTTTTGGTGTCCCCTCTGCTATTTTGTTACCGAAGTTAAGAACTATAATTCGGTCACTGATGCCCATAACCACCTTCAGGTCATGCTCAACAAGAATCGCCGTGACACCCTGTTGTCGTACTCGCTTGATCTGTTCCATCATACTTGTCGTCTCTCCCCCAGTCAGACCTGCAGTCGGTTCGTCCAATAGCAAAAGCTCAGGATTAGCCGCTAAGGCAACACATATCCCTAAAACCCGTCGGAGCCCGTGTGGCAAGAAACCTACAATCTTGTCTTTCACTGGAGTCAATCCCATATACTCTAACAGCTTTGCGGTTTTTTCTTGTATCGTCTCCTCATCCGTTCGGGCAGAAGGGATACGCAACACAGAGCCAAGGACTCCAGACTTTCGTTGCAAATGATGGGCTACCAATATGCTTTCGTTTACGGTTTGACTCTCAACCAAGTTAACGATTTGGAAAGTGCGAACCAGACCCAAGGCAGCAATCCTGTTCATTCTTAGACCTGTAATATCCCGCCCTCTAAATATGATTTTCCCCTTTGTGGGCCGATAAAACCCACTGATCAGGTTGAAGACGGTTGTTTTACCAGCGCCGTTAGGGCCGATTAACCCTAAAATCTCTCCCTTATTGACATCAAAGTCAAGGTCTTTGACAGCGAATAGACCACCAAACTGTTTGGTCAAGTCTCTTACCTGAAGGATTACCATAACTCCGGTTTCTTCCCTCCCCCTTTGTGAGACCTACAACTGATACCTTTTCGTACTATTCTAGGCAGACTTATGATGCCGTCAGGCATGAAGAAAAGAGTTAGCAACACGATGGCAGCAAAGAGTATATTCTTAAGACCAGCACCAAAACGCAAAAACTCAGGTAAGACTGTAAGGAAAGCAGCCCCAATTACAGGACCTGAGATAGACCCCATTCCGCCAACGATAGCATACATCATAACCATCATTGAGAGCGTGACAGTGAAACTGGTTGGGCCTAAAACAATAATATAGGGGGCGTAAAATGCACCAGCAACGCCAATGAAAAAGCAGCATAAAGACATTGTTGCAATTCTATAGCTCACTGGATTTATACCGATGCTTTGAGCAAGAAATTCACTTTCTGCGATGGTATTCAAAATTAGACCGACTCGAGATTTCTCAATCATGTATAAGCCAACCAGTGTTATATTTACTAAAATAAAGATGAAGTAATAGTACTGTACCTTGGAAACAAATTCTATTCCGAAGAAAGGTGTAGGAGGTGGACAACTCACTGCCCTGCCACTACCCAAAAAGGGCGTCTTAATAATGGTTAATCTTATAACCTCGGAAAAGGCCACACTGATTATGCAGAAATATATCTCCTTCACCCTCGATGTCGCATAGCCAAGACATAAAGCAATGAAACCGGCTGCCACACCCGCTAGGGGAAAGGCAACCCAGAAGTTCAGACCAAGCTTCCATCTGAACAAAAGTAGAGAATAGGCCCCTATGGCATAAAAAGCAGCCTGGGCAAAAAACCACATGCCTCCTTTTATCATCAGACGGCTATTTGTAGAAAGTATGATGGCTAAGCCAGTGATGATAAATAGATGCAGAATATACGAGCTTTGCACAATCACAGGTACCAGCAGCAAAGTAATTAATAGTATCGCAAGAATAATAGATCTAGCTATATTGGTTCTATTCATAACTGCCATACAGCCCTTGAGGTCTAAACATCAGAACAATAATAACAACGATAAAACTAAGAAGAGAGGTAATGCCGCCAAAGGAAGCATACCCAAAACTCTCTAAAAGCCCTATAAAGAGTCCCCCAGCAATTGCCCCGGGGAAGCTTCCAAGCCCTCCCAAAACGACCACAATCAGGGTTGTCGTCAGTATAGGAGCACCCATAAAGACATCAACGTAGTATAGAGGGGCTACCAGCATCCCAGCTGATCCGGCAGTGGCAAGGGCGAAGAAAAACGTGAGCGCATTAGTGCGGTTTACATCAATGCCGACTAGTTTGGCTGCATCAATGTCCTGCGAGACTGCCCGAATGGCACGACCAGCTTTTGTGCGCTTGAAGAAAAAATGTAGAGCCAATATTATAACCAGGGAAATGATCACGATTGCTAATTTATCCCGAGCAATAATCACGCCAAGTACACTAATACTTCCAGGAAATGGAGTAGAAATTGATCTGGTTGTTTGTCCAAAAATCTCTAAAGAGACACCAGCGATAAGCATGCCCAGTGCTATAGACAAGAAAACAAAAGTTAAAACGTTACCCTTGAGGGGCCGAAAGAGGAACCTCTCAATTATTATACCAAAGAAGCCAAGACCCAGCACAACTGAGCCCAGCGCCAAGAAGTAGGGTGCTTTGGTTATAACAATGAAAAAGTAAACAGATATCGCTCCTAACATGTATATTTCACCAAGGGTGAAGAAGAGTATATTTGCCTGGCCATAGATCAGAGAAAAACCCGAAGCGGTTAGTGCGTAAATCAACCCAGTAGTCAGCCCGCTCACCATAACTTGGAAGAATGAAGTCGTTGTCATATCATTTTACAAAGTGCTTGACGGGATAATGTCAAAGCCGTGGCTATTCAAGACACGGCTTTGACATGAGGCAGGCCAGAACCGGAGCTCGAGGTTTAATTTCTCTATCTATACCGTTGCTACCCTACTTTTCAAAGGTATATGGCACGCTTTGAACCTCGCCACCAAATCTCCCTGAAGTTAGAAAATCTAAATTATAGTCCCTGCCTACTCCATCTCTGTAACTGGTATTTCACTCACGGCGACATCTTCTCCGCTTTTCACCACAAGGACATACTGTGGGGCGAGCCACTGATGTGGTTGGCCGTATATCCTAGTTCCACCGAATTTTCCCACAATGCCAAGGATAGTTTTCCACTGCTTACCCGACTCCAGTATTGCTACGACTTTGTCGCTGGCTAAACTGCCAGCCTGTTCCATGGCTTGGAAAATGGCATGGAGCGATGGAGCCAATACAATTGCCTCAGCATCCCATGTTCCATGCTTCTTAATATATGCTTGAACAAAGTCTTTCGTACCCTGCGTCGCCATTGGTCCGCTAGTAGCGTCACCAACACCGATTATTCCTTCTACCACCTCCTTGCCAGCTATCGGAGTTAGTTCCGACAACGATGGCGGGTGACTCTCCATGAAAAGCCCTTCGAAGCCCAGTTGCCTGGCTTGTTTCATTATTAGAGCCCAATCAGGGGTGGGCGATGAAGTGTTAAACATAATATTGGGCTTTGCTGCCAGCGCCTTCACCAGAAATGGAGTAAAGTCCTTAGTGCCACCTTCGTAATACTCATTGTAGACAACAGACATTCCCAAACCTGGTGCCAACTTTCCAATCAATTCATGACCAAACCAGGAGCTTTCATAATTTAACCCTAGCAGAGCAATGCTTTTGGCCTGAGGATGAGTTTTCGCCACCCATCCCAGCAGCCCGGGATACGTTTCGTTGTAACAGATATACCCTCTGAAAGTATAGCGATTACCCTTTGCCTTGGCTATTGCCTCGTTAGCGCCAGCACAGTGTAGGGTTATTATGTGGGCTGGCTCAGCAACCTGCGCTATTGCCAAGACGAGATGGGTACCTATACCACCATAAATAAGATTTACCTTGTCGCGTTCTATAAGGCTACGAGCTGCAGTCGCCGCTCCCTCAGCGGTAAATTTGTCATCCTGTTCAGGTAGCTCAATAAGGTACTTGTCCTTGCCAATGTTGAGGCCGCCTTTGGCATTAATCATTTCAGCAAGTAACACCGCACCATTCCTAAAGGATACACCCCACTTGGCAACGGGCCCACTCAACGGCAAAACAATTCCCACTTTCAGAGTTTTCGCTCCCGCTTTGGAACAAGGAATAAGCAAAAGAACTATCACTATTGTTAAAAAAATCGGCAGTATCTTGCTTTTCATTGTCTTCATCATTTTGATCACCTCCTAGGTAGATTTTTTGTTGCTTTTTGATTTGTGACTTTCTTTGCCTTGGCTATTGGTCACCTCCTTTCTTAGCACCTTCCTTCAAAATTCTAGAGCAATATTTGCCTTTCAAATTATCCAGATCTCAACGCCCTAGGTGCCAATTTCACTTTACTTTTTCCGACATCCTTATAACCCGTTCCGCTGCCTCCAATGTCTGGTCAATATCCGTCTCTTTGTGGGCGGCAGAAAGCATTAAATTCATCCTTTGCATAAACCAGATTCCTTCCATAAGCATCTCTTTTTGAAAGCGGCGCATAATATCAAAATCCAGTTTCAGATAATCTCTATAGTTTCGAACTTCTATTACGGGAGAATGAATGGTGAATATGGGACCGGGCCGGTTTGCCCTCATGGGGAAATCGTGTTTGTCAAAAAGATGGTTTAGTCCCTCTCCAAGCTTCTTGCCCATTTTGGAGATATGATGCATCACCTGTCCGTTGTTGCGGGATAGTTCCTGCAGTGTGGCGAGAGCCGCAGTAAGACAAAGCGGATTGGAGTTGTACGTACCCATATGAGGGACTTCGTTGGTGGCGACAAGATCCATGATCTCCCTTCGACCGCCAAACCCAGCAATCGGATAGCCACCAGCCACACCCTTACCAAAAACGCACAAGTCAGGGATAATCCCAAAATACTCCTGAGCACCTCCGAGAGCCATACGAAAACCTGTGACGATTTCATCAAAGATGAGGACAACACCATATTTCGTTGTAAGCCCTCTTACCCCCTCCAGATAGCCCTTTTGTGGATATATCCCTCCGTTGTTAAACATGATAGGTTCCATAATCACAGCAGCTATTTCATGTCCCTTGTCTCGGAGGGTTTTCTCGACAGCTTCGAGATCATTCCACGAAAGCAAAATGAGGTTATTTGTGACATCCTCAGGCTGTCCAGGTGTTTCTCTCTTTTTCCATGGCGCATTCGGAAGTCCCATGGGAGGAAACGGGTGAACACTTATGAATAGCTCATCAGCCCACCCGTGATAGTGGCCTTCAAACTTAATCACTTTTTCCCGGCCAGTATAAGCCCGAGCTAAACGTAGGACGAAATGGAGCGCCTCTGTGCCTGAATTTGTAAAACGAACCAAATCGATGCAAGGAACCATGCTAACCACTTTTTCCGATACCATGAATTCCAACTCGCAACAGGCACCAAACATGCTCCCCTTTTCTAACTGGGTGATAACGGCTTCCTTCACAGCTTTCGGAGAATGACCCAGGATTAAGGCTCCGTAACCGACCACATAATCGATGTATTCATTCCTATCTAAATCGGTAATCCAACATCCTTTCCCATTTTGAACGAATACAGGCACGTCGAGTGGATATTCCCGTAATCGGACAGCACTGCCTACTCCTCCCGCCAGGCTCAACTTAGACCTTTCAAAAGCTTCTTTTGATTTAATTTGAATCATAGAGTCCTCCTTGCTTCTGTCCAGAGAAGTAGGAGTATTTCACTTGCTTCGGCTGCTCGAGGCCGAATGCAATTTCACCAGGTAATTACCCAGATTCGTCACAGTGATTTCACTCCCTGGGAAAACCACAATGGTGGTCGCCATCTCTTCGATAATTGCAGGAGCTGTAATTCGGTTACCTGCCTTCAATTTGTCTCCATCAAAGACCTTGGTTTCAACCATTCCCCCTAACTCTTTGAAATAGACCATCCGTTTACCGATCAAAGCAAACTTCGGCGGTATCCTCTGGCCCGTCTCTACTTTATAGAACTTGAACTCCTTCGTCTTCCCTACCGCTTTCACCCTCCAGTTCGAGCATTCGACGAGCTGTCCCTCTTCCCTGCTCCCTCGCATTCTCTCATGCATTCTATGAAAATCTTTCACGAATTGGATGACATCCGATTCCCCCTTGAACATTCTGACTCTGAGTGGAATGGTCAACTCCCAGGGTTGGGAATAATATCTTGCATCCACAGAAAATTCGAGCCGTCGGTTCTCAGGCTTCACCCCGTTCGATTCGAGAAAGGAAGTGCCCTCTTTCTCCCGGAGGCTCAGGATTTTATTGACCCGCTCGAATTCGAAATGGCCGGTATTGCACTCGTAGTTTCTCTGGAAATCGGCCACCATGTCTGCGGCCAGCCCGCCCACAGCACTGAGGGCCCCTGCTGCCTTGGGAATGATGAGCTGCCGCACGCCCATGTCGATCATCATCGGAATGATGTGGGCCCCTGCAGCCCCTCCTCCTGAGACAAAGACATATTCCCTGGGATCGATCCCTTCCCAGGAAGTGATCGTTCTGATTGCATCCGTCATGTTGACACAGACCGTATTCCAGATACTAAAGGCCGCTTCAAGGGACGAAATTCCCAAAGGTCCAGCTATATGCTTCTCGATCACCTCGGTGGCAAGCTTTTTCTCAAGCTTCATCTTTCCGCCCAAAAGAAACTGCGGATTCAGGTATCCCAAGACTAAGTTGGCATCCGTCACGGTAGGTCGAGTGCCTCCTCTCCGATAACAGGCAGGACCAGGTTGGGCGCCGGCGCTCTCCGGTCCCACGCGCAATAGTCCCCCGGCATCCACCCATGCAATGCTTCCTCCTCCTGCTCCTATCGACTTGGTATCGACTTTACGAACGCCCAGGTAGTCAAAACCTACCTTTGCCTCAATGGTGGTTCTAATCTCTCCACCTGTAACGCGGCTTACATCAAAACTCGTCCCGCCCATATCACACGTGATGACGTCGTTTCTGTTCAACTCTCTTCTGGCGTAAAGGAGCCCGGCCACAGGTCCGCCAGTAGGTCCTGAATCAATACAGTAGATGGGCTTCTCTGTTATGTCTTGCAGAGACATGATTCCGCCGAAGGCTGAGATCAGACTGAGATTGCCTTCATAGCCCAATTCCTTCAAGCGCTCGTCAAATCCTCGTATGGCAGGCCCCACGACCGGCATCAAAGAAGCATTGATAACCGTGGAGATCGTTCTCCGATATTCCCTGATAACGGGATTGATAAGATGGCTCAGAAAAAAAGGACACCCGGGCCATTCTTCTTCAATCAATTCACCAATGTTCTTTTCATGCAGGGGGTTGACGATACACCATAGGAGAGCAACAGCAATCACCTCCACTCCGTAACGTTTAAACTGCCGGATGGCCTCCCTTGCCTCATTCTCATCAAGAGGGGTAACGATCTCTCCTTGGGCATCTATTCTTTCGGTGACTGGTAAAGTTAAGTATCTCGGAACGTAAGGATCAGGATAATCGATGTCCCAGTTGAAGGGATCTTCTTTCCCTCCTTCCCGAAAAGTCAGAATATCCCTATGGCCCTTGGTACAGATGAGTCCCACCTTGGCTACCTTCTTCTGAAGAACAGCATTGGTGGCAAGGGTTGTCCCATAATTAATTGCCCCGCCATTTCGGGAGCTACATAACTTCAGGAACTGATCCATTGGCATTCCGTAAAACTCAGCGGCCATGCTCAGTCCCTCGATCACGGCCCTGGCATAGTCATCCGGGGTAGTGCTGGTCTTGAAGAGGCTCAATTTTCCTTCTTTATCATTTACAACAGCAAGATCGGTAAAGGTACCGCCTATGTCGATGCAAACTCGGATTCCCATTCCTATTTTCCCCTGGTTTTCTCTTCCCTCAACTTTTTCCGAAGCTCTTTTGTGGCTTTCCAATCCACCGCATAGATTTCACGGGCCGTGTCCAAAACCACCCCGTAAACTTCTCTTGCCTTTTCTAAGGATATCCAACCCTCCCTGGCCCTATGTCTCACCTGTTCGGGGTCCCTCTCCAAGGGGTCTCCGTAACCGCCGGCCGAAGAATACATTCCGCAGATCGCTTCTCCAGGTTGAATCGTAATTTCGTGAATAGTCGGCAATTCCCTCACCGCCTCAGTCTCGGTCCCATTCTTCACTTTACAGAAAAATGCCTGAGCAGGTACTCCATCAAGTCCTCCTGCAGCTCCTCGCGCGCGATTATCATGCCCGTCACCCATGTAGACAAACGTAACCGGGTCGTTCGTGGTTGCTATGATCGTCTTTACCGAGGGCGCTCCATCCCACTTGCCCGATCCTATCCCATCCTGGTAGAATTCCTGCTGGAGGTAGAGAATAGGATATTTTTTTTCGATCATTTCGACAGAGTTGATAAAGAACATTCCGCCGTTGCTAATAGCATGATGAAGGTATCCATCATGCCCATTAACCCCAGCACTGCCCGAGACGCCGGATATCAACTGGGTAACGTAGGGCCTGTTTCCATATCTCGAGTCTTTTCCGGAGATGACGCTAATGGCAACGCCCATATCATAATGAGGCTCAGCCATAGCCATACGATCCGTTATCTGATTGAGTCCGCATTGCACTGCGACAACCGCCCGATCATTGACGTTCGTTGTGGATACCGACGAAGAGAAAGGGTGTCTTGCCTTTCCAACTACACTTCCTTCCCTCATCTTCACAATGATTCGGCCAAGGGCTCCTTCGCAGTGAGGGAGGTCTGATACAGACATGCGGTTTAGAATACCCGTTCTCGCTGCCGAAGTAAGAGTTGCTTCACATAAATTTAAGCCACAGGGCATGGAATCCTCATTTTCTGTAAAATCGCACGTGATGAAGCCTTCCTTTGAATCAACAGCAATCTTCACTTTCACCTTCACACCGTTGGGAATAACGCCTGGAATTGGATCATGTGTTGTCTCATAGGAAGCTGTACCTGTGGGGAACTTTCTAATTTCCTCTGTCATCCTCTGTTTCCCATACTCATGCCACTGTTTACAAAACGTCTTTATCGTCTCCTTACCGTACTTCGTGATGAGTTTGGTTAATTCCTGCTCGCCTATCCGTGCAGCACCGATCATTGCGAGGTAGTCACCGTACCAGACATCAGGCACCCGTATCCTCATCTTGCAGATCCTAATGATGTCCTGGATATCTCTGTAGCGATGTTGGACTTTAACACAGGGGAAAATGAGGGCCCCTTCTTCGTAGACATCTCTGGCTTTGGTATGGTAAGTTGCCGGAATGCTATTCCCGATGTCGGCCTGATGTCCCCGGCACACACAGATAAACATTAATTCATCATCGTATATCACAGGTACAAGGATGGTATGATCAGCCGCATGTGTATTTCCATGATAGGGGGAGTTGTTGAGATACGCATCCCCCTTCCGTAAATGGTTCCCGTGCATTTCCAGGAGGAAGTAACCAGACAAACTGGTCCCCCCCACATGCACCGGGAAACCGGATGGAAAGGCCAATACATCCCCTTTCCCGTCGCAGATGGCCGTGGAGCAGTCTCGTGCAAGGGCCATAACGCTTGAGCGGCCGCTCTTGACCATGATATTGTTCATCTGGATAGAAATGCTTCCGATCCTGCTTGCCAAAAGCACCATCAGATAAGGCTCTAATTTCTTCTTTTTGGGCATCTCTATCTCCCCTGCCTGCAAATTTATAAAAGAGATCTGTTCAGGTGCCTAATCAACCGGTTCTTAGACTGGAGGTAATGATCTCGGATCGCTTTTTCTGCTTTCAATGGATTGGCCTCGTGGATCGCCTCCAATATTTTTTGATGCTCATGTTTGGAAGCCCGAACCTGGCCGGGATTGTAAAAACTTCGAAGGCTGATCCGATGGGCTTGAGCTCTCAAATTTTCCATGAATTTGATGAGTCGATCGTTTCCACTCAGGGAGTCCATGAAGACATGAAACCTAAAATTGTGTTGAAAAAATTCATAAGCGCTTTTTGCTGCATCCATTTTTTGTATAAACCTTTTGATTGCCTTCTCTTCCTGATCGTTGATCATGGGGATAGCCACTCTCATGGCCAATCCTT
The DNA here is from genome assembly GCA_050014415.1 of Thermodesulfobacteriota bacterium. Taxonomy (GTDB): domain Bacteria; phylum Desulfobacterota; class BSN033; order BSN033; family UBA1163; genus JBEKDJ01. The sequence continues at coordinate 3,659 of JBEKDJ010000080.1, read as the reverse complement.
CAAGAGTCCCCATGAGATCATAGATTTGCTCAATATCTTTTTGAGAAAGCTCCTTGATGACAGCCCCAGCATTTGGATTTATTTTTACAAAACCATCCCTTTCCAAATCTCTCAATATCTCTCGCACAATGCTTCGTCCTACACCATATCGCCTGCAAAGCGCTGCCTCTATCAGTCTCTGCCCAGGATTGAATGTACCTCGTGCAATGGCTTTTTTTAGATCTTCAACGATTTTTTTCCGAATCATAAGAGATATAGATATTTAAAGTGGTAAAGATGGTAAGAGGGTAGCAAGAAACAAGTTCTTTGTCAAGAAAAAAATGTTGACAAAATATTTGATATCGAGTACAAAATAAGCTAAATCGAAGACAACTTTCAGATTCGAATGAGAGTAGAACGGATGAACGCTTATAAGGAACAAGGGGGCAAATTCTATGGATAAAACGATCGTCACGGTAGCGATTACGGGTTCTCTAAACAGCAAAGAACAAAATCCTCATATTCCCTATACCACCGAAGAAATCGTGGAGGCGACTGTGGAAAGCTGGAAAGCAGGGGCATCCATTGTCCATCTGCATGTCAGAGAACCTTCTACGGGAAAACCCGTCCAGGATATCGAACTTTTTAAGAAAAGCATCGAACGTATCAGGAAGGAATGCGACATCATTATTAATACCTCAACTGGAGGCGGTCCAGGTATGACTTTCGAAGAAAGAATTGCCATTATTCCCGCCCTCTCGCCAGACAAAAATCTAAAGCCAGAAATGGCTTCGTTAAATGCCGGATCTTTAAATTATGGCATTCTCAGCCGGAAAAAACGGACCTTTGTGCTTGATGCGGTGCAGGAAAACCCCTGGTCCAAACTCTTATATTTTGCAGATACAATGACTCATCATGGGGTAAAACCAGAAATTGAGATCTACGAAGCTGGAATGATCAATAATGGCAGAGTGCTTCATGAAATAGGTGCTCTGAAAGAGCCTTTGCACTTTCAATTTGTGCTTGGCGTCTTGGGGGGAATGCAAGCTACTGTCGACAATCTAGTTTTCCTGAGAAATTCTATTCCTTCTGGATCTACATGGTCTTTGTGCGCCGTAGGACTGGATATCTTTTCATTAGGAGGCGTAGCTATTGCGGCTGGAGGACATGTTCGTGTGGGACTTGAAGATTGCATCCATATTTCGAGGGGGGTATTGGCACAGAGCAACGCCCAGATGGTGAGCAAGATCGTTAGTATGTCTAAGGAGATGGGAAGAGAGGTCGCTATACCTGACGAGGCAAGAAAGATATTGCATCTTTCCGAATAAAGGGGAGAAAATGAAGGATATGGAAGATCTTAAAATAAGACTTGGGTTGCCACCGATCAGTCAAATTGGCTTTGTTGTGAAAGATATAGATCAAGCGGTTGAATATTACTCCTCCATCTTTGGGATCGGCCCCTTTACGGTTTATGAATTCGTCCCGGAAAAACACTGGTTCATGGAGGAGCCTTCCTATTTGAAATTGATGATGGGGAAGGCAGCTTGGGGCGATCTTGAACTGGAATTGATTCAGCCCATCGAAGGGAAGTCGTTTCATAAGGAATTCCTTGAGACCCATGGGGAAGGGATCCAGCATCTGGGGTTTTTTGTTCCAAATTACGATGAAACGTTTGAAAAATTTAAGGCAGCAAGATTTAAGCCCGTCATGAGGGTCGAAACCTACATAGAGACCTACAAGGGACATTTGAGGGCTTGCTATTTCGATACCCGTCGTACTGGTGGAGTAATGTTTGAAATCATCTGGAAATCCTGGTTGATGAACCCATAAGGAAATCGATTGGCTGAAAAAAAAAGGAAAGACGGCAGAAAAAAAGGACCGATCCAGCGCCTCCTCACCGTGACCTGGAAAGATCCCATGATCGGTGCCAGTGCTGCAGGGAGGATGAGCGGTTTGAACTACCTTCGTGCCATCCAGAAAGGGGAGATTCCCCCTCCGCCCTTTATGAATTTGGTTGGCTTCCGGATGGTTAGAATTGACAAAGGCCGGGTCGTTTTCGATCTCAAACCGGCGGAGTATCACTATAACCTTGTTGGTATGGTCCATGGCGGCGTGACGAGCACGATTCTCGATTCTGCCATGGCCTCTGCCATTCAAACAACCCTTCCAGTGGGAACCCCTTTTGCTACGGTCGAATTTAAGGTTAATTTTTTCCATCCCCTCAGTATAGAAACGGGGCTAGTGCGCTGCCAGGCCCATGTTATCCATGCTGGGAGTCGGATGGCCACGGCTGAGGGAATGCTGATGGACAAGAGGGGTAAGCTCTTTGCCCATGGGACCCTTACTTGCCTGATTTTTCCAGCGGAGACGAACGATTTGTGAAACTAAAACTAAGTCATATTGGGATGGCCGTCGATAACGCATCCGAGTTCACCAAGCTCTTTGAAGTTCTGGGATTTAAGGAGATTACGGACCCTGAGCCCGATCCTATTCAGAAGGTTACGGCTCGCTTTGTCACGGTAGGGACCAAACAACCTATCCACATCGAACTTCTTGAACCGACTCATGAAGGCTCGCCCATCTCCAATTTCTTAAAGAAACGAGGAGGCGGTCTTCACCATCTCTGTTTCGAAGTGGCAGATGTTGAGGAAGCGTCCAATGTGTTAAAAGAAAAAGGGTTCAAAATGGTATGTCCCCCTGTGGAATGTGTGGGCTATGACCGGAGTTTCAAAAGGGAGTGCGGAGAGACTTCAAAGATTGCTTTTTTCCTGTTCGCCAATAAAATACTGATTGAGTTTTTGCAGAAGGGACGATAGATTAGGCTAACGGAAGTCTATCCCAATAAATTGCCTACCTAGGGTTACTTGGTCAATTTTTGTGATCTTTTTCATTACCGCTTTGCTCAAAGGCTTTGAGATAGATTTGGCAGTTCAATTTTCGAAAGGAGGTTTCTTAAATGAGATCGAATGTAAAGACTTTGGGGCTCTTAGAACGAGCCAGAAAAGTGATGCCTGGACCTCAGAGTAATCTTAGAATGCCTTTGAGCGCAAAGCCAACATTCATTGTCGAGGGGAAAGGAGCCCGGTTTTGGGATGTCGATGGAAATGAATATATCGATTTCATGATCGGAGCAGGGCCAGGTATTTTCGGACATGGGAATGAAGAATATATCCAAGGTTTGAAGAATCAATTGGATATGCTTTATTATTTAATTTCTGGAGCGGCCCAAACTCCCACGGAAGTCGAATTGGCTGAGAAGTTTGTTCAATATGTTCCTTGTGCGGAGAAGGTCCGATTCTGCCTTTCAGGGACAGAGGCCGTTCAGTTGGCCATCAGGCTTGCCCGGTCCTATACGAAGAGGCCTTACTTCATTCGATTCGAGGGGCATTATCACGGGTGGTTAGATAATGTTTTAGGGGGTATGGTAAATGATAATCCTGTTGAAATGCCCTTTGCTGTTGAGAGCGAACAGGACCCTTTAGGAACAGAGGGAAAAGAGCCAAACGCATTCAAACAATCCTTCAAACTCCCTTGGAATGATGTGGAGGTCCTGGAAAAGGTCTTAAAGAAGCATGGCGAGGAGGTGGCCATGGTCCTAATGGAGCCTATCAATTGCAACGGCGGCTGCTGTCCTCCTCGACCCGGCTATCTGGAAAAAGTGAGAGAACTCTGCAGCCGGT
>JBEKDJ010000079.1:0-16917 GCA_050014415.1 Thermodesulfobacteriota bacterium | reverse complement strand
GGAAAGAAGCCCGTTGGAAAACGAAACCCTTATCATGGGTATTACTATAAAATTCTGAAGTCCCAGGGAAAGAATGCACCAGGAGGGGAATACGATTATCTAGTCAAGGGCAAGATGATTGGTGGATTTGCCCTGGTTGCCTACCCTGACGAATACGGTAACTCCGGAGTCATGACCTTTATCGTGAACCAGGATGGAGTGGTATACGAAAAGCATCTGGGTAAAGATACTGAGAAAATTGCAACGGCCATGAAGAAATTCGATCCGGACAAAACCTGGAAGAAAGTGGAATAATCCTTTCAGAGAGTATTGTCTGCAATATGGCGATTTTTCAACTTAGAATGGGGAAGGTTTTCCCCATTTTTTTTATCCATCCATCCTCTTTTCCGATATAATTTTTCCTTATTGATTTCCATTAGAAATATTCTATTGCATGACGAGATTCAAAAACAAGAATTATAGGAAGGAAGCGATGCTAATATACCTTGTAGAAATTAGGGCACTGACTAAAGAGAAGAAAAGAAAAATGTCGCCTTTTTTTACACTTAGCAATGGCTTCTACAGTCCTCCGCCGCGTGCGAAGCTGCCACCATGAGAGCCGCCAGAGCTACCGCCATGAAATCCTCCGAAAGAACTTCTGCCACCAATAGGAGATGCACTAAAGGATCTGCTTGGAGGGCTAAAAGATCTTCCGAAGTTTTCAGAAGGCCTGTTGAAGCCTTTACTCGAAGGCAGGCTGAAAGATCTGCCTTCACTTCTGCCAGGAGCGCCGAAAGACATTCCAGAGCTTTTAGGGGTTCCTTGGAAGTGCTCTCTTGGAGCAATTTGAGCCCCTTTCCCACCACGATCATTGAAAGACGGAATGTTTCCGTTTCATCCAGTTGGGATCCGCCCTTCGGAAATGCTGGCCGATTTTGAAGTCGCGAAATTTCTTTCGTTCAGTCCTCTCAAGGACGTCATCCGGTCACGACTGCGTCGGAAGATCGCCTGAGCTCCCTTTCTCGCCTCAACTGTCGCAAACGGTCTTCTTTCGGACCCCTCTGCCACCGCTCTCACCGATTCGCCGGTCCGTCGTTTTACCGGATCGACCGTGAAAAGCCGGTGATGGTCTCGGTCAAAAACGTGATTGCTGACCACGACTCGATGGTTGCCGATAATGAAGGTCTTATGAAAGTCATGCAGGATGAAGAATCCAGGGAATAAAAACCCTGAGCACCAGAACGTAGAAGGAACCCAAGCATACAGATAGTAATAATCCGGAGGCGGAGGATAGTAAGTGACGATCGGTGGACCTTGATTATAGTAATGCTTAATATTCTCAATAAATTAGAGGAAACGAGGCCAAAATCATTAGGGTTGAATAAGCGTCATTTTTTTTGTAATCAGCGGCGTGGCGGTTCAAATCGTTAGTGGGCTTTAATGATGTCTGATGACGGATATCTGGGACGGATTAAACAGTAATAAATGGAACCGGAGGCAACAGCGACACCTTTATCTTCTGATTGACGACCTCATCTAATGTCCAAAGCTCATCAGAGTTTTTTCATGAGGGACAAATTAATTCACACTCTGCGGACAAAATGTCTGCTTGAAATTTACATTTCCTGGAGATGGTTTTATTTTCTTATTAAATCTCAGCTAGTTACAGACTCAGAGCAGTTGGCATTCTATTTGCTTCCGGATTTGTAAAAAAGAATTGGACTGAGAAAGCCAAACTCCGAGTAATCGGAGGACGGAAAGCCACGGGTCCAGGGAGAAACCAAAGGGTGGTTTCTTTCTTTTAGCCAAAAGCTAAAGGCGGTCTTGGGGGAATTTGCGACTGCAAATTCCTTGGATAGCCGGGTTGCCAAAGTCGAAGCACATAGACCGGCTTACCGTGGCTCCACCAACAGGCAATCCGGTTTTTTATTTAGTTATAGTGAGCGAAAATCCCGCCGTGGCGGGGTAGCCTGATCCCCCTTCGCAGGATGAGGCTACGGCAGTATGAAAATATGAACGGGAGATGACGATGGATAGAGACTATGGCAATAAGGAGAGAAGAAAATCTCCGCGGTTTGATATGGATTGGCCTCTTGAATACCGGGTTAAGGATGCACCAGACACCTATGGTGGAATCGTTGTCGATGGAAGCGAGATAGGCCTCCGTATCTATTCCGTAAGAAACATGCCTGTAGGAACAAAACTAAATGTTGTGGTTATATTCCGGAAGGATTTCCAGCTTGCCCATTTCGAAGTGGTAGCCGAGGTTATTTGGAAGGGTCTCTGTTCAAAGGAAAATCGGAATGGATATCAATATGGACTAGAATTTGTTCAAATCAAGGAAGAAGACCTACTGAAATTACAAAAGCTCTTTCCGACTCCAATTCGACACATGGGAGAATCCTGAGCAACTCCTGCGGTTTGACAACCTTTGACTGGACTGTCATGCGCTGATAACTATCTCCTCCGGAAACTACGGCTGATTCTGGCTTCTTTGACTAGCAACTCTTTTCCCATAAAACTCTTTCTATTCAGCATGGAGACAGCCCTCCGAGCTTCCCATTGTGAGGACATCTCCACGAAGGCAAACCCCCTCGGTTGACCGGTTTGTCTGTCCCCCACAATCTTGACGGACATGACATCTCCTGCACTAGAGAAAAAGGTTTTTAGTTCGTCTTCGGTGGTCTGGGACGGAAGGTTACTCACATAGATTTTCTTATTCATTGTTTCTCCCTACTTCTGATGACCCAGGCAGAAGAATATCATGGCCTTTGGCCGGAATGTCGCCCCACACAGGTGTTGTTCAAAAGCCACAAGCTTGGCGCGTGGGGCTCCACTCGCGGTATTTTGAAATTGATGTAGGCAGCGTTCTAGCCGAATCGGAAGAGACGGCATCAAAAAAGGCTATGGGATGCGCGAGACCAGGATCATCTCCTACAAAGCGAATCTCCATTTTTTGAAACACTCCCTATGCAACAATGGCCTGTCACTTGATAGAAAAACCTGAACCACTCTTCCCTTGCCGAGACCTGATGCGGAAATCCTGTTAAGGTCAGGACGGCACAGGCATCTGAACGAAGCACCACGGTGATTCCCATGTCCTCTCTGTTGTGTCATGGATTACCTTTTTTCCGTTTCTTAAGTCTAGAATTAGAAAGATCGTATCAGTAACGGTCCCTACGGCCACCATAGCCCGTTCGCCCTCTTTGCCCTCCCGATTTTCCTCGATCGGTACGAGCGTGCGCTTCGTTCACATTGAGCTGTCGACCAAGGAGTTCTTTCCCATTAAGGTTCTTGATCGCCGTTTGGGCTTCCGCCTGATCAGGCATCTCTACAAAACCAAATCCTCGTGCCTGCCCGCTATATTTGTCCTTGACAATGGTTGCAGAAGCTACTTGACCGAAAGCCTCAAAAGCCTGACGAAGATTTTCCTCGGTTACATTATAGGATAGGTTCCCAACATAAATATTCATGATCAATCTCCCTCCTTGTTTCGATTCTTCTTAGTGTTTGACTGAACTCGTCGGTCTGTTGGTCCGATAGGATGTTCTGACGATGACCACTCTCCTTTCTCCATTTCACCTTCACCCTTATCCCATTTAGAACGCTACGCCGCTTCTGTGAATCCTGTGGTGTTAATCCTTAGATACCCCGGAACAAATGCCGGGGTAGGCTCCGGATTAATCCTGAGCAACGTTCGAAATATCGTCCTAGGGGGTGTGCGGAACGTTCGGATGAGCTCACGTCTCAGCCTTGGCGCTGCCGAATGGATCAAATGGTGATTCAAGTCGTTTCTAAATTCATTTGCTTAAGAGAAAAACCCGCAAAGAGAAGTTGGCTAGAGTCCTTCACGGGCTTAACGATCGTGGCCTAACAAAACTCTATGCAACTAACTTGATTTCAAGTATATGTTAATGCAAGGCAAAAAGCAAGATAATCATTAACCCGGAGTGCCAGAAATTTTGTACGGCATTATAGTAAATATATGTTAGAATTTATTTTGCCTCACACCTTTATCGTTGCGGGTCGGCGGCTAATAGCAAGATTATAAGGAGTCCACAATGGCTATCAACATGAAGGGTAGATCATTAGCCAGCCTTTATGATCTGACAAAGGAAGAGATTGAAGAGATTCTGAAGACTTCAGAATTGCTGAAACACCAACTCTTCCGGGGCGAGGAGCACCTTCTTTTGAAGGGAAAGACACTCGCAATGATCTTTGAGAAACCATCGACACGAACTCGGGTTTCATTTGAAGTAGGGATGTTTCAACTCGGAGGTCATGCCCTCTATCTGGGAACCAATGATCTCCAACTGGGCCGTGGGGAATCGATTGCAGACACCGCTCAGGTTCTTTCCCGTTACGTTGACGGGATCTTGGCAAGAGTCTTTGCCCATCAGACCATCCTTGATCTCATCAAGCATTCCAGGGTTCCAGTGATCAACGGACTTTCCGACTTCTGCCATCCTTGCCAGGGGCTTGCCGATCTTTTCACCATCTATGAGAAAAGAGGTCGGTTTTCAGGTTTAAAACTCGCCTATGTCGGCGACGGAAATAACGTGGCCCACTCGCTTCTCTATGGTTGCTCAAAAGTCGGAATGGACATCACCCTCGGATGTCCGAAAGGGTATGAACCAAATCCAGGAGTAATGTCTCAGGCAAAAAGAGAGAGTGAAAGAACTGGGACAGAGGTGAAGGTGACGAATGATCCAAAAGAGGCGGTGAAGGGGGCGGATATCGTCTATACGGATGTTTGGGCCAGCATGGGGAAGGAAAATGAGCGTAAAGAGCGCTTTAAGATATTTAAACCGTTCCAGGTAAATGCCCAGTTGGTTAAAGAAGCCAAAGAGGATTATCTTTTTATGCACTGTCTTCCCGCCCATCGTGGAGAAGAGGTGACGGATGATGTGGCGGATTCTAAGAACAGCATCATCTTCGATCAGGCAGAGAATAGACTTCACACACAGAAGGCACTTCTGGCTCTGATCATGTGAACGGATGGCGGACAGCCTGGAACGAATGGCAAATAATTAAGCACAAAAGCGTGTTGTCTGATTCAGATACCTATGGAACTCTTAATCAAGAAAGCAAGCCTAATAGATAAGGAACAGGGGTCCCTTGAGGTGTTCGATGTCTTGATTGGCGAAGGAGAGATCAAAGAGATTGGTCAGGACGTCTTAGCCCCAGAAGCCACTGTTATTGACGCGCATGACAAAGTACTTGTGCCGGGTCTGGTGGATGTTCACGTCCATTTTAGGGAACCTGGCCAAGAGTATAAAGAGGATCTGCGTACAGGCTCACTAGCTGCCGCAGCGGGAGGGTTCACTACTGTCATAGCAGAACCCAATACGATTCCTCCAATAGACACTCCAACGCGACTTCGGCGTTTGCTAGATATTTCGGACAAGAGGAGTGTTGTTCATTTCTATTCCAAATCGGCAATGACTGAGGGGATGATGGGACACAGGCTGGCGGATATCGTCAAGCTCAGGGAAGCTGGCGCCAGAGCCATTTCTGACGATGGAAATCCCGTTCCCAGCCGTAGGCTGATGCGAAACACCCTCATTAAAGCGAAAGAAAGCGGAATTTTGGTGAGTCCCCATTGCGAAGAATCAGCCCTCTATCGAGAAAGGATACTGAGGCAGCACGAGAGACGCGGGCAGCGGTCATCCCGTCTCCAGATGCCATATGCTCCACCTGGCGCTGGTCCTTATACATCCGAAGCCGGGTTTATTAAGCGAGATATTGAATTGGCCGAAAAGACGGAAGCACGCATTCATATCTCACATGTGAGCCTTGCCAGGTCGGTGGAAATCATTGCAGATGCGAAAAAGCGAGGAGTCAAGGTGACAGCAGAGGCCACTCCGCATCATCTCCTGTTAACAGAGCGAATGGCAAGAGAGATCGGGCCGAACGCAAAAGCAAATCCACCGTTGAGGTCCGAGGAAGATATGCTGGCAGTAAGGGAAGGGCTGGCCAACGGCACGATCGATATTATCGCGAGTGACCATGCTCCGCATTCACCCGAGGAAAAGAATCGACATTGGGATCAAGCCCCCTTCGGCATTATTGGCTTGGAGACGACGCTGGGATTGATCTTAACTCACCTGGTGCGCCCGGGCATTTTGACATTAAGCCAAGCGATCGAGAAGATGACCATCCTGCCAGCCAGGATTTTCGGACTCGATGTACTAGGGGTTGGCACCCTCAGGCCAGGCGCTAAAGCAGATCTAACTCTGATTGATTTGGATAGGAAATGGAAAGTGGATGCCAACCGTTTTTATTCCAAAGGCAGAAATTGCCCTTTTGACGGCTGGGAGCTTTACGGAAAAGCAATTCTAACAATGGTCGGAGGGCGGATTGTAGCAAAGGATGGAGTGGTGATTTAGTTCATTAGTGTCATAGGAGGAGAAGATGGCCAGCCTTAAAGGTAAGGATATCCTTCATGGGAATCAGTTTTCAAAGAAAGACATAAATACAATTATTAAGATTGCATCCGATTTTGAGAAGGAACTTAAAAGAAAGGAATCTCTAAGTCTTTTGAAAGGGAAGATCTTGGCCACGCTCTTCTTTGAGCCGAGCACGCGCACCCGGCTCTCGTTTGAGACAGCCATGCAGCGCTTGGGCGGAGGAGTAATCAGCATGGCTTCCTCAGAGAGTTCGTCGGCTGCAAAGGGCGAAACCGTGGCCGACACTGCTCGGACCGTCTCTCAGTACGCGGATGTGATTGTAATGCGCCATCCCCGGATTGGCTCGGCAAAAGAGGCCGCTGACGCCGCCCCGGTCCCTGTGATCAATGCAGGGGATGGAGCTGGGCAGCACCCCACCCAAGCCCTCCTCGATATCTATACCATCCATCGGGAGTTGGGTTCCTTAGAGAATCTGGTGGTCTCCATGGTGGGCGATTTGAAGAACGGACGGACCGTCCATGCCCTGGTCGAACTCCTCTCTCTCTTTCAGGCGAGGCTCTATTTTGTCTCTCCTGTGACGCTTCGAATGCCGGATGCGATCACCTCCCATCTCAAACAGAAAGGGATTGAGATTGAAGAGACAGAAGATCTAAGGGAAGCGGCCTCCAGGAGCGATCTCATCTACATGACGCGAATTCAAAAGGAGCGGTTCGAGGATCTGTCAGAGTATGAGAGAGTCAAAGGCCGTTACGTCATCGATGAAAATTTCCTCAAAGGGCTTAAGAAAAGGATGATTGTCATGCACCCGCTTCCCAGAGTGGATGAGATCAGCCCGGAGGTCGATCTCTATCCTGGAGCAGCCTATTTCAGACAGGTGAGAAATGGGGTTTACGTAAGGATGGCCCTGCTCGCCATGATCTTGGGAAAAAGATAGGAGGGCCGCTGCTCAGGCACAGAGGGTGCTGGGAGTTTACTTTCTTATCCAATCGGGATTTCTCAATTGGATAGAAACTAGGATTCCGTATTGCATGAAGAAGATCGTAATCGCGCTTGGTGGCAATGCCATTAAGCAGTGGAATCAAAAAGGCTTCGCTGAAGAACAGTTTGAGAATCTGAGGAGGAGCTGTTCTCACATGATGAAGGTCATTAAGAGGGGGTATCCCATTGTGATTACCCATGGCAACGGGCCCCAAGTGGGTAACCTACTCATTCAGCAGGAGAAGAGTGCTCGATCAGTCCCCGCGCAACCCCTCGACGTTTGCGATGCGATGACGCAAGGACAGACCGGGTACATGATCCAGCAGACACTGCTCAACGAATTGAAAGATGCCGGAATTGAACGTAGCGTCGTCACTCTGATCACTCAGGTGATGGTGGATGGGAAAGATCCAGGGTTTCGAAATCCTGCCAAACCTGTAGGTCCCTTTTACAGCAAAATTCAGAAAAAGAAATATGAGAAGCATTGGGGCCATGCCTTTCAGAAGATAATGATGAAAGGGGAATATTATCGGAGGGTGGTGCCGTCCCCCGATCCCTTACGAATCCTTGAAGCCAGGGTTATAAGGGATCTTTTTGATTCAGGTGTAATTGTGATTGCTTCAGGCGGGGGTGGGATACCGGTGATTTTTGATGATCAGGGGCTTGTTCACGGAGTTGAAGCCGTGATCGATAAGGACCTGGCCGCAGAGAAGCTGGCGGAATCAGTGGGCGCTGATTTCTTAATGATCCTCACTGAAGTCGATCAGGTCTGTCTCAATTTTGGGAAACAGGATCAGATGGGCCTCAGAACACTCCGTTTACAAGAGGCAAAGCAGTACCTCCAAGAAGGCCAATTCCCGGCCGGAAGCATGGGTCCCAAAATCGAGGCCTGCATCCGTTTTATTGAGTATGGAGGCGGAGGAGCGATCATCACCTGCCTTGACTGCGCCGATGAGGCACTGGATGGAAAAGGAGGAACCCTTATCTCTTCCTGACTCGTCATTGAGTTAAGCTAAATCTCCCTTCTCTCTTAGCTCCAGTCAAAGCGACTGCAGAAACACACCATTAATCTATTTTCGGATTTTTCAGCGATCCGGTTCAGCCGCTGGTTAGCGCTCTACTCAAACGTTGATTTCAAAACCGATATCCACTTCACTTGCCGGATATCCGCCCCGAATACCCCAATTCTCAAGCGGGGGCTCATTGAGCACAATCAGAATATCATCGCCTTGAATCTCCAGCCTCTGAAGCCGGGATACGATTTCTTGATAAAGAGCTTTCTTAGCTTGGAGTGATCGCCCAGGATACACCGTCATTTCTATTGTAACAAAACTCTCTGTTCTGCCCGCTGGAAATTCAAGATTGTCCAGCCGTATCTCAACAATCCGTTGATTTCGGTCATGATCGGGAATCTTAAGTGCTGCCACCAACGAATCATGCACAGCATCAAAGATTAACCTTCTGAACTCCCTTGTCTTACCTTCAATTATGGTTATCGTAACCAATGGCATCTCAAACCTCCCTCATGTATTAACGCTGTTTTCTTGTCTATTCTATAAATGGGAGGATTATATGTTTGCGAAGGGAAAGTGTCAAGCTGTTTTCGGCACGAGGACTAGCAGGTAAAGAAGGCCGATATAGGATTGAGACTCTGCGATTATTTTCTTTTTAGAGCCACATGATCGGCGGTTGCCGCCGTTCAAGTGAGGCATTGTACACTCTTAATAAATTCTCTTGACTTCTGTCACTGGTTTGTTATAGAAGGTAATTTATATGATCTTGATGCTCGACGAGATTGAGAAAAGGATCTGGAAAGAGGAGAAGCTCTTCCTTATGAAACAGGTTGGGATTCTTCTTATCAAGAACAATGCGATCAAGTTTGGAGACTATATTCTATCCTCTGGGAAAAAGAGTCCTTACTATATCGACCTGAGACAGACTATTTCGAGCCCGATCACTATGGACTGGATCGCCAATTCCTTGACACGAATTATCCTCAACGAGATCGGGAAGGATAAGATCGACAGGATATTGGGAGTGCCGACCGCTGGCGTCCCCTTTGCCACGGTGGTGAGTCAGAAGTTGGGTCTTCCCTTGATCTATTACCGACAAGCTCGGAAGGAGCACGGGGTGAGGAAGAAGATCGAAGGGATTCTTGAGAGAAATGATCGAGTCCTCATCGTGGATGACCTCATCACGACAGGAGAGAGCGTGATTGAAGCGGCAGAAGTGGTCAGGGATCAAGGCGGAGTCGTTAACGAACTGGTCGTGCTTCTGGATCGGGAGCAAGGAGGGCAGCAAAGGCTTCGATCATCCCGGATTGAACCCCATGTCCTGTTCAGGATATCGGACGCAATGACTTGGCTTCATACCGAAGGGCTAATTGAGAATGGGATTTATGAGACGCTGAGAAGATATATCGAAGAAGAAAGCCAGGTCGCTCAAGCCCTCCCAACCTAAAAGAGAATGGATCAGGATCCTTCCTCAGATCATTCCAAATGAGTTCTTGAGACCCACCGTACCTCAACGTAAACCTGTTCCATATATCACGTCATGAGTCTCTACTGAGGTTGTCATTCCGGGCTTGCCTGAGCCTGCCCCTTATTCGATACGAGGGCTCCCAGTGTTTTCTTGATTCCTGATGGAGTTTACCCCGTACTTGATACGGGGCAGGAATGACTCCCTTTGCTGTGATTAATGTCGCTGTATATGATATCGCTGCTGATTTCTTCCTGCCGATTTCTTTCTTGAATTCCAATGCATTTGTTGGTAAGATTTCTTATGTGATAGGAGAGAGCAGAAGTGAAGATCGGAGGAAATGATGAAGAAGGATTCAGAGCTGTTCAAACCATTGGTAACCACAGCGGAGAAATATCTCAAAGATTTCTGTGATGGAAAACAAGAGGACGACGAGAAAGCAAAGGTTGCTCTGCGTGTCCTTTCGCTCTATCGTCGGATCTTAAGAGTAGAAAGGGAGAAAAAGGCAATACGGTCAGAATGGGAGAAATTGATCACGGGTGTCAATGAGTTGAAAAAAGCAACGAGAATTGGTTTGAAGGCAGGACAAAGAAAGAGAGTAAAGACGATTAAGCCCAAACCTTCGCCGAGAGGTTGAGGGAAAAGGGTGTGACTTACGAGTGTGATTCTTAACAAAAGAATGAAGGTCTATGGGGCTCTGCTTTGGAGGAATATCGACTTCTCAAAGAACTGGATAGAGAGCTAGCCGAGAAACTGTTCAACTTGATCTATGAATAAGGTCCCACCCTTTGCTGAGGCCGTTTTGATTCCCTGATCGACAAGGAGGAGACGGGATATGCCTGAAACTGAACTTCCGAACGCGGAGGAACTTGAAGAGATAAGCAAGAAGACATTTACGAAGCGCGTGGCACTGACCACGGCGATCTTCGCGGTCGTTCTCGCCGTCACCTCTCTGGGGGGAAACAACGCCATGAAGGAGATGCTCCTGGCCCAGCAGCAATCCTCGGATCAGTGGGGATTCTACCAGGCGAAGGCGATCCGTGAGCATCTCTACCGGGGCCTGAGGATTTCTTTGGAGGCGAACCTTCTTGATCGAAAGGAGTCGATGAGACCCGAGGCCAAGGAAAAATCCGAATCCCTCCTCAAGAAAATGGACGAAGAGGAGAGCCGTTTCGCCTCTGAGAAGAAGGAGATTGAAAAGGAGGCCAAGAAACTCGAACACGAGCGCGATGTAAACCGAAGCAAGGATCCCTACTTTGACTATGGTGAAGTTCTGCTTCAGATCGCCATCGTCATGGCTTCCATTTCAATCCTTGCGGGTTCCCGGCCTGTCTACTATTTTTCCATCGCCTCTGCTCTGCTGGGAACCGTCATGTCTCTGAACGGCTACTTCCTGATCTTTCGGATCCCTTTTCTTCATTAAAAGATTGAAGTCAATGCGAGATGAATCCTGTTGTAAACAGGACCACAAAGAAAGAACTCAACGGGAAGAAATCTTCGATCAGACGGGAAAGACTATATTTCGCCTGCACAAGGAAGACAGTAATCGCCCGTAAAGCAAGCGTAACAGAATTGTTCAGCTTCATCTCTCACGCATCCCATCAATCCCTCCAAACTCAAGTAATGCAGAGAGCTGGCACCGATATACCTCTGAATCTCCTTCACCGAATGGGAGGAAGCGATCAGCTCGGATTTTCTTGGTGTATCGATACCGAAAAAACAAGGGTGGGTGATCGGTGGGGAGCTAATCCTCACATGGACCTCCTTGGCGCCAGCATGTCGAAACATCTTGTTGATCTTTCGGCTGGTGGTGGCGCGGACGATGGAGTCATCGACAGTGACGATCCTCTTGCCCTCCATCAAGCCCTTCACAGGATTTAGTTTGATCTTCACACCAAAGTGGCGGATCGATTGCTCCGGCTCGATGAAGGTTCGCCCCACATAGTGATTTCGAATCATGCCAAGCTCCAAAGGGAGCTTCGATTCGGTAGCATAGCCCATTGTTGCGGGAAATCCGGAATCCGGGATGGGAACGACCATTTCGACATCTGCCGGTGATTCCTTTGCAAGCTGGACCCCGAGCGATTTTCTCACCTCATAGACATTTCGGTTGAAGATGAAACTGTCGGGTCGGGCGAAGTAGATGAACTCGAAGATGCATTGTGCATGTCGTTTCCGGGAAAAAGGTTTGAAGGACCGGATGCCGTCCATATTAATAAGGAGAACCTCCCCAGGTTCGATCTCCCTCAAGAACTGAGCACCGATGAGATCAAAGGCGCAGGTCTCAGAGGCAATGACCGGTGCATCCTTGAGTTGGCCCAGGAGCAAAGGCCTGAAGCCATGGGGATCGCGGGCTGCCACCATCTCATTCTCTGTTAGGAAAAGCAACGAGTAGGCTCCTTCAACCTGCTTGAGGCCATGGATCGTCCGCTCAGCAAAGGTCTTCTCCTTGGAGTGGGCAATGAGGTGAATGATCACCTCCGTATCCATGTTTGACTGGAAGATTGAGCCGCTTGCTTCCAGTTCACTCCGAATAAGCATGGCATTGGTTAAGTTACCATTGTGTGCGATGGCCATGCCACCCTTGGCGTAATCCACCAAGAAAGGCTGAGCATTCTTGAGCTCGCTCGATCCGGCCGTAGAATATCGCACATGCCCGATCGCATCCTTTCCGGTGAGTTTTCTCAGAGTGTCCCGGGTGAAGACCTCGGAAACCAGCCCCATCTGTCGGTAGTGATGAAGGCATTTTCGGTCGGAAGACACAATGCCAGCACTCTCCTGACCTCGGTGTTGAAGGGCATAGAGCCCTAAGTAGGTGAGATTGGATGCCTCAGGATGATTGAAGATGCCAAAAATGCCACACATCTCTTTTCTCCGAATATTCTATTGGAAATGAAATCCGAATGAACTCCTGATAACCAAAATGCCAAAGCTCGAATGCCAAATAAAATCCAACGCCCCAACAATGAATATGCTTGATTTGGAACTTTAACTTTCACTTGACATTTGGATTTTGCACTTTCAAATTTTACTGGCTTTATTTGAATATGATTACTTGTCTTTATAACCGTCAGGATGGTTCCTATGCCATTGCCAGGCTGTTTCAACAATTGTCTCCAGGTCCAGATATCTGGGTTTCCAACCCAGCTCTTTTCTGATCTTATCTGAACTTGCCACCAATCGAGCGGGATCCCCTGGCCTCCTTGGTGCCTCGGTGGAAACGACTCTTTTCTTTGTCACCTTTCTCACCGTCTCGATCACCTCTCTCACCGAATATCCATTCCCGTTCCCCAAGTTATAAACTACAGGGTTTCCTCTTTTCTTCAGTCTTTTGAGGGCTAAGATATGGGCATGAGCAAGATCTATGACGTGGATATAGTCGCGAATGCAGGTGCCATCGGGCGTATCATAGTCTGAACCGAAAACAGGGATAGACTGCCCGCTCAGCGCTGCCATAAGAGCGATGGGAATCAGGTGGGTTTCCGGGGAGTGATCTTCCCCCAGTTCGCCTTCTGGATCGGCTCCTGCTGCATTGAAATACCTTAGCGTGATGTAGTCCATTTTCCCCGCCTCACAAAAGGCCTGCAGTAGTCTCTCAAAGATCCATTTCGTCTCACCGTATGGGTTCATTGGAGCGCACGGATGGTCTTCCGGCATGGGGATCCTTTCGGGTTCTCCATAGACCGCAGCCGAAGAGGAAAAAACGATTTCCCTGACATCAAGATCATCCATTATTTCAACTAGTTGAATGCTGTTTTTCACGTTATTATTGAAATATTTCAACGGATTTTTCACCGATTCCCCAACCAGGGAGTCGGCAGCAAAATGCATGACAGCCTGGATGGAGTAAGATCGAAGGGTGTCTCTCAGTTTCTCTGGATCGGCTAAATCCCCTTGTACGAAAATGGCATTTCGTACGGCCCCTCGATGTCCAGCCTGGAGGTTATCGTAAACGACGGGTTGATCGCCCTGACGGAGAAGTTCCTTGACTACATGACTACCGATGTAGCCCGCGCCCCCGGTCACGAGTATGTTAGACATATCAGGCTTTCAACTAATAGTGAACTTGATTCCACAAAAATCTATAAAGGGTTTTAGGCTCCTTTGTCAATGAACTAACCTCTTAGTAAGCCCCTGGTTGCGCACTAAAGAACAACGTTTTGAACTTGACAAAGCCGGTGATGAATTAGTATTTTAGGATTGGGTAGTTATATGGAAGGAGGAGATGATCATGGAACCGACGAAAAACCACGGTGGAAATTTCCTGGTAGGACTTCTGATCGGAGGCTTAGTAGGTGCGGCGGCAGGCATCCTATTGGCCCCTAAAGCCGGAAAAGAACTGAGAGGGGAACTCAAGGGAAAAGCCGACGAAGTGCGGGCCCTCCTTGAAAAGGCGGGGGAGCGAGCAAAGGAGTTGAAAATGGAAGCCGATCGTCAGCTTTCTGAAGCACGCCTCACGTTCAAGCGGATTTTTGGAGGCACTGAGGAAGAGGATAAAAGATTTCCTGAATCAGAGACGGGGGGAAAGGCCTAGAGGAAGGATCTGGGTAGGGGTTCAACAAGGACTCGAGTGAAATAGTCGAGAGCTTCAGAGTCTCCTCGGACCGGCAAAGGCGCTATCAGAAGAATTCCAAAGCGGCGGGGATCCGAGTGAGTTAACGCGCTTCACCCGACGCCTTGAACCAGGGCGCCTTGCTGCAAATCCATTGGGAGAAGGACCAAAATAGAAAAGGAGTCTATATGCTATTGACCATCAGCATCACTGTCATTGCAGCGTGTGTCCTAGTCATCGCGTTTTTTCTTGTCCCGGTTCTACTGCAGGTTTACCGAACATCGTGTGAGTTGAGTAAGCTCATAGAGACTTTGGAGGTTCAAATTGAACCCCTCAGTCACAACGTGAATGATGTCTTGCACCAAACGAAAGATGTGCTGCAATCCATTGGCCGACAGGTGGACCAGATGGAGGAAGGGGTTGTTGCCGTACGAAATATTGCTGTCCGTCTCCAGGAGTTCCAAAGGGAAATACAAGAGAAGGTGTTTCCATTGTTCAAAGTGGCGTCTCTTGTCAGCATCGGAAGCAGGGGGCTACTATCCTTCGTTAAATTCTTTCGTCGCTGAACTTAGGGATGCTAAACCTGGAGGTGTGTTTGCTACCACCAAAACCCATTCGTTCCCATTCCAAATTTAAGCACAAAGGGTTATTATCAGATGTCCCAAGGGAGCATCATCAGCTAGAAAATACCTCAATCATCCGCAAGAGACTGTGTCGTAAGTCCGTTCATGGTTCGACAAGCTCACCACGAACGGACCATGGACAATAAATATCAATTGCTTAGCCGTTCGTCCTGAGTATATCGAAGGGCGAACGGCAGATTATGGCACAGTCTCTCAGGGGAGGGGAATCACTTGGGATTTCGTCCTTCGTGAGCGATGAGCCCTCCGAGTTGGATTACGTCGAAATGGCTGTCAGGTCCTTGTCAGCTTTCTCTTTGATTTGACGAGAAGGAGATGGATCAGGAGCTTCTGTCCTATTTGGCCGCAACAGAGATAATAGACAGTAATCACAAAATGATACAGGATTATGCCGTGAGGATTGTTCATGCGGATGAGGAACCCATTGAGATGGCAAGGAAGCTTTACCTTGCCGTGCGGGATGACATTCGCTACGATCCTTACTCCCCCTTTTATCTTCCCGAGCATTATCGTGCAAGCTATGTTTTTAGGCGTGGCCGGAGTTTCTGTGTTCCAAAGGCGTCTCTCCTTTGTGCCCTGGGGAGGGCCTGTGGCATTCCTTCACGGATTGGTTTTGCCACAGTTCGTAATCATCTTACGACGAAGCAGCTCATCGATTTCATGGGGAGTGACCTTTTTGTCTATCACGGCTTTGTGGAGTTCTATCTGGAGGGGAAATGGGTGAAAGCGACTCCGGCCTTCAACCGCGATCTGTGTATCAGACATAAGGTGGCGCCTCTTGAGTTTGATGGCTATGAAGATTCTCTTTTCCAGCCCTACAATTTGGAAAATCAGAAGTTCATGGAATATGTCGAGTTTCACGGAGTCTATGCTGACATTCCTGTTGATATCATTGTGAGAGCGTGGCAAAAAGCCTATGGGGAGGACCGCGTCAGTAAATGGATAAGGATGCTCGAAGAGAGAGGTGGTCAAAGCCTTTTTGATTTTGAGAGTGAGGATGTTCTGAAAGAGTAGGTTGCAGTGGGCGGTTTAATCATGTGGTCATTGCGAGGAGTCCGGCTGCAGTGGGACTACGTGCCTGGGCGTTGAAGCACTTCGGCACGCGAGCGCGGCAATCTCGTGAAATTGGCTCTTGATATGACGAAAGGGATACGATGGATGAAAGTATGACGAAGAGAGAATTTTTGAAGTTGTGCGGGATGAGTTTCTGTGCACTTTCTGCCAGTCACCTCCTCGGTTTTCCAAAGACTTCGCGGGCGCAAACGGCTAGGAAGGGCTTCATCAAGGCAAAGCTTTCTCCCTATTTTACCGCGTTGGAAGGAGGGGAGATTCGGTGTGAACTCTGCCCCAGGCGGTGTCGAGTTTCAAAAGGAAAACGGGGTTTCTGCCGAGTTCGTGAGAACCGGGAAGGGAAATATTATAGCCTGGTCTACGGGAACCCATGTGCCGTTCATTTGGATCCGATTGAGAAGAAACCTTTCTTCCATCTCCTTCCTGGCACCACCTCTTTTTCGCTGGCAACGGCAGGATGCAATTTCGAGTGTAGGTTTTGCCAGAATTGGGAGATCTCCCAAGCCTCTCCAGAGGACGTTTACAGCTATGAAATGTCACCGGAAATAATCGTGGAAAAGGCCAGGGAAGCAGGGGCCCGTTCTATTGCGTACACTTACGTGGAGCCTACAATCTTCTATGAGTACATGATCGACATCGGTCTTGCTGCGAAGAAGGGGGGTCTTCTCAATGTCTACCACTCCAACGGTTTCATCAATCAGGAGCCCCTTCGAAATCTGTGCAAGGTGTTAGATGCAGCAAACATCGATCTGAAGGGGTTCACAGAAACATTCTATCGTGATGTGTGCAGCGGAGAACTTAGCCCGGT
>JBEKDJ010000078.1:0-17051 GCA_050014415.1 Thermodesulfobacteriota bacterium | reverse complement strand
CCAGGGAATCGGTTCTTTTATGATCGAATCAATCCAGGGATCCTATACCAATGTAGTGGGACTTCCCCTATGTGAGTTGATTCAAATGCTCAATCGTCAAGGTGCTATTACGATCTCGGAATGCGGAATTCGGATTTCGCCCTGAACTACGTGGAGTTCAGGGCTGCCATGCACTCTACGTAGTGCATGGCGGATTATGCATTGATTGTATGTCAAACGAACATAGCTTCGATCTCCGCCGGTTCTATCAATTAAATTCAATGGGTTATAAACCTCGATCATTGGCCCACACTCTCCGAATTGTGCTGTAATTGTGCAGTTGATTTCCCGGTCAATACGCTGTCCAACACTTCAACCGCTTTGACCTTATGAGAAGGCGCGAGATGGGCGTATCTCAGGGTCATAGTAAGTGTTTTGTGACCCAACAATTCCTTGACAGTCGTAATATCCTGTCCTGACATGATGAGATGAGACGCAAAGGTGTGTCTCAGGTCGTGAAAATGAAAGTCAGTGATCTTCGCTCTTCTGCAGGCTTGGGGGAAAGACCTCTCGATGCCCCTGCAACTTTTTTCAGTAGCAGGATCATAAAAAACATGATTAACGTCAATTCTGCGTGGCCTCTCTTTAGTGCCGTGGAATAGCCCTAAGAGGGTTTCTCTCAAGGTTCCATCAATAGGGATCTCCCTGCGCTCTCCGTTCTTGGTCCTGTCAAGCAAAATGAAGCCATTGTTGAAATCAACCCGGTCCCAGGTCAACCCCAAAATTTCGCCCTTCCGCATTCCCGTATGAAGGCCACAAATCACGATTGGCCTCAAATGAAAATCACAGGCATTAAGAAGGGACTGGCACTCCTCGATTGAAAGATACCGCAGCCTCCGGTTATTCTCTTCCAGGAGCTTTGCTTTTCTAATCCGCTTCAAGGTTCCTTCTTCAACCATTTCCCATTCCACAGCTTTAGTGAACATATGTTTTAGAGTCGCAAGCAATCGGTTAGCGGTAGCGGGTTTGTTCCCTCTTTGAAGCCTCTCCGTTTGGTATTGTTCCAAAAGCATCGAGCTAAATTGCCTCAATGGGGTTGTGCCGAACGCGTCGGTTAATTGTTCAACGAAGGATTTCTTACTCTGAAAACTTCTTTGTCTCTCAGCCCATTTCAGATATTGCTCTGCGAGCTCATAAAAGGTGTGGTCGACGATCCGCTTCCTTACCTCAGGTTGCCGACCTTCCTTGATCTCATTTCGTCTTCCGATAAGCAAATCACCGGCCTCTTTCAATTTAGGAGAATGGGAAGACTCCCGGATGATCCTACCATCAAGCCCTGCATACCTTATCCAGTAGACGTTACCTCTTTTGTAAATTCCTCTTACCATACTTTTTCATCTCCTTCCCTCTTTTCTCTATCTCTTTGGTTCCAAAGTCACTGTCAGAGACCAGTCTCAACAAAGCTACTGGCTTGCCCTTCCTTGTGATCACCACCTCCTCTCTATTCGATTCAAGAGCAGAAATAATCTTAGTCGCTTCATGGCTCAAATCGGATACCGTGATAAACCTCATAGTGCATACCTCCTGCCTATAATTACTATTATTCATATTTTTTTAATTATGTCAAGTAAAATCTCTACTGCACAATTTAGAGCACAGGGGTTTGTAACGGGCTGATTCTACAGCCATTTTTTTCATGGTATTTTGACACATAATCAAGTGGACACCCCCCTCCTTTTCACTACCGTCAACCCGGGAATGGGCCTTACCCCCTTGCTCTCCGTCCATTCATCAATCTTTCTCTTTCTAAACCTGGGGTATTTGCCTACCTTGAAATAAGGTATTGAGTTAGTATGCACTCGTTGATATACCCAGGACTCTTTGACCCGGAAATATTCAGCCAGGCCTTTAACGTCGAAAATGGTATCCTTCTCGTCTTGCCTTTGGGTATGGGTAAGCATGGGTTTGATGATCTCGGCGACCCTCTGAGCAATGCGATCTATGTCTGCCGATTCGATTTCAAACTTCATTCTCTACTCCACTTCCTTTCAGGACCTTACTAAGACAATCCTGACAAGCTTTCTTCTCGATCCATCCGGTTTGATCCGGCCTTTCCCCGCAAATTTTAATAAACCCGCGATCGTAAACTCATCTTTATAGTAATCGGCTTCCGTAAAATAGATTTCAAATTTATCCTCTGGCACCCTGGCGACTTTCTGCCAAACATGGGCCGTATTATCTGAAATACCGCCTTGCTCAAGGGTCTCCTGGAAACTCGTTAGGTTGCCTAATGAGTTTTTTTCTGGCCTCCCTCCATCTTCCCTTACCGTCATTCCCCCCTGCTCAGGGGGAAGTAAGATTGTTCCGGCTTGCCGGATACAGCGAAGTTTTAATTCTTGGGCATCTTGGGCTTTTTCAAAAGCACCCTGGGCTTTATAGAAAATCTCCGCTGCCTCAGCAATATCTTTTACCTTAACAGCGTCTTTTATTCCGGTTTCTTCGTCACGGTTTATCTCCCCGAAGTTCGGAGACTTTAAACGTCGCCAGTCTCCTTCTTAAATTTTTTATACAAACTGAAAATTAATTTCTGATACGTAGAGAGAGTTTCTTTCAAACTTACCACGTCGCCCTCTAAAGCCGTTTTGTTAATCATTCCTTCTTCGACTAAGACCTTCGTCCAGTCATTCGGTCGAGTTTTCTTAATCCATTTTAAAGTTCCCGGGACGTAGCCCTTCGAAATTTCCCTCAAAGTAAGGTCGATGAGGTTAGTAAGTTGGCTGTCCATCTTGATCCCTATCGTAATCGAGCTCTCCCTGAGATTTGGTTTTCCCATTAACCTCTTTCTCATAGTTCCAAAACCGAGTCCTTGGCCCATCCCAAACAACCTTAATGCTGCCGATCCGTCCCCAGCGATTCCCAACAATCCCTATTCGCTTAATATCCCTTCCCATGTCCTCAGGATCCTGTTTCTTTGGCCTGTAAATAAGAAGTATCGAATCGGCGTTATAGGAAATGTCCCCAGATTCCTTCAGGTCGCTCATACTCGGTTCGTTCCTATATTCGGCCTCTTTGCTCAGACTTGAAATCATAATAGCGGCGATTCCTAATCCTTTCGTAAGCTCCTTGACCTGGCGTGTGATAAAGCTGATCTCAAGGTGCCGGCTTTTGAAATCCTTTGACCCCTCTCCCATAAGCTGGAGATAGTCGACGAGGATCACTTCAACACCTTTCCTCGTCATATCCTTAGCGATCACCTTCAAACCAAGCGTTGATAGAGAAGGGGGGGCGGAGACTAAAAGACTGTGAGGAAGTTCCCCAAAAGAATCTTTCACTCTTTTTTGTACCTCTTCCTTCGTCATCTCAACCGAGATACATCCGACCGTTTTAGTTCGACTTATATGGTAAAGCATTTGAAGGCCAAGCGAAGTCTTTCCCATCTTAGGTATCCCCGCAATTATCATAAACCGGCCCGGGGATAGCCTGACGTACCGGTCCACATCCCTAAGCCCCGTGTTAATCAATAGCCCTGGATCATCAGGCAGGGGAATTATCTCGTCTATGGGAATGCAAAGGGGTTCATTCTTTTCAAGGATTGAAAGCTCGTATAAGACAGTCTCAAACTTCTTTAAATCAACTTCTTCGCTGCTAACCAATTCTCTCAACATCCGTTCCAAACTTTTTCTTCTGACAACCCTAATCCAAAAATTTAGTGTCTCCCCGCTTGGCGCATCATCTCTCAAAAAACTTACCAGCTCTAAATCGCTCTCTTTTAAGACCGTGCGGAATGTTGTTATGTCGAAAGGGATTGAGTCTTTATAAAACTCCTCCATCACCTGAAATATCCTTCCGTGCTCTGAACTCAAAAAGTCCTTGGATGATAACAACCGCCTCGCTTTTTCAAAATTCTCTTCAGGATAATCTAAAATTGAACCTATCACGTTAGCCTCGGCCTGGTATCCAATATCAATTTTATCGCCCATGCTCTCCCCTTTTACTTCCCAGTTAGATCCTCGAGCTCTTCTGATTTTGGGTGCTGTCTCTCAGGCCTCTTCCTTGCCTCCTCCAAGGGATTCATAGCCTTTTGACTGAGAAGCCTGTTAATCTCCTGGAAGAAGATCCCGATTATTAATCCTCGGCGCTTGCATTGCTCATCTTTGAAGAAGGATTCAGTTAAGCTTTGGAGGGTTTCGAGTGGATGCACCTGGAGAAGATCTTTCATCAGCTTTCCATCTTTCCCAAAGCTGAAGACATAGGGCTGTCCTGTTTCTCTCTGGAAGATTTCTCCCCAGTAAGAAAAGAACTCCTTAACCCGTGGGTCGGCATCCTTCTTTTTGGATGCTCGACCTTTCTTTATACTTTTTACATTCTTTACATTCTTGTTTGTTGTGGGTTGATTGTGGGTTGATTGTGGTCTGGGGTATAGTTTCGTACTATCAACTGCCTGTGGTTTTGCTTGAGGTTTTTCAGGGATTGAGTCTTGATGTTCATTGTAATTACAAATAGTTATGATACGAAATTTGTTTGTGGTTTTGCTTGTGGTCATGTCTAACCCTTCAAATGCCTTTAACCTCTCTCTGACCCTCCATTCACTTATGCCTGTGTCCCTCGATATTTTATACAGACCTGTAATAAGTTGACCCCTCCTGACCAAAATTTCCTTCTTGTTAAATAGAAATCTATTCGATTTATGGTTGGCTTTAAGTAATAGATAGACCCACAGATGGACGGCTGCGCTGTCCTTAAAAATAGGATTTTTGATAAACTTCCGATAGAGCTTGATCCACGTTTCATCTTCAAAAGAATCGCCTTCAAAAATCTCCGAATCTGCAACGACTTCCTTGCGGGTGACAATGGACGGTTTAGTTGATTTCAACGGAACCGCTCCACCACTGTTCGGTTCAGGGTTAGATTTTGAAAGCGGTTCTTCCGGTGTCGTTGGTTGGGACATGGGTTCTGTTTGCTGAAATTCACTTCCCCCATTATTCGGGATCTTCCATTTTCCTCTCCCATCGCTAAACCCAAAGAAACAATCATGAGCTCTATGTTTGTTCAAAAATTCCGCAATCTCAAACTTAATAATCTTGTCAGAAATAACTTTGATGCTGTCGGTGCATACCTGGCAGAATATATTTAATTTGGTTGACGGTTTAAAGCCCAACGATTCGATCGATTCGATACAGCGAGAGGTTTCATGTCCATTCATTTAAAAAACCTCCGTATCCAATCGAGATGATTTCATGCTTCCCCCCAATAACATTCAGGATAAAATCGTTCGATTACATTTCTCCAATCGGTAAATTCAAACCAGTTCTTTTGCATCAAATGGAGGGTCCAGCGTAAAGCCTTCGTGACACTGTCAAAACGATCAGCTTCGATTTCATAAGAAGAACCGTTCACATTGCACCCGTAATGATGCCAAACCCAAGGCACTCGGCCCGGGAAAGCCATAACCTCACGCACATCCAAAAATGGGCTGGGATGATTCTTCTTGAACTCCTCCCGCTTCTCCTGAACCTCCCGGATCTCTCTGAAAGAGATCGAAAGGACGGCCTCTTCGATTTTTACTTCCCTGGTACATACATCACATTTGGGAAGTTCCATTAGTTTCCTCTCCATTCTCTTTAACAAAAAAATCGGCTGGCTTGCCGTTTTACTTATTCAGTTGGAATCTACCACTGACGCTTTTTACGATCCGGTACTCCCCTTGCTTGCGTTGGCAGCCATCAACGAGAATAAGCTTCTTTGGAAAACATCCCTCGAAATCCAAAAACACCGTATCGCCCTCGATCCGGTCGAGTGGAGATTTGAGCTTTTTGGGGAGTGAAAATTGATCCAAGCTGGTCTCCTTTTACGATGCTAAGATGTCCAATGTTTCAAAAATGTCTTTCTTCAACAGCTTGATCGATCTTTCTATTCTGTCTCTGGGGAGTTTTGCTATTTCTGGATCCATTAGAAAATCGATGTGATCCTCAATCCACTTTTTATGTATCTCAAGTATTGCCGGCCTTCTTGCCCATTTTTTAAACTCCTTATCTTTCGTCACGTGAGCGTTTCTCAAAATTCTATAGGCAAGACCTAAATATTCACGGGTCCCAATATCCCCAGGCGTTTGGCTTAACAGCCATTTCATGATCGGTAGGGAAATAGATGAATTCAAAAAAGGCAGGATATCGGAAAGGTACATCAATACGTTGGAATTATTCGAATCTTGGGGGTCATCTTGGGGGTTATAATAGTAGGTGTTCTTTGAGTTTAAATGCAGCCTTAACTTGCCAATGGATTTCTCAATTTCTGGATCGAGAGGGAAATACTTCTCCATCACATGAAACTCGATTTCATTCTGTATCATCTCACTCAGGCAATAAGACCCTACGATAACCTCGTCAATAAAGTCTCTCTCCCTTTTCCATGTGCGAAGGCTGCCACTGGGAACTCCTGAAAGATTCGCGATGCCGTTAAGACGAAGACAATTGGGATAAAGCATCATAAGGCATGTACTTCTTTCTTTCTTTAAGGAAAATCCGATCTGATTTCCCTTTTGAACTCCCAGCCGTTCGGGTTCCACATAATTTTTTAGCGACTCACGCGTAAACCACTTAACAAGTGAAATCGCATATTTTTTAATCTCTTGCCTTCCGCTCTTGATTCTGTCTTCTGAAGCCATTCTTCCCTCCGATTCTTTCCTCCTTTTTAGGATCAATAAAAAAAGCCACGCCAAGGTTTTTCTCCTTGAAACGTGGCTCTCGTAGAACTCTCTTTAAATCGGTCCTCGAAGGACTCTCTAATTTTTACTTGGCATTTTAAATTAAAAAAGCTATCTTGTCAAGAGTTTTGATTGGCTCACTCTACCAACGGTTTGCTGGCAGACCTCCCCGCAAAGGCTTATCCAACCATTGATTCCCTATTTTGTAGATTTTAAGGACGTTTGTATGGCTTCAATGCATGCGAAGCAGGGACTGGAGGGGAGTTAACAGAGACAGAGAAGCTCAGGAGTGAGAACCCTGCTCAATTAAGCCTGTGGCAGCAATAACCCCCAGAGGAGGGCCCGATGGGAAGCTGAAGAGCTAAAGGAATTGAATCACGCATGGAGAGAGCATCACAAGGAAGCGAACTGAGCAGGCGAGCAAATAGGGGGGGAGGGGGGCGGTGGCGGCCATGCCTTAAACGCCCCCCAATGGAGTCCCATGGAATCGATTAAGCTTCTTCACGCGCTTCTCTATTGTTTGTGGATTTTCATGGCGAAAAAAATTTTTTGGGGAAAATTTTGCGAAAATAATTTGACTTCACGAACCGAGGAAACATGTGCTCAGTGTGGTTGCAAGTTATGGGTTCCTGAAGCCATTGAGAAAAGAGATTACCTTTGGATCCCTTTCGAGAGGTTTAGACGATCACTAATTTTTTATGTTTGAAGGAGGGTGTTGGTTTTAGACACCGGATAGTCACTATTTGGACACCAAATTTTCGTGGCTATGGACACCAATATGGACACCTGAATTTGAAGGCAATTTCGAACTGTGGGGTTATTCGGAAATCTTCAGGTTGCGGGGTGGGTTTGTGCTCGACAACAGGCTCTCGAACTGGTCGTTCCTCGGTGGGTTCTCCAGCTCCGGCTGGTCCTCGCTCGGTCTCAGGAGCCACTCCTCCCTTACGAGCTCCCAGGCCGCGTAGTGTGCCTGATTCGGGTCGTATCCGTTCTTCTGGAGATGGTCTTTCGCCTTCTGGTAAGCGTTCAGGGTGTTCTTCGCCGCTTGGTCGAGGGAGTCCTCGAGCTGGCCGGACTCTTGGAGCCCCTTGAACAGTTTCGGGAGGTGCTCCTTCCAATGCTTCCGGCCTAATTCCTTCAACTCTTCCAGTTTTGGCGGGTTCGATACCATGTTCAGCCTCCTTTAAATTTACGATGGAAGAATTTTTTCTTTTGGCGGTATGCTCTTCTTTAATTCTTTTAAGGTCTGGAGGTTCTTCTTGGACTGGATAAGTCGCTCTTTCCTTATCGAGAGCTGCGCGTATCTCTTCAGCAGTTGCTCCTTGGACATTTAACTCCTCCCTGAGCGCATTTAAACGCTCATCAAGATTTATTATCTCATCATCAACACTGTTTGGAGGCCCAAAATAAGGAATGATGGCTTGCCGGCACGATTCCCTGCTTTTGTCCTAACCCCCAATCAAAAAGCTCCTTTTATATAATCTTTAAATGTTTTCCCGGACGAAGGTCTTCCATCGAAGCGAACCCCTAAGATTAAAGTTACTGGCCCAGGGCATTGTTTGTAAACGATTGCCGGTTATCCTTCTTGGTCCTTCCGCATTTTCAGACGTATGCCTCCCATTTTCTCAATCAGCCCAGCAGCTTTCATAATGCATTCGAGGCTGATGGGGGGAACCTTCTGATTCTGATTCATGTATCCTGCCAGGTACTGGTCCGAAGGATTGTCGATGCCGAGTCGTTTTCAGGAAGAACTAAATACCGCATCGCACCGACTCTTAATTAACCATTTTGATGGCTCTCAAGCCCGTGTAAACGCCAAAACAGCCTATGTGTAAGGAGTAAGCGGGCAGCAAGGGAGAGGGAATTAAAAGAACAGGCGGGAAATCATGAGGGGTTCGAGAGGGTATGTTTTTTGACTTCTTTCCCTCCCTCTACCGGTCCGTCCTTTCGTATATTGGAAGTCCTAGAACAGGAAGCTTCTTTAGAGAGATTTTTAAGGATATTGAGGTCCATACTGGCGTAGAAGCTCGTCAATCTTAGCTTTTGTTTTAGCGTCTTTCTCAAGACCAGCATTGTCAGCCATTCCTTAAGTCGCTTAATGGCCTCATAACACCGAGATTGAGCTTTACCCTCCCGCAAATCTCTTTCCAGGTCACACACTGCCTCGATTTCCAATTTTAATTTAGCCACCGAATGTTTCCTCCTCTCATCTGATGAAGTGCCTAAAAACAATTATAAGGAACTCTCGTGCCGCTCATTTGATAGAAGCTTACTAATTTTCAACAGATAGATCAAGAAAAATCATCGATTACTACTTAAAGTGCTGTATTCTGTGCCGAGATTTGGAAATCACTCTTCCAGGAAGAAGTCCTCTTTTTTCCAAAATCCTGCCTGTCCCGATGCCAATTTACCGCTTCCACCTACGAGTCATTACGGACAACCATAATCAGGAATCGAAGATACGAGTTGAAAGTGAGGATAACGTTGGAAATCAGCGAAGTGGATTAACGCTGCCGATGGATTGATCGGTTAAGGACCTCTATCTACTCTCTTTTTGCATTGACGTCTTAAAAACATTGCGGGGTTCCCTTAGCTGAGCGACGGTTTAAGGGACCGTGCAGTGGTTTCTTCCTTCTTAACTTGACTAAGTTGTTGTTAATGTCGAAGACCCATTTAACAGGTGTATTAAGAAATGGAGTTCTAAGCCGATGCGTACCAGGTACAACTCATCCGATGTCAGTTTGGGATTAAGTGAAAGTGAAAAAGGAAGAGGATTTAGTGTAGTAACCAGGGTTTCGTCGTGTAATGTCATTGAAGGTTTTGACCTTAAGTGGAACTAAGAGTATTCTGACAGGGCGCTGACAAATTATTCGTTCGAGAGTTCCAGTCTTAGGGATTCCTGCAGATCAGTTATAGAAAGTGCTTGTGCCTGAATGGCATTGCGGAGGAGTTTCCGTAGTTGACCTTTTGTGAAACGGAGAACCTTACCCCGCTTGAAACACTCAATAGTAAAACTTGCCATTATCCCCAGTGCGCGATAAGTCAGCCCAGCGAGATTTCGGTGGGCACTCTTAAGGCGCGCCACCGGTGTGATTCCAGGCGTAGCAACGATTTGCAGGCCGGCTTGGCCTAAATTAAACTCATCAAATAGAGCGATGTCTATCGCGTCCAGAGATTTGAAGTTGGATGCTATAGCTAAGACAGCTTCTTCCAAGTTTGATTCGTCGGCTATCTGCCAGACAGAAAGGGTGTTTCCGCTCGTTTTCATGCAGTTTGTGATAGCATCAGCGGAGACCTCCTGCCCGTTTAAAATGTCATTCTGTACCCACTTGGATCGTTCAATCTTGCGGACGAGCAGGGACATTTCGTAATGACTCCTCCAAATCATTGACTACCTGATCGACGTAGGCTCTCATCCAATCCTCGGGGCAACGGAGGGTCTTAAGAATCCTGAGGCATTCCATCGTACCCCAATTCTCAAGGGCCCTGACGCCACACTCACGGACTTCCAGGGAAGAATGCGAGAGGGCTGCAAGCGCCATAGTTGGGCCTTGGGGTGCAATCTCAAGGTAGTCCAAATGAGCAATGGCCCGAAGAATCCCTGTTGCGACTTCGTCGTTGTGATAGTGCACGATGAACAAATAGTTGATCCATTCCTTGGTGGCAAGAGCGTTCTCAGAGAGGCGCTCCCGGATGAAAACTTCGGCCGCCGAATCATAACCGTACTCGAAGTCACTCTCCTGAATCGATTGAAGTAGTCTCTGAGTGAACTGGGTTTTGTATAGCTCCAGTCTGGCACGGTTCAAAGCGTTTTCACCGCTGATTTCGCTGGAGTAATCTTCCTCAACGATTATATCGCGGGTAGCAATCTCAGAGGTGGCAGAACCGGAGTCCACTTGCCGTAAAGATTTCTCTGGTGGTGGTGTCTTTACTTCAGTGTCTTCTTCAGACGTTGTACTAATATATAAATCAACCATTGAGATGCTCCGTGAGTTGCGATAAAATCAAGCCACGTGTGCGCAGAGCTATTGGGTAGAATGCGTTTACGTGCGCCATATCAAAGCGAGGCTCCCTGTTGCTTTGGTGTGTATTGATATCGAACTGAACTTGGATACGGTCAAAGGACACTGAGCCGCCTTCCTCCTTAAGATCGCCTTGGATTCTGCTCACGATCGTGATGATATTCAGGTTCTCTTGACTGCCAGCGACATCCTGGAAAACTCGTGCTAATGAACGGGAGTTCCATCCAACAGGACGATGCTCTTCGTAGAATTGTAAGGGTACGAAAACGCGCGTGTAGATTTCTTGCAATCGCTCCCCTGGCATCTCAGCCATGAGCCCGTTGGTAGTTAGCGAGAGACGGTTGCCCTTCTTTGGAAAGAGTCCAAGTATTCGCCCGAGGAAATCCGTCGCATCCCGTACGAACTCCTCAGGTGTGCCCATATTAGTGCCCTTAGGCTTTACTGAGTTCTTCTGGATAGAGATCCGCAATGTGTCGAAATCAATCATCCATTCATTGTTGGAAGACGACAGCCGCAAACGCACTTGTGGCGCTTGCATAAAAGGCCCCATTTCGTGAAATGTACCCGGCAGCAGGTTTCGATGACGAAAGGCTTCCATAAGGGGCGGAATGGTGTCGGCTGAAGGCCGAAAATCGGCCATATCTGCGAAGAATTGTGCGACGTAACTATTTGGAATCGCTATCATTATGCTCTGCCTTGTGTTCCGTGCCTAAAGCCGTCACCGTGCGATAATTCATAGGGTGGAATAAACGAATTTAAGGGAAGTCTATCAAGAAAAACCTTCAAACATTAATTTAAACCTTTTGCGAGAATCTGTCAAATTTAAATTATATGATCTAAATTATAGGAGTCAATTTACATCTTTGGTCAGGAATTGTCAATCGTCGGATCAGGATCAGGAACAAATAATGCGATTGGTTTGGAACATGAACGAAAAATCATCAATTACGAGTTGAACTATTGCATTAAGGGGCAAAATTGCAAAAAGAACATTTCAGGAAGAACTCAATATCCCAAGGAAGCGTTTCAGTGGTTCCTCTTTAGAGTATCATGGCCAGGAAGTCAAACCGGAATTAAATTCGGATTTGCCGCCATCACCCATTCCTTCTCTCTTGCCTCCTTTCCTCTGTGGACGTCTGCAATTTTAGGCAGCCTTCTTTTCATGGGGCACGTAGAGCAGGCTCTTCTTCTCTCTCAAGAAGTCCAGAATTGGCCTTGTGTCGATCTCTGGCACGTCCAAGGCCTGACCAATCACATAGCTAAAGGCAAAAGAAACCTTTACAGCTTCGTAAAGCTTCTCAAAATTCTCTTCGTTAAGCGAGTCTGACGGAGCAAGTTCCTCTATAAGATGGGATGGCGTCGGTCCCTCCAGAGCGCCTGTATTGAATCCTGGCATCTCGAACGCTTCAAAAATCCTCTCGCAAAGTTCCCTCAGTGTTTTGGTCCTTGATAAACTTTCCTTAGCCTTCTCGATCTTCGAAGAAACCGTTTCCTTTTTCTTCATGGGGTTCTCCTCTCTTTTGCAGCTGCAAAATTCAGGCTACCTTCTTATGCCTGGGGTAGATAAAAAACAGCTTCCATTCCTTCATGGTTTTCCAGACTAAATCGATATCTTTTTGTACCCGCGAATCGTTTGTTTCATAAGCCTGGCCCAAAGCAAAACCGATGGTTAACAGGCTCTCCGTGAAGATATCGGGAAACATTTCAATGCTGTATTTGGCGCTTTTTCTTACCTTCTCGTCCTGAATTCCCTTTATCGCCTCTAACGTCTGCTTCAGTAGCTTCTTGACTCTCGGATGGTTGTTACAAAAATCGATTGCGAAGTCGAAGATACCTTGATCAGATTCTTCAAAAAAGATACCACCTAAAGCATGACCAAAATTCTTCGGGATCTTCATTTCATCCTTCTTCATGGATTCCTCCTTTCTTTCCTCTCCCTGGGGAAGTAGGGGAGAAGGGCTCTCTCTTTCAAAAGAGATTGGATCGATTTGACGGCATTCTCGATTTTCGGGTAACGTGTGTCGAACAACCGCCCGATCGCATACCCAAAACCAAACCCTGTTTCAAATAACTCTAAATTCAATGGAAGTAGATATTCAGCATCAATTTCATCGTACTTCTCTCCCAGGGCTGCTTTCACACGCTTCTCCCGGTCTAATAAATCCCAAACTAATGATCGAATTTCCCCATAATCTCTCTCCTGGCAGCCGGAGCGGTTCAATTGAAGATCATCAAACGTGCCGTAAATCATCTCGCATTTGTGTAAGATCTCTTTTTTTTTCATGGCATCCTCCTTGGCCTGTGGCCTATTTACTGGCTAACCATTTTTCGATTTCATCCTTTGTCCGATCCCAATAGAAAGGTGATTCATGTTTCACTACGATAGCCCTCGCCTTTTTCTCGCTGATCTTCTTAGGACGTCCCGAGTTGACTTCAAAGAGAAACTCACCCTTTGGAGTTATTCTTAGGCATTCTTCATGCTCCATAATAATCAAATTATTCTTCTCCATCTTTATTTCCTCCCTGACCATTGGCCTGTAAAGGTTAAGGGTTCACCCTATCTTATCTTTTTTTCTTTGCTCCTTTTTATACTCGATCCACTCGTTCATCTCTTTAATAGTCACTCTCCAAGAACGACCCGGAAAATGCTTTTCATAAAAAGCCTGAGCCTGTTTCGTTGATAGCTTCTTAATATTAGCCGGTACGACCGACAGAGACCCACCATCATGCACCAACCGAAACTCACCTTTTAGTGTGCCCTCTAACCCTTCACAATATTCAGCGATTTGATACATCCTTCCCACCTCCTTTCACCGGAAAATATCCTTCCTGGCAATTCTCCATTGCTGGCCCACCTTATAGGCTGGGATTCCCTTGGCCCAAAGTCTCCGATAGATCGTCTTAGGGTTCACCCCGAAATGATCGGCTAACTCATTGACGGTAAAGAAATCCCTCATTTTCATTCTCCTTCTGATAGCATTTTATGGGTGTAGAGTACTTCCTGTAATCAATGAAACACCCCTCTTCCCTTCCAATGCAGATTTCAACTAGATATCTTCAGTTTAGGCAAAGTGCAGGTATTGGCAAGAAATCGTTACAGAAGACCGCGAATCTGAAAGGTACCGACATTCGTCGGTTCAACTTTCCTACCCTTAAAATAGATATAACTTTCTGAGGCGTAGGAACCAGATGTTTTGGCACTGGGATTTCACCTTAATCGTTCCGGGTGATTCATAATTTACACCCGTTACTTTGTAACAGTATGGCCCGCCACCTGAGCAGGAGAAACAGGCTGGCCTAATTTTCTGCTTCTTGCCGCGATAATTCCTAGTTGGGAGTAAACAACCATTTTTGGATGAATACATAGGGCATCGGAATCGATCCTTTGCCGGAGCATAGAAATTCCGTGTAGATAATTGATAGAAGCTAGCGTAGGTAGCTTAAAGTTTGTTGCCTTCTATTTCCTCTGGGATAGTGTAATCGAAAGCAATGAGCAGTCTTGTCTTCCTATTGGCTCATAATTTCTTTGTACATAATCATAGATTAACAAAGAAAAAATTGATTTAGAATTGGATTTTTTATTTTAATTTATTTAATGATATCAAATTATTACAAACTATTTTTTTTAGAACCAATTTTTTTATTGACAAATTTCTATGGCTATGCTTATATGTTATCGAACGCTCGATAAATATTTATCGAACGCTTGTTAACATTCAAATTCATTACAAAGGAAGTTAAGGCCATGAATAAATTAAGCAGCTCAAAAATGATCAAAGTTCAGATTAAAAACCCCGAACTCATCCAGAAAAAGCAGTCACAAATAGTTAAGGGAGCTACAAAATTATTTATCAAAAAGGGATTTTCGCAAACGACTATGCGTGAGATATCAAGAGCCTCGCATCTTACGATTGGAAATCTATACGACTACATAGGAAAAAAGGAAGATGTTTTTTGCTTAGTCTTTGATTCATTTCATTCTGTATGGGTCAAGAGATTGGAAGAAGAAGGAATTTCAAAGATAGAAGATCCGAAGCAAAAATTAGAGGTTGTTCTTGAAAAGATGCTTAATTTAGCAAATGAAAACAGAGATAAGGTCTTAATGGTGTATTCGGAGTCAAAAACATTGCCAAAATATTTTTTGAAAATAATTATGGAGAAGGAAAGCAAGCTGATCGAATATATTGAGCAAATTTTGAAAAGTGGAGTTGAAAAGGGGGTTTTTCAAATTAAGGATCCTTTTATCTCAGCTAACATAATTGTTTATTTTCTGTCGATGGAGGCGTTAAGGGGATGGAATTTAAGAAAACGGTATACAGCTGAAGAAGTTAACAAACACATCATGGAATTTATTGAAGCCTCTATTCTACGATAAAAATTTGTACAACTTAAAAAGACAAAGATATGGTGCTTTAATGGAAAAACTGGTTCTACGGCAAAGTTTATCGTTAGATTTTGGGACTCAATTAGTAATTGAAAAGGTGAACGGGGGGAATGAGGGTCGGAACTGACATAATGGGCGAAGACCACGGGGAGAAAACATCTATGGAACATAGTAAATATGGTGACGATTTTAAAATAGGAGATGTCTATACAACAAGCGCTATAACTGTGACAGAAACCCACGTCGTGAATTGGGCTGGTTTAACGATGGACTTTTATGCGCTCCATATGGACAAGGAATATGCAGCTAAAACTTCATTTGGTGAAAGGGTTGTACATGGTCCTTTGGTTTTTGCATTAGCTGTCGGACTTGTGAGCCTCGCTGGCTTTGGAGGAGATTCTGTCTTAGCTTGGCTCGGGGCTGAAAATATAAAGATGCTTGCCCCTGTTAAGATCGGTGATACGATCACGGTGATTGTGGAGGTCATAGATAAAAAACAAACGAACAAGCCTGAAAAGGGTATCCAGGTTTGGCGTTATAAGGTCAAAAACCAAAAAGATGAGATGGTCATGGTTTTTGATTACAAGCTGATGTTCCACATGAGGGTATGATCCATCCTCGATCTTAAATCGTCATCTAAGCGACGAAAAATGGAAAAACTTATTATTACCGCAGCGATTACTGGAGGGGCTTCACCTGAGGGCAACCCAAATCTGCCAAAAACCCCTGAAGAACAGGTGAAAGCTACTTTGGAAGCCTATGAAGCTGGAGCCTCTGTAGTCCATATTCATGCGAGAAATCCAAAGACTGGTATGGGAGAACATAAAGCAGCCTTTTTCGAGCAAGCTATAGTGCCAATTAGGGAACAATGCGACATCATTATCAACGTAACAACCGGTGGCTCGGGAAGGAGAGTAGATGGAGACTGGCTATATAAAGTGATACCGGAAGAGAGTGTGAAAGGAAGGATTTCGATCATCCCCGATCTGTGTAGAAATCCTAAAAGCAAACCCGATATGGCTTCGTTCAATTGTGGTTCCCCAATTATAGATGTATATAGCAAGCAAAGGAATGATTTTTTACTAAATTTTGTCATGGTTCACACTTTCTCGGATATGAGGTATATGGCAAGAATTCTGAATGAAAATAGAATAAAACCTGAAATTGAATGCTACGATTTAGGGATGATCAATAATGCCATATTTTTGGAAGAAATAGGGATACTTGAGAAGCCATTGCATTTTCAATTTGTCATGGGAACATTGGGTGGTGTCCCTGCTACTGTAAATAATTTATCCCATCTGGTAAATCAAATCCCCGGGAATTGTACCTGGTCGGTTTGTGCTGTGGGTTTGAATCAATTTCCAATGGTGACCATGGGCATTATTATGGGAGGACATGTCAGGGTTGGATTTGAAGATAACATTTACGTCCAAAAAGGAATAGCAGCCAAAAGTAATGCTGAGATGGTGGAAAAGGTAGTCAGAATCGCCAAAGAATTAGGCAGAAAAGTCGCTACACCTCAAGAAGCAAGAGAAATATTGGGACTGACAAAAGCTTAGCTCTTATGTTGGAGATGATCATTATCAACGGGCTCGTGTTAGGGGGAATTTACGCCCTGTTAGCTGTTGGTTTTTCGCTTGCCTTCGGAGTAGCCCGAATCCTAAATATGGGTCATACCGCCTTCTACATGATTACAGCTTTCATTGTCTATATTGCACACCGTTGGCTTACCGTCCCTTTACTGCCAGCAGTTTGTTTTTCTATCTTAATTACTGGGATTTTGGGCATGGGATGCTATCAGTTACTGTTTGATCGGGTAAAAGAGCATGAGACAGCAATAGTTATTATCAGTATAGCACTGGCAATGCTTTTTCAGGAGATTTTATTACTTATTTTTGGTGGGCATCATAGGGGAATCCCACCTTTTCTCTCCGGATTTGCAACCATTGCAGGCATCAAT
>JBEKDJ010000077.1:0-17117 GCA_050014415.1 Thermodesulfobacteriota bacterium | reverse complement strand
AACAAAGGTGTCCATTGTATCTGTCTCCCTGCGAGCCTCCCCGCCGCACCGAGGGCACCGGGTCTCCACAAACTCCTTTACCCCTGAAAGAGGCGACTCCCCCATTCCCGTGACTTCCACATGGGAGGGAAGGACGACGGGTAGATCTTCTTCTGGGACAGGCACCGTTCCACATCGACTGCAGTAAATGATGGGGATCGGCGCTCCCCAGTACCGCTGTCTGGAGATACCCCAATCCCTCAGCCGATAGCTGACCCTTTTCCCACCCATCCCCTTCTCCTCCAGGTACTGGGCGATCGCCTCCCTTGCCTTGATGCTATTCATCCCATTAAACTGCCCGGAGTTGACAAGGAAACCTTCTCCCTCATAGGCTTCTGTCATGCTTTTAGCTTCCAAAGTGCGATCCTCCGGTTGGATCACGACGATGAGTGAAAGCCCATACTTTCTTGCAAATTCGAAGTCTCTTTGATCATGGGTAGGAACAGCCATCACCGCGCCCGTGCCGTACTCCATCAGGGCGAAGTTAGCGACGAAGATGGGCATTCTGGCCTTCGTCATCGGATTCAGGCAATAGGCGCCGGCAAAAACACCCTCTTTTTCCGTCGTTTCTGCCGTCCTTTTCATGCGGTCTTGTCGCCTCATCCTTTCCACGAAAGCCCTTACCATTTCTTCCTGGCTGGTCCCTTTCGATAAGCTGAGAGCGAGGGGATGTTCAGGGGCGAGGCTCATGAAGGTTGCGCCGAAGACCGTATCCTGGCGGGTTGTGAAGACTTTAATCACCTCACTCGAATTTTCCAGAGGAAAATGGATCTCGGCACCGATCGACTTCCCGATCCAGTTACGCTGCATGGTAAGGACCCGCTCGGGCCAACCAGGAAGTTTATCGCACCACTCCAGGAGCTGCTCCCCATATTCGGTGATCTTAAGAAACCATTGATCCAGTTCCCTCTGGGTGACGCCTGGATCATCGGAATGGCCTCGCCAGCATGTCCCATCGCTCATCACCTGCTCATTTGCCAATACGGTCTTACAGATCTCACACCAATTGACCGTAGAACGCTTCTTGTAAGCCAGTCCCTTCTCATACATCCTTACAAAGAAGAGTTGTTCCCATTGATAGTAGGAGACATCACAAGTGGCAAACTCCCGATCCCAATCGTAACTGAAGCCCATCCGCTTCAATTGATGTCTCATATACTCAATATTCGCGTAAGTCCATTTCGTGGGATGGACGCCACGCTCGATGGCCGCGTTCTCCGCAGGCATTCCGAAGGCATCCCAGCCCATCGGATGAAGAACGTTAAACCCTTTCATTCCTTTATATCGGGCCACCACATCACCGATCGAATAGTTCCTCACATGGCCCATATGGATCTTGCCCGAGGGATAGGGAAACATTTCCAGAAGGTAATATTTCTTCTTATTCTGATCCTCTGTCACTTTAAAGAGTTTTCGAGTCTCCCAGACCTTCTGCCACTTTTCTTCAATCTCTTGCGGGTCATACCGTTGCTTCATGAAATGCCTTTCCCATAAATCGAGAGTTTGGAGAGTCTATACACAGCGACATTAATCACAGCAAAGGCCGTCATTCCTGCGAAAGCAGGAATCTAGAAAAACACTGGATTCCGGGTCAAGCCCGGAATGACAAACCGTATAAGACTTATGTCGTCATGTATAGGTCGGAGTTAATTCCAATTTCTTTATCTCCTACTCCCAACTCCGAACGAATTTTCTCATCCTCTCATCATCCTTCGGATTCGCAGTCTCAAGGCATTGAGTCGGATAAATCCTTCGGCATCCTTCTGATTATAGACTGTATCCTTCTCAAAGGTCGCAAATGCCCCGTGGTAGAGCGATTTCTCCGACTTGCGGCCGATGACGGTGCAGTTCCCTTTGTAGAGCTTCAGGCGGACAGTCCCGGTCACGTCCTTCTGCATCCCATCCATTGCCTTCTTCAAGACCTCCATCTCCGGTGAAAACCAGTATCCGTAATAGATCAGCTCTGATATCTTCGGAACCAGGCTATCCCGAAAATGCATAACCTCCCTGTCCATGGTGATCGACTCGATGGCCCGATGGGCAATATGGAGGATCGTTCCGCCTGGAGTCTCATAAACTCCTCTTGATTTCATCCCCACATAACGATTCTCTACCATATCGACACGTCCAATTCCATTTCGACCTCCCAGCTCGTTCAATTGGAGCAACAAGTTTGCGGGTGAGAAAGGCTTGCCGTCGATCCTTGTAGGAATCCCATCTTCAAAATCGATTTCGACGACTGTCGGACGCTCGGGTGCTTTCTCCGGCGAGGTGGAAAGGATAAACATGTCCCCTGGCGGTTCTGACCAGGGATCTTCTAAGATCCCTCCTTCAAAACTGATGTGGAGAAGGTTGCGGTCCGTTGAGTAGGGTTTCTTCTTCGTTACCGGGACTGGAATCCCATTCTCCCGGGCGTAGGTCATGAGATCCTCACGCGACTTGAACTGCCACTGCCTCCAAGGAGTGATCACGTGGACATGAGGATTGAGAGCATAGTAGGTCAGCTCGAACCGAACCTGATCATTGCCCTTCCCTGTAGCCCCATGGGCCACGGCATCCGCTCCCTCCAACTCGGCGATCTCCACCTGCCTCTTCGCGATCAGAGGTCTGGCGATGGACGTTCCGAGCAGATAAGTTCCCTCATAAACTGCATTCGCTTTCAAAGCAGCAAAGACGTAATCCCGGACGAACTCCTCTCGGAGGTCCTCGATGTAAACTTTGCTGGCGCCTGTTGCTCTAGCCTTTTCCTCCAGGTGATCCAATTCTTCGGCTTGTCCTATGTCTGCAGTAAAAGCGATCACCTCGCACCCATATTCATTCTTCAACCATTTTAGAATCACCGAGGTGTCCAATCCCCCGGAATAGGCCAGCACCACCTTCTTGATCTCGCCCTTCATGAAACCCCCTTCTTTTAATTTCGGATTTCAGATTTGAGATTTTGGATCTTCAAATCTACCGTCTGAAATCTTAGATTCGAAATGATGAAAGACTTCCTGCAGCGCTGTGACCACTTGATCCACCTCTTCTTTGGTAACGATGAGTGGTGGAAGAAATCGAAGCACGTTTCCCATGGTGCAGTTGATGAGAATCCCCTTCTTCATCATCTCTTTGACAATGGGCCCCCCTTCCATTTTCAACTCCATGCCGAGGATCAACCCTTTTCCGCGAACCTCTTGAACAAAGGAAAATCTCCTCTTGATCTCCTCAAGCCTCGTGAGGAAGTAGTCCCCCGTCTTCTGACAATTCTCCAACATCCCTTCCTCCAAGATCGCCGTTAGGGCGGCTACGCCAGCGGCAGTAGCCAAGGGATTCCCTCCGAAAGTGGAGGCATGATCTCCCGGGACAAAACTTTCAGCAATCCCCTTTTTGATCAACAGGGCGCCAATGGGAACTCCTCCTGCCAGGGATTTGGCAAGAGTCAGCAGATCGGGTTCCACAGCCTCATGTTCATAAGCAAACAATTTTCCAGTCCGACCCATTCCTACCTGGACCTCATCGAAGATGAGCAGAATCTTCTCCTCATCACAGATCTCTCTGAGCGCTTTGAGATAGCCTTCTGAAGGGCAATTCACCCCTCCCTCTCCTTGAATGGGCTCAATCATGATGGCACATGTTTTTGAGTCGATGGCTTTTCTCACTGACCCTAGATCGTTGAAGGGGACGTATTTGAACCCGGGCATGAGAGGTGAATAACCTATGTGAAACTTCTCCTGCGCGGTCGCTGTCAGCGTAGCAAGGGTCCTACCATGAAAAGAACGTTCCATCGTGATGATTTCGTACCGATCCCCTTCCATCTTCTCCTTTGCATATTTCCGGGCCAGCTTCATCGCTCCCTCGTTCGCTTCAGCTCCGCTATTACAGAAGAAGACCTTATCGGCAAAGGAGTGTTCACAGAGAAGAGAAGCCAATCGAATCTGTGGTTCGATATAATAAAGGTTCGAGACATGGATCAGTCTTTCAGCCTGATCTTGAATGGCCTTGACCACTTTCGGGTGGCAGTGGCCTAAACCGCAGACCGCAAGACCCGACACAAAATCCAGGTACTCCCTGCCCTCCAAGTCCCACACCCGAGTCCCTTTTCCCTTAACCAAAAGGATGGGATAACGGGCATAGGTTTGAGCCACATATTTTTCAGAAAGTATCATCCAGGTTTGAGAATCCATCTGAACCTCACAAATGAAATAGGTCAAGCGTTCGAGGATTCAAGGGTTCGAGGAGTTAGACAATGGATATTTCTTTCCTGGTTTTTTATCACTTGACCCCTTGAATCCTGGACCCCAAGAACCCTTTCTATTTAGTGATTTGCGTTCCAATTCCTACGTCAGTAAAAATCTCCAACAGGACGGCATGTTCCACCCTTCCATCGATGATGTGGGTTTTCGTCACCCCTTCTTCCAAGGCATTGAGGCAGCAGTTCACTTTTGGAATCATTCCGGAAGAGATGACTTTTTGAGTGATGAGCCGCTTTGCCTGTTTAGAACCGAGAGTGGGAATCAACTGTTTCTTCTCATCCACCACACCTTCCACGTCCGTCAATAAGATCAGCTTCTCCGCTTTCAACGCCGACGCCACCTTTCCCGCGACCAAATCTGCATTGATGTTATAGGTCTCACCCTCCTCGCCCACGCCTACCGGAGCGATGACAGGGATGAAATTCTCCCTCTCCAATGCCTCAATCACGCCTGGGTTAATCTCTTTCACCTCTCCGACCATTCCGATGTCAATGACTTTGGGGACTTCATCCCTACCGCGGCTTCTCGTCAGCCTCAGTTTCTTCGCGGTGATGAGCCTGCCATCCTTTCCACTTAATCCGACAGCCTTTCCCCCTTGCTGGTTGATCAGGGTAACAATCTCCTTATTCAACTTTCCGACGAGGACCATCTCCACCACATCCATCGTCTCTGCATCGGTCACTCTCATCCCCTCAATGAATTGCGATTGCTTTCCCATCTTGGCAAGCACCTCGCCAATCTGCGGTCCTCCACCGTGGATGACAACTGGGTTGATCCCAATATATTTCAGGAGCACGATATCGAGGGCGAAGTTCCGCTTCAGGCTCTCTTCTTCCATCGCACTCCCGCCATACTTGACCACAATGGTCTGGTCATAGAACCGCCGAATGTAGGGAAGAGCCTCTATCAAGATCTTCGCCTTTTCAACTGCATTTTCCATAACTCTCCATCCTCACCCGCCAACTGCAACTGTAAGTTTGTTCATTTTGGATTCCAGGTTTTTCAATCCGAAATCTAAAATTTCAAATCTCTATAGGATATATCGGCTCAGGTCTTCGTCCTCTACAAAATCTTCTAGCTTTTCTTTGACATATCTGTTATCGATCATGATGGTTTTTCGTTCCATTTCTGGTGCATCGAAAGAGATTTCATCGAGCAGTCTCTCCATGATGGTATAAAGCCTCCTGGCGCCAATGTTCTCTGTTCGCTCATTGATGACAGCGGCGATCGCAGCAATCTCTGAGATTGCATCCTCTCTAAAATCCACCTTAACGCCTTCCGTCTCCAACAGGGCCGTGTACTGCTTGATTAACGCGTTTTCAGGCTCGGTCAGAATTCGAATCAAATCATCCCTTCCTAAAGAATCGAGTTCCACACGGATCGGAAACCGGCCCTGAAGTTCAGGGATCAGGTCAGAAGGCTTGGAAACATGGAACGCCCCGGCGGCGATAAATAGAACATGGTCTGTCTTCACCATGCCATATTTTGTGGTCACCGTCGTCCCTTCCACGATCGGCAGGATATCCCTTTGAACTCCCTCCCGGGACACATCCGGACCAAAGGTCGACTCCCTTCCAGCGATCTTATCAATTTCATCGAGAAAGATGATCCCGGATTGTTCGACTCGTTCAATGGCCTGCTTGATCACAAAGTCCATATCGATCAACTTATAGGCCTCCTCCTGGTGGAGGATGTTGAGCGCTTCCGGGACCTTAACCTTCCTCTGTTTCTTCTTCTTGGGGAAGAGACTTCCAAACATATCCTTGATATTGATATCCATCTCTTCCAATCCGGAAGCGGAGAAGATCTCGACAATCGGAAGGTTCCGATCCACGGTCTCCACCTCCACATACTTCTCATTCAACTTCCCCGCCTTCAGCAGTTTTCGCAGTTTTTCACGGGTGGCTTGTTGATCCTCGGCTTCTTTATGGGGCCCTTTCCCGGGGGAAGGCAGGAGCAAATCCAACAGCCTCTCTTCGGCCATCTCCTCGGCCTTCTGCTGGACCTTCCGGGATTCTTCCGCCTTCAGCATATTGACGGCTAGGTCCGTGATGTCACGGATCATCGACTCCACATCCCTGCCCACATAACCGACCTCAGTGAATTTCGAGGCCTCAATCTTCAGGAAGGGTGCTTGGGCCAATTTGGCCAACCTGCGGGCGATCT
This sequence comes from Thermodesulfobacteriota bacterium, assembly GCA_050014415.1. Classification (GTDB taxonomy): domain Bacteria; phylum Desulfobacterota; class BSN033; order BSN033; family UBA1163; genus JBEKDJ01. Next base: position 10,680 of record JBEKDJ010000077.1, on the reverse strand, counting down.
CGGTCTTTCCGACTCCCGTGGGACCAATCATAATGATGTTCTTGGGTGCAATTTCATCCCTGAGAGGTTCGGGGATCTGCTGACGCCTCCAACGATTCCTCAACGCGATGGCCACGGATCTCTTGGCGTCCTTCTGGCCGACGATATACTTGTCCAGTTCAGAGACGATCTCACGGGGCGTGAAGGTCTTCATCCTAACTCCTCCACAACAATTTGAGCATTGGTGTAAATGCAGATAGAGGCAGCAATCTTCATCGCCTCTTCAACGATTGCCCTGGCATCCAAGTCTGAAAACTCGGTCAGGGCTTTGGCTGCCGCATGGGCATAGGGACCTCCACTGCCAATCGCAGTCACCCCATCGTCTGGTTCGATGACATCCCCATTTCCGGAGATGACCAGGGAGTGGTCGGTGTCGGCAACGATGAGCAAGGCCTCCAGGCGTCGGAGAACCCGGTCTGTTCTCCAATCCTTTGCCAGCTCTACTGCTGCCCTGAGCAAATTCCCGTTGTACTGTTCCAACTTCTCTTCAAACTTTGCAAACAGGGTAAATGCATCTGCCGTCGCCCCTGCGAAGCCAGCGAGGACCCGGTCGTGATAAATCCTGCGGACCTTTTTTGCAGTGTGCTTCATGATCGTATGCTCAAGGGTTACCTGTCCGTCTCCCGCCATCACGACCTTCCCCTTGTGCCGGACGGATAAGACCGTCGTTCCGTGCATTTTCGCCATCACACCCTCCATGATTTCATCGCCTTTAGATAACCCTCTTGCTCCCCGTTTTGAACCCTCAGCTTCCAGTCTGCCCCTTTAGCCTTGAAGCCTCCTTCTCCCGGTCCATCTTCTTGAAACTTCGTGGGTGGGCCTTGTCATAGACCTCCATCAATTTTCCCATGCTGAGATGGGTATAGCGCTGCGTAGTGGAAAGGCTGGCATGCCCTAACATCTCCTGGATCTCTCGAATGTCGGCCCCAGCATCTAAGAGATGCGTTGCGAAAGTATGGCGAAGGCTATGGGGGCTGACCTTCCTAAAGATACCTGAACGTCTCGAATAGCTTTTGACCACCCTGCCCACAGTTCGGGTGGTAAGCCTCCCGCCCCTTGGGTTGATGAAAAGAGGTTCTCCTCCGGCCAAGACTCCTCGCTCTCCCAAATAGGCCTTCAATGCCTCGGTGGCTTTCATGCCCACGGGGACAATGCGCTCCTTCCGTCCCTTTCCCATCACCTTCACAATGCCCAAGTCGAGGTCCAGCTGATTCAAATTTATTCCCACCAGTTCGCCCACACGCAGCCCACTCGAATAGAGAAGCTCCAAAATCGCACGGTCTCTCTCTATCGTTCTTCCGTCTTTTTGCGGAATATCCAACGAAGCGTTTCTCAGAGGATGTCTGGGCGCTTCCATCAGTCGAAAGGCCTCATCCACCGTGAGGGTGGTAGGAAGATGTTTCTCCACCTTCGGTGCTCGAACGCTCTTCGCAGGATTGGATGCGAGGGCCTGTTCTCTGACCAGAAATTTGAAAAAAGAACGCAGGGTGGAAATCTTCCTCGCAATGGAACTCTTCTTATTCTTGCGGTAAAGGAAGCTCAAATATCTTCGGATATCCATCCGATCCACTTTCTCCATCTGCACATATCCCGTAGGGGAGAGGCGCCGTCCCGAGTTTCTCAAAAAACTCTTAAATTCTTCCAAATCGTTCAGGTACCCGCGACACGTGTGACCCGATGCATTCTTCTCCGCAGATAGATAATGGAGAAATTGACGGATCGCATCATCGCGACCGGCAGGCGATGAACCCATGATTCTCCTCTTGGATGGTGTTCCTGAGAAACCATAGTTTGCGAGAATACTGTTAGGCCCCAATTTTATAACATACTTTCGAAATTTACCAATAAAATTATAGTATCATAGTCCAATGAAAAAGGGGTTACGACCGGTTCGCAACCCCTTGATGTGTTTGGTAGCGGGGGCTTGATTTGAACAAGCGACCTTCGGGTTATGAGCCCGACGAGCTACCGGACTGCTCCACCCCGCGATCCAATCTCTTTTTAATCCATCCACGTGAATTTGTCAAGTTTTTCAGCACCTCTCGCATGATGCCTCACCAGAACCCGGGTCTCTCACAGAGTACTCGGAGAGACACGGCGCAACGGACCTGCAACCAAAACACAGAAGACTACATGGAGCCTGCAGCTCAAGGTATTTAGCAAAGGCCTGACAAGGTTTTTATCTGTCGTTCCTCCGAAAAACTCACGGAAAGCTTGGCCGACAAAGCAAAATACCTCGTTCCTGGTCTCCTCAGCGCGTTCTGCGTGTTCCGAGTGAGATTGATTTTCTCCATGACCGTCTAGGTAAGCATTGGACCTTTCTTGACATGCCTTCATCTCTCCCTTATGATAAAACAGTGTCATTCGCATCCGTGAATCGTATGATCTCACATCGGGAGAGTCCAGCTCGCGGACAGCATTGACAAGATTGTCGCCCATGAAAACGACGACCCACCGTTACATCTTCAAAGAAACCCTTCCGATTTTTTTCATCGGCCTCGCTATCTTCACCATCATCCTCCTGATGGATAAGATCCTCAAACTGATCGAATTGATTGTGAACAGAGGTGGCAGTATCACAAACATTTTGATGCTTTTTGCCTTCATCTGCCCCTCCTTTCTCATCTTAACCATCCCGACATCTGTTCTTCTGGCAACCCTCCTCACTCTTGGAAGGCTATCAGGTGATAGCGAGATCACTGCATTCAAGGCTTCTGGAATGAGCCTTTATCAGCTCTTCCTCCCTATTGCCATCTTCTCCTTCCTTGCCTATCTCCTCACGAGCTTTTTGGTCTTCTACGGCCTTCCTTGGGGAAATCGGGGTTTCAAGGCAACACTTTACATGATCGCCCAGTCCAAGGCGGACATCGAGATCAAAGAAAGGGTTTTTAATGATGCCTTCAATGGCCTCGTGGTCTATGTGGACAAAGTTCCAGTCCAGGGTAGGAAGATGGAAGGAATATTGATCTACGACGAGAGGGATAAGGGGAAGTCCAATACGATTTTTGCAAAGGAGGGGTTTCTCGTCAGTAATCCAGAATCTCAGGAGGTCATCTTAAGGCTCTGCAATGGAAATATCCATCGCTTTGAACCCCGGACCAACATCTTTCAAAGAGCTCAATTTGGCACCTATGATCTAAGGCTCGAATTGGCCAAGGCCTTCGTAGCTTTGGAAAAGAAACTGAAAGAACATGAGATGTCGATTCAGGAGATCAGAAAGAAGATAGCACAGATGAAGGCAAAAGGAGAAGATACGACTTCCCAGAAAGTTGAGCTTCACAAGCGCTATGCCATTCCCTTTGCATGCCTTGTCTTCGGCCTTATCGGCGTTCCCCTGGGGATTCAACCCCGTCGTTCAGGAAGATCTTTCGGGTTCATCTTCAGCATCCTCATCCTGTTGACCTACTATGTCTCCCTCATCGCTTTCGAAATCCTCGCCGTGCGCAGGGCAATCCCAGCATATTTGGCAGGCTGGATGCCCAATCTCCTGTTAGGATGTCTGGGCACTTACCTCCTCATCAAGGCGGCCAATGAATCACCTTTCAAGCCAGCGTTGTGGTTGATCGAAGCCCTCGATCTCCTTCAAAAGAAATGGAAAGGGTTCATTGATGATGTTTGATCGCCATCGGGTCCTCCACCGGTATCTCCTTCGTGAAAACCTGAAGTTTTTCAGCTTAAGCCTGAGTGGTCTAATTCTCATCTACGTTGTCGTTACCTTCCTTCAGAAGATGAATCTCTTCATCAAATACGATGCACCTCAATATTTGATTTTTAAATACCTCCTCTACAAGATCCCTGAAGTAACCTTTCAATGGACCCTACCCTATGCCGTCCTCCTTGGCGCACTTCTTACCCTTAGCATCCTCTCACGCAATAGTGAGATCACCGCATTCAAATCAGGGGGCATAAGCCTCTATCGAATCACCCTTCCTCTTTTTTTTGTCGCCCTTCTTATGAGCTTCTTTTCTTTCCTCGGCGATGAATACCTCGTTCCCCTCACGAACCAGAAGGTTCGATACCTCTTGGATGTTCAGGTTCGAAAAGAAGAACCATCAAGTTTTTTTAAGAATTACAAGATCTGGTACCGGAGCGACCACCATATCTTCAATATCCAGCTCCTCGATCCTGCGAAGAAGGTCCTGGAAGGTTTCACACTTTATGAGTTCGATGATCACTTCCAATGTGTCCAACGGATTGATGCGCGAGAGGCAAGATTCATCAGAGGGAGATGGCGATTCTACCAGGGAGCGATAAGAGAATTCGACGAGAGCGGTTCGATCCGGGTGACCCCCTTCGAAGAGACGGAATTCCCGTTGAAAGAAAGCTGGCAGTCTTTCCAGAAAACCGCCCGTTCTTCGGAGGAGATGAGTTATGCCGAGCTCCGGACCTATATTCAGAAGATCCAATCCTCGGGCTATGATGCAACCCGTTATCTGGTCGATCTTTATGCGAAACTGAGCCATCCCTTCTTGAATCTGATCATGGTTTTGATCGGTATTCCATTCGCTCTAAAGACCGGCCGATCCGGAGGGGTGGCCTTAAGCATCGGAACGAGTGTGTTTATCGGTTTCGTCTATGGGGTCGTCTATTATATCTCTCTCTCCTTAGGACAGTCCGGTGTCCTCCCCCCGCTGGTGGCTGCTTGGACTCCCACCATGCTCTTCGGCCTGGCAGGTATCTTCACCTTGATGAGCCTGAGGCAATAATCCTGGATTGCAGGTTGCGGATCCTAGATCTCAGATGGAAAATCCAAAATCCTAAATCCGAAATTTGCCTACGGGCTTAAGGATTGGCAAGGATGTTAAGGTAGCTGCTGATCTCCCTGAAAGTATCGGTCAGAAAGAGGATGCCAATGCCGATCAGGAAGAAACCACTTACAAGAATGATCACATTCATGTATCGTCTGAACCTTGCAAAGGCGGAGAGGAATGAAGTGAAAGCCAAAGAAGAGAGAAAGAAGGGAATACCCAGTCCCAGCGAATAGAAGGCCAGAAGGACAACCCCTGTTGTGAAGTTGTGTGACGTACTGGCATAGATGAGGATGGTGGAGAGGATGGGTCCGATGCAGGGTGTCCACCCTGCTGCAAAGACGATCCCAGCCAAAAAAGAGCCTGCATAACCAAAAGGCTTCTTCTTCAACTCAAATCGTCTCTCCCTTTGGAGAAATGGAAAAATCTCTCGAAGGGGAAAAATCTGGTAGACGACGAAATTGAGGCCTAGAATGATGATCAAAACACCTCCCCCCCTCATGATCCAATATTGATACCGAGTCAACAATTGGCCAAGATAAGACGCCGAGGCGCCCATGAGGATGAAGATCGCCGAGAAGCCCAAGATGAACAGGCAAGAATGGGAAACGGTGGCCCACCTTAATCTTCCCTTTGCTTCGGCATCGGTGAGTTCTTTAAAGGAAACCCCCGTGATGTAAGTGATGTAGGAAGGAATCAACGGAAGGACACAGGGCGAAATGAATGAGAGAAGCCCTGCGGAAAGAGCAATCAGTGCTGAGATCTCCTTGGGTTGGTTCATTGTATTCTAATTATTATACCATTTTGCAAGAAAAGGGAACTATTTTTTTATGATGGATTGGTCACCCCCTCCTCAAGCTTAGACATCGAAAAAGAGTCGATGATCTTTTTGTGGATGTAACGAAGATGCCGTTGACAATGCATGGATTGAGTGATAAATTCTTATCATTCGAATCACAGATTCCGGAGGGCGGTAATGGCAATTCTTGAGATCAGTGTTGTTCCGATAGGCACAAAAGATACCAGCCTCAGTTCTTATGTGGCGGACTGCATCCGCATTTTGAAAAGAGAGAAAGTCCCTCATGAACTTACGGCGATGGGAACGAATATCGAGGGCAACTTAAGGGACCTGATTAAATTAGCTCTCAAGATGCACCAAGTTCCTTTCAGTAAAGGAGCCAACCGAGTCGTCACGACGATTAAGATCGATGACAGAAGAGATAAGGTAGGCACTGTGTCCGGGAAGAAGAGAGCGGTTCAAAAAAAACTGAGAGTTCGGAGTTAAGAGCTGAGAGTCAAATGAGACTGAAATTTGCTTCTCGTAGCACTTTAGCTTTTTGAAAGCCCTAGCAAATCCAACTTCAGAAAAGGGGGGATTCCGGCTCGAGCGGGATTCCTCTCCTTGAAGAAAGGGAGATGGGGAAGAATTTAAGGGAGGTTCGAATGAAAATCAAATGGTATGGTCATGCGGCCTTTTTGATCACCTCTAGCAAGGGAGTCAAAATCGTTACGGATCCCTATGAATCCGAGGCTTTTGGCGGTCAACTTTCTTACGGGAAGATTGAGGATCAAGTGGATGTCGCATTGGTCAGCCACGATCACGCTGATCATAACGATGTCAAGAGTCTTCCCGGATCTCCCCAGACTGTGCAGGGGGCAGGTTCCAAAACAGTGAAAGGGATCACATTCAAAGGCGTCCCAACTTATCATGACCCTTCCAAAGGCAGGGAGCGGGGGGCAAACACCGTTTTTGTCTTCTCCGTCGACGGGATTCAGGTCTGCCACCTGGGAGATCTGGGCCATATTCTGACTGAGAAGGAATTGGCTGAGATCGGCCCGGTGGACGTTCTTCTCATCCCCGTTGGTGGCTATTTCACCATCGACTCAAAAGAGGCGACTCGCGTGGCAGACCAGATCCGGCCAAAAGTCCTTATCCCCATGCATTTCAAGACGGAGAAGTGCGGCTTGCCCATTGCGCCGGTCGAAGACTTCCTGAAAGGAAAGGCTAAGCCGAAGCGACCCAACGCCAGCGAAGTGGCTTTCGATAAAGCTACCCTTCCTCCACAGATGGAGATCGTGGTACTAGAACACGCCCTGTAGAACTAAAAACAGACCCCTTAGCAAAGGGGGGACGGGGAAATCTGGAAACTATTTTCTAACGAACCGGAGTGCGAAGTGTATGGAGGGATATCGGCTCAATCCATTGCTCTCACGGGAAGAGATTGCTTCTATCGTCAAAGGGTTAGCAGATCGAATCTCAAGAGACTACCGGGAGAGAGAACTGATCTTGGTCTGTATCCTTAAAGGGGCCTTTATGTTTCTCTCCGACCTCGTCCGCCAGCTCCAGATCCCCGTACAGATCGATTTTGTACGGTTAGCCAGTTATGGGGCTGGGATGGAAACCTCGGGCAAAGTTGAGGTTACCAAGGACATCGAAATTCCTGTTAGGGCAAAGGATGTCCTCATTATCGAAGACATCATCGACAGCGGCCGAACACTCCAATTCCTGAAGGGTCGTCTAGCCCTTTTGAACCCACGTTCTATAAAGGTTTGCGCCCTCCTGGACAAGAAGGCACGGAGGGAAGTCCAAATCGAGGCAGAGTACCTTGGGAAAGAGGTTGATGACGTCTTTGTAGTAGGCTATGGGATTGACTTCAACGAGACCTATCGCAACTTACCTGAGATATACTATGTCACCCCAGCCAATCATGTCAAGAGATAAAGGCCAAAACAAGGTATTTCTATAGCGGTTATGTCCTGCATCCCTCAAATCCGGAATCAGAAAAGGCAATGGAAGTTCATCTTCTATTTGCTTTTTCTGATCTTTATCCAGAGCTCGGTTTTTGCCCAACACCCACCAACAGTCTACCCGGAAGACACACTTCTTTTTAGAGAAGGAGAGATCCTCCTCTCAAAAGGAGAAACGGAAAAGGCGCTCTGGCGGTTTAAAAGGTTACTGGACGAGTTCCCCCAAAGCTCTCTTTCGAACGACGCCAGATTCAGAATGGCGATCTGTTACACCCAACTCAAGAGACCGAAGGATGCCATTCGTGTTCTGAACGATCTTTTCTCCACCTTCCTTTCTCCGGCGAGAATGGCCGAGGTCTTCACCCTACTGGGCGACAACTACGTTGAGCTGAAGGAGCCTCTCTCCGCTCTTCATTGGTATGGAAAGGGTCTTCTTGTTCCTGGCGGCCCCCAGGAGGAATTGAAAAAGAAGGTGAGATCGATCATTGACACGTATGATTCGGAAGAGGAGTTGAATCAGATTGAATCCAGCTATCGTGGGGCCTACGGAGGAGGCTATGCGAAATTGAGATTGGCCCAGAGGGCAAAGGGTCGAGGCAACGATCTTCTTTCAAAAAAGATCTTAACGGAATTGGAAAGGGAGTATCACGGGCTGAATGACTGGCCACAGGCTAAGGAACTTCTGGAATCAATCTCCATCAAATCCAAATACACGGTAGGGGTAATCCTCCCTCTGAGTGGAATCCAGCAGCCCTTCGGAGAAAGGGCCTTGCAGGCGATTCAATTCGGGATGAAGGAGACAGATCCTGAAAAAAATCCTCTCGTCTCACTGGTTATCCGTGATTCGAAAGGAAATCCGTCAGAGGCAGAAAAAGCGGTCGAGGATCTCGTCACTAAAGAAAAGGTGATTGCCATCATCGGCCCTCTTCTCAGCATCACCATCGATAGGGCAGCAACGAAGGCTCAGCAGTTAAAAGTCCCTCTCCTCACCCTTTCCCAAAAGGAATTTCTTTCGAGTGAGGACGACTTCATTTTTCAGAATTCAATCACTTCTTCAGATCAGATCCAGTCACTCGTGGCCTTTGCCATCAACGAATCGGGCCTTCGTACCTTCGCTGTTTTTTATCCAAACTCACCCTACGGGCTGCAATTCAAGAACCTCTTCACTCAAGAGGTGGCTCGGAGGGGCGGAAAGGTCGCGGGTGTGGTTGCTTATCAGGAGGGGCAGACAGATTTCAGTCAGGAAATAACATTTCTCTTGAAGAAAGACGAACGATTCAAGCTCAATCCCCCAGTCGACGGACTCTTTATTCCAGACAGTCATGATCGTGTGGGCCCGATCCTTTCCCAGGTAGCTTTTCATCATGTCAAAGGCTTGACTTTCTTGGGCACCAACGCATGGAACAGTCCTAGCCTTCTCTCCACCGCAGGAAAATCAGCAGAGGGGACGATCTTTGTTGATGCATTCTCAAGAAAGGATCCTTCTCCGTTGGTTGTCCGTTTCGTGAAAGAATTTCAAAAAGCTTACCAACGAGAGCCCGAAACCCTTGAAGCCCTCTGTTATGACGGAGCAAAGCTGCTGAGGGAGGTCCTTCTGCCTAAAAAGGTTTCTTCCCCTCTGCAACTGAAGGAAGAACTCCATCAGGTTCAAGATTTTCAAGGGGTTTCGGGTTTAAAGGGCTTCGGAGAGGGCGGGAGGCCGATCCGAACCCTCTCTATCTTTAAGGTAAACAAGGGCCAGATCGAAAAGGTTGCGCCGTGATGCATGACGACGCTACGCGCTTAGCCCTCTGGGCATTGCGAACGACGATGAGACCCCTTCATTCATGGAGTGTCAGCCTGGAGGAGGCGATCCGAATCCAGGGAGAACTGAGAAATCGGGTCGTTTTGGAAAAGACACTCCATGAGGTGAAAACGATCGGAGGGGGAGATGTTGCCTATTCAAGAAGTAGGGATCTTCTTTTCGGCGCAGTGGTCGTTCTCTCATTTCCGAAGATGGAATTGCTTGACATGGTAAGGGCCTCTGGGAAAACTCCCTTCCCCTATATCCCCGGTCTTTTCAGCTTTCGCGAAGGTCCCATCCTTATCAAAATCTTCAAGAAATTGAGACAAAAACCCGATGTGATGATCTACGACGGTCAGGGGATTGCCCACCCAAGAGGCCTCGGCCTTGCATCACATATGGGCTTGTGGTCCAACCTCCCGTCCATCGGCTGCGCCAAGACCCCTTTGATCAAGCCATATACCCTTCCTGGACCTTCCAAGGGGAGTTTCGAATGGATTCGCATAAATGGGGAAGTGGTGGGTGCTGTTCTCAGAACAAAGGATAAGGTGAGGCCCCTCTTCGTCTCTCCAGGTCACCTCATTGATCTCATGACAAGTATTCAACTCATCCTTTCAACATGCCAGAACTTCCGTATACCCGAGCCCCTACGGAGAGCCCATCAAGCTTCCCTTGAGATTCGACGCCAGTACCAATGATTTACAAACGTCAAAGCTCAGATTTCAAATCAAATCCAAAGTCCATATGTTAAAATCTATCCAAGACTTCTTTGCTGTTAGATCATTTGGTGTTCATTTTACATTTGGATTCTGCAATTTGGAATTTGAATCATTCTTACCGATGTTTCTCTAGATATCTTCCCAACCTGCTCATCCCCTCCTCGATGTTCTCCATTGAATTGGCATAGGAGAACCGCAGGTAGCCTTCTGCGCCTGTCCCGAAGTCGATGCCCGGTGTCACCCCAACCTTTGCCTCTCGAAGGATATCGAAAGCCAGTCTGTATGAATCTTGAGAGAATCTTTTTGCATTGGCCAAGATGTAGAAAGCACCTGTGGGTTCTACTGTGATTCCAAATCCCAGATTCCTGAGCTTGGGAATCAGAAAACGTCGCCGTCGGTCATAGGTCTCCTTCATCTTCTGAATATCCTTTTCGGCTTCTCGCAAACCAACCAACGCACCCCATTGGGCAAAGGAACTGGCAGAGATAAAGAGGTTCTGCTGGATTTTTTGCATGGGTCTCATGAACTCTTTTGGCGCAATCACATATCCGAGTCTCCATCCGGTCATCGCGTAGAGTTTTGAAAATCCATTGATGACAAAGGCCCTGTCCGTGAACTCGAGAATCGAATGGGCTTCTCCTTC
>JBEKDJ010000076.1:0-17122 GCA_050014415.1 Thermodesulfobacteriota bacterium | reverse complement strand
CCCGCGAACGAAATTGTACCGGGAGATATTGTGGTTCTAAGAACAGGAGACAAGATCCCTGCTGATTGCAGATTGATCCAAGAGATGAACCTGCGGGTGGATGAGGCCCCTCTCACCGGAGAATCAAAATCGGTGAGGAAGCTGCTTCGTCCCTTGGACAAAAGTGATATTGCCGTGGCAGATCGAAAGAACATGCTCTACACCGCTACGGTGGTCACCTATGGGCATGGTAAAGGGGTTGCGACTTCGACAGGGATGAACACGGAATTTGGAAAAATCGCAAAAATGATTCAAGAAGCGAAGGAAGAAGAGACCCCTCTCAAAAAGAGGCTCGATGCTATTGGAAAATGGCTGGGAATATTCTCGCTCATCATCTGTGGTGTCGCAGCAGCCGTTGGGATTATTAAAGGCCACGGGATATTAGAAATGTTCATATGGGGAGTCAGCTTGGCAGTCGCTGCTGTCCCGGAAGCCCTTCCCGCCGTAGTCACGGGTGCCCTTTCCATTGGCGTCTCAAAAATGGCGAAGAAGAATGCAATCATCAGGAAACTTCCGGCTGTTGAGACACTAGGTTGTACAACTGTCATCTGCTCTGATAAAACGGGTACCCTCACAAAGAATGAGATGACGGTGCGGCGAATTTATGCGGACGGAAAGATATTTGAAGTGACCGGTGTGGGGTTCCAACCTGAAGGAGAATATCTGATCGGTGGCAATCGAGTGGACCCCAGAGAAGACCCTCACCTGACCCTCATGGCAAAGGTTTCGATCCTGTGCAATGATGTCTTCCTCCATAAGACCAAATCGGGATGGTCTGTCATTGGCGACCCTACGGAAGGGGCCCTATTGGTCTCTGCGACCAAGGCGGGAATCAACGCCGAAGAATTGAAAAAGACCTATCCCCGGATCGGTGAAGTCCCTTTTGAATCAGAGCGAAAACGGATGTCAACCATCCATCCTGTCAATGGGAGAAAAGTGGCCTATGTCAAAGGAGCTCCAGAAATGCTCCTCGAGCTTTCGACGCACCTTTTCAAAGGCGGAAAAATCATTCCTCTCACCTCAGAAGAGAAACAGACGATTCTGGAAGTGAATGAACAGATGGCCCTCGATGCGTTAAGGGTGTTGGGTTTGGCTTATCGAGATTTGCCAAGTGATTTGAATGAGTACTCTCCCGAAATCGTAGAAAAAGAATTGGTCTTTGTGGGTCTCCAAGGAATGATCGACCCACCCAGGGATGAGGTTATTGAAGCGATGAAACATTGCAAGCAGGCAGGGATTAAGGCCATCATGATCACGGGTGACCATAAACTGACAGCGACGGCCGTTGCCAAGGAGTTGGGTCAGCTCCCTGAAGAGGAAGGGAGCAACCCCCAGGTGTTAACAGGGATGGAACTGGACCGAATGAGTGACCAGCAATTGGAAGATGTCATTGAGGATATCGTGGTCTATGCTCGAGTTTCTCCCGAACATAAACTTCGGATCGTGGATGCCTTTAAAAAGAAGGGGGAGGTCGTTGCCATGACCGGTGACGGGATCAATGATGCACCTGCTTTGAAGAGAGCTGACATTGGCGTGGCCATGGGGATTACTGGAACGGATGTCACCAAAGAGGCTTCCGCGATGGTACTCGCAGACGATAATTTTGCTACTATCATTGCCGCCATAGAAGAAGGGAGAGCCATTTACGATAACATCAAAAAATATCTCTTCTACCTCATCCGCTGCAATATTGGCGAGGTACTCATTCTGGGAGGTTCCTTTTTTATCGGCCTTCCACTTCCTTTGGTGGCCATTCAAATCCTGTGGGTCAATCTAACGACGGATGGATTGCCCGCGCTGGCATTAGGAGTTGATCCGTCTGACCCCGATCTCATGAAGCGTCCACCACGTGACCCCCAAGAAGGCATCTTCAGCCGCAAGGCCCTCATCTTGCTGGTCGTTATGGTTTTGAACATGACCCTTCTCATCCTGTACCTCTTCACCCATTACTTGAACAAAGAAGGGCTGTTGAAGGCACAGACCGTCACATTAACGACGATGATCCTTATTGAACTGGTCAGTGCGTATAACAGCCGTTCAGATCAGCTCTCTCTTTTTAAGATCGGTATTTTTACGAATAAATGGCTTAACTGGGCTGTTCTTTCATCAGCTGTTATGGCCGTCATTGTGGTTCAGGTTCCCGCGCTCGATCCCGTATTCCACACCTCTTTTCTCAATGCAAAGGATTGGGTCATCGTGGTCCTGGGCGCATTGACGATCTTCCCGGTCGTCGAAATCACCAAATGGATCATGTATCGAAAGAAGAGGACTCCTAGGTGAGTTGATAGGAAGAAAAACGATAGAAATTGATCGCCGAACCAGGCCCTCTCTATTCCATCTTGAGAGGGCCTTTTTATTCTCTTGTGAATTCCTGGTTAATTTCTTAAGATAATGTCTACTGACCTCAATTTGATATCCAATCCCACCAAGGCGGGATCAAATGTCAAATGAACGTCAGAGTTCCAAAAGAAGGAATTTTCGACATTTGAACGTTCGATTTGAAAGTTGACTTCTGATATTTCGCATTTGATCGAAGGGGGCCTTATGAGAAAGCCTTTGGTTGGAATTCTGGTAGGAAGCGAAAGTGACTTGCCAGTGATGGAAAAGGCGGCAGAAGTCTTGAAAGAGATGGGCATTCCGTACGAAATCAATATTAGTTCGGCTCACCGATTGCCAGAGAAGACCGTCCAATATGCCAAGGCATCAAGAAAGCGTGGCATCGAGGTATTGATCGCAGGGGCTGGAATGGCTGCCCATCTCGCGGGGGTTTTGGCCAGCCATACGACGCTGCCCGTCATCGGCGTCCCTCTCAAATCCGGCCCTTTGGACGGCGCCGATGCTCTATACTCCACAGTCCAAATGCCTTCTGGCGTTCCGGTTGCCACCGTAGGAATCGATGGAGCAAAGAATGGCGCCTACTTGGCCTGTGAAATCCTTTCGATCAAATACCCTGAGATCGCCAAGAAGTTGGAAGATTTCAGATCCAAGATGAAAAAGTCTTTGGAGGAAAAATCGAAGGCCATCAAGAAGTCCCCCTCACCCTAGCCCTCTTCCGCGAGGGGAGAAGGATTTTGTTATTCTCTCTGGTTCATGATGGAGTATCCCCTCCCTTGAGAGGCTGTGTCGTACTTAGCCGTTCGCCCTTCGATACACTCAGGACGAACGGCTAAGTAATTGATATTTATTGTCCATGGTCCGTTCGTGGTGAGCCTGTCGAACCATGAACGGACTTACGACACAGTCTCTGACGGGAGGGAATTAAGGGGCGGGTGAAACGGATCCAGATGAAGAATGATGAGGCCATTCGTCAAGCGGCGGAGATCATCAGAAGGGGCGGGATCGTTGCCTTTCCAACGGAGACGGTTTATGGACTGGGAGCAGACGCCTTCTCCCCGCTTGCCGTGGCTCGGATCTTCGAGGTAAAAAAGAGGCCCTATTTTGATCCGCTGATCGTCCATGTAGCGAACCCTACCGATCTTGAGAAACTGGTCGCAGAAATTCCTAATGAGGCAAGAGAGTTAATCGATCGATTCTGGCCCGGGCCGCTGACGGTCGTCCTTTTGAAGAGAGAAGAGGTCCCTGACATTGTGACCGCAGGTCTTCCAACCATCGCCCTTCGGATGCCAAAACATCCGATGGCTTTAAGTCTGATCGAGCGGGCAGGTTGTCCCATCGCCGCACCGAGCGCAAATCCCTTTGGTTACCTGAGCCCGACCTCTTTTGAGGCCGTTCGGGAGCAATTGGATGACCAAATCGACTTCGTTCTCGATGGAGGACCCTGTGAAGTGGGAGTGGAGTCCACCATCGTCTCCTTTTCAGAAAGAAAGTCCAGGCTGCTCAGACCTGGTGGAGTTGCACTTGAGGAGATCGAATCGATCATCGGGCCTGTGGAGGTCAGGCCGATCGAAAAGGGTATGCCTTCTGCCCCGGGTATGCTGCCAAGACACTATGCCCCGCGGGCGCCGATGATACTCGATTGGTCGGAGGAAAACCTCGAATCCTATGAGGGCAAAACGATTGGTTTGCTTGCCTTTAGGAAACCAGGCAAATCTCTGAAATTCGGTCACATTGAGGTTCTTTCGGAAAAGGGGGACTTGAAAGAGGCCGCAGCAAACCTGTTTGCGGCAATGCGACGACTCGATGCCTTGAACTTGGATTTGATCCTGGCCGAAACAGTTCCTGAAGTCGGATTAGGCCGCGCGATCATGGATCGCCTCCGCCGCGCCAGTGGGAGGTAAAGTTTGTTTCGATGAAAAAGACCGCTTTGACTATTTTATTCCTTTTTCTACTTACAACTTTCCACCTTCCACTTTCTTTTGGACTGCCGGCCGAGGATGTCCAATGGGTGACCGATGCCCAATACTTTCCGGTCGCAAAGAAGATGATTCAGGAGGCGAAGAGTTCAATTCAGATAATGATGTTTGAAATGGGTTACTATGATGAGCATCCGAATACTCCCTCCAACCTCCTCATCCAGGAATTGATCAGAGCTAAGAAAAGAGGAGTGAAGGTCGAGGTGATTTTAGAGGCAAGGGATGGAGAGGATCGCACGACCAGGCGAAATCGCCATGCCGGAAAGGTTCTATCGGAGGGCGGTGTTGATGTGATTTATGATTCCCTCTCCACTACGACCCACGCCAAATTGATGGTAGTCGACGGGCGGCTCACTCTCCTCGGCAGTACCAATTGGACTTACTATGCATTGACCGACAACCATGAGGCCTCAGTCCTCGTCCGGTCAAGGGAGGTGGCCAAAGAGGTCACAGAGTATTTCAGCAAAGTGAAGGGTAGCAGTGAGAAATAGAGTCTGGAGGAGATCGAAGTGAACCTGAAGCGATACGTGGATCAGGGGATTGAAAGAACTTTGAAAATGGGAATAGCCTTCATAGGACTACTGCCATTAGGGTTATTGCATCTCGTGGGCAAATGGTTGGCTTCGTTTGCATTCTTCATATTGAGAAAAAGGAGAGGCATCATCATAGAAAATCTCAAGTTGGCTTTTGGTTCCAGTTTGGACAAGAAAGAGATGAAGAGGCTCTATCGCGGGATTGTGTCCAATATTGGCAAAGGGTTGATGGAAACCCTGAAATTGCCATCGCTTCCGGACCGCTTCTTTGACGACATTAATGTGACGGGGCTTGATCACCTTAGAGATGCCGCCAATCAGGGTAAGGGGGTCATCGCCGTAAGCGCCCATCTTGGCAACTTTGCCCTGATCGGAAGGAAGTTATCCCTATTAGGATATCGATTTAACGACATTAATCGAGATCCTCACAATCGATGGGGTGCGAAAATGTTTGAATGGGTAACAAAGTGTGAAGGGGTAAACTATATCCCCGATAAACCGAAGAATCTATGTATAAAAAAATCGATTGAATGTTTGAAGAACGGAGAGATACTGTTCATCCCAAACGATCTCAGTGCTGTCTCTGGAGGGATCTATGTGGACTTTTTCGGCTATGAGGTGCCCACGTTCAAGGGGCCTGTGACGCTCTCCATGAGAAGTGGCGCCCCCATCCTACCCCTGTTCATCGTCTGGGATGACGATGGCCGACAAAGGATGATCATTGAGCCTCCTATTCCGCTCATAAGGGAAGGGAGTATCGAGGAGGATATACACAAGAATATATCTCACATCACAAAAATCATTGAGGGTTATGTCAGGAGATACCCCACCCAGTGGTGGTGGGTTCACAGGCGATGGAAGAGAAGAAGAGAGAAGGGAAGCCATCAGATGGACCAGAAACAGATCTTGAGGAATGCTTCATGATCATCGATTCTCATTCCCATCTGGAGATGCCGGACTTCAGAAAGGATCTGGAAGAAGTGATTCAAAGGGCGGAGGCATCGGATGTCGGAACCATATTCACCGTAGGAACGGAGTCGAAGGATTGGGGGAAAGCTCTCGAAATCGCTCATTCACATCCATCGATCTATGCGATCCTGGGTGTCCATCCCCATCATGCGAAGGAAATCAACCACGAGACTTATTCGACCTTGACCAGATTGTGCCGGGACGAAAAGGTCAAGGCCTATGGCGAAATCGGTCTGGACTTCTTCAGAAATCTTTCTCCCCAGGATGTCCAGTTGAAGAGATTTCGAGAACAGGTCGGGTTGGCCAGGGACCTGGGACTCCCCATTGTGGTCCACGATCGAGAAGCTCATCAAGAGACCCTGGAGGTCTTAAAATCCGAAAAGGCAGAGGAGTGTGGAGGGATCATCCACTGTTTTTCTGGGGACTATGAGATGGCTAAGGTCTGCATAGATATGGGATTCTACGTCTCTGTCCCCGGAAGCATCACATTTAAGAATGCGGAGAGTCTTAGGGAGATTGTAAAGAAAATCCCTCTGGAATCGCTTCTGGTTGAGACAGATGCTCCCTTCTTGACTCCAGAGCCCTTTCGAGGAAAGAGGAATGAACCGAGCTATGTTCGATACACGGCACAGAAGGTAGCTGAGATCAAGAAGGTCTCTTTTGATAAGGTGGCTGAGGTGACAACAGAAAATGCACTCCGTGTTTACAGGTTGAGCAATGAAAGGTAAGAATCACTTCCTCCCCCTTTTATACCGCGCTCTACAGCCAGATGATGGCGCCGGTCGGTTGTGGTGGCATTTCACGGTTCGCGAAATACGGGCACGGTGACGATTTGTTCTATCAAGAAGGAGAGTTCATGAAACCGGCGATCATTGTCGTGGATATGTTGAAAGATAATCTGAAGGAAAGTTCTCGGAACCCATACTTCCAAGAGGGGAAAGCCCTTATACCCAATCTTCAAAGACTGTTAAAGGAGGGTCGGGAAAGGAGATTCCCCATCATCTTTGCCTGTGACAGTTTTATGGAAGGAGATTTCATCTTTGGAGGAAGGATGAAGGTTCATTCCCTTCGGGGGACGAAAGGTTCAGAGGTTGTGGACGATTTGGCGCCAGAGCCGACAGATATCATCCTGCCGAAAAGGCGCTTCAGCGCCTTCTTCAAGACCGACCTTGATCAAACACTTCGTACTCTGGGCGTTGACACGATCGTAGCAACAGGCATTACAACCGAGGTCTGCGTATTGATGACGGTTATGGATGGTCTCAGTCACGATTTTTCAGTCATTCTTTTAGAAGATTGTTCAGCCAGTCGAACCAAAGAATTTCACCAAGGATGTCTCAATCTCTATCGAGATTTTGCCCTCCATCCTTTGTTAAGGATCATGACCATGGAGGATTTTTTGCAAGAAACAACTCAACCGGGATAGTTTCGCTATGGAATATTGCGAAAAGGATTTCGTCGAACAGATACGAAAATTACTCTCTTCGAGAAAAAGGAGAGTGATTGAACATCCCCCGTTTTCCCATGCGGCAGTACTTGTCCCGCTTTTCAATAAAGGCGAGGATTGTCACCTCCTCTTTACGAAGAGATCCGAACAGGTCAAATATCACAAAGGCGAGATCTCTTTTCCCGGGGGTGTCGTTGACGAAGAAGACTCGGAATTGGAGAAGACTGCACTTCGCGAGGCTTTTGAGGAGATCGGACTCGAGGAGAATGATGTCCAGATCATCGGGGTTTTGGATGACATTGTGACCATTACCGAGTTTATCGTCACCCCAGTTGTCGGCCTCTTCCCCTATCCCTATCCTTTTAAGATTAGCAAGGGTGAGATTGCCGAATTGATCGAAGTCCCTCTCTCGTTCCTACTCGACGAAAAGTGTTTTAGTGAAAGGGAGATTATCCGAGGCGGGCTAAAGGAAATCGTCTACGCCTATCAATATGAAAGACATATCATCTGGGGAGCAACCGCCCGGATCCTGAAACAGTTTTTGGACTTCATTTCATCCCCGAGAAGTACTTAGGACTTCCCCCCCCCATTCATTCTTGCCTATTCAACCTCCTCCAAAGGACCTGACAAAATGAAGACCAAACATATTCTAAAGCTCGTAGCAAGTATCCTACTCTGTCAGCTAGCAGGTTTTATGGGGTCTCTTTTCACCACTTCGGTCATTCCGGGTGGGATGTGTCCACATTCTGTTTTTATAAGCGAAGGAACTGGTGTGTCTGGATCATGCCGCCTGCGTGAACAATGAGAAAATCTTCGCCTGCTTCGGTAAGCTCCTGCGATACCTCAATCAGTCGCCGTATATAGGCATCGCAGCCAAGAATTTCTTCATATCTTGTCCCCCAACGCTGACAGAAATCCGCCACTTCTTCCGCTTGCTCCCGGTAAAGGTCAAGATCGTGTTGATCATCAACCACGAATGCCAAACGCTTACAGTGCCGATATTGTGTGTCGATAATCCTGTCGGCTCGGGAATGCCCATACTGTTTCACATACTCTTGATACTCGGTGAATGGGGTGCTGCCCGACTTCAGCCAACCTTTGCTCAAATAGAAAGTGGCTGCTTCGACCTTGGTCTGGCGCCGGTAAGATTCGTATGAGCCTAATAGAAGGGGGATACAGTCGTCTACCCGAGGGACAAGTAATGTGTGCTGCCCGGCCTTGATGCCTCTTAGCCCATTTCCACAAAGGCCGTAGCCCAACACCACTAAGCAAGGTGTGGCTAGATTGTTGATGATCGCCTGAATGCTCTGTCTCAATCGTTCCGGGTAGCGGTGCAAGCCATATTCCAAAAAGATTGTTTCTCCATACAATCCCGGAGGCATGCACTGCATCAATGTGTCCTTTAACACCTCACAAGCGACAAGTACCACTTTTTGTGTGTCTGTTGGCGCAGACATACCAGAGGACACGGTTGCTGGGGGGAAGGGCAAATGCAGGATCCGGCTTATTTCAGGCCATGGGAAGGTGCCTGCTTCTTCGGTTAGCAGGGAATGCCGGAACAACAACAGCAGGGTCCAGGCGGTGGCTATGAATACAAGCTCGGTCAACTCCTCCCAGAAGGTTGACCAGATCAGGTTGTTCTCGTAGACCATGCCGAGCAGCAGCCGGAAGAATGAGAACGCTAAAGCTCCCAATCCGGCAGCGAATAGAACCCATACAGAGGGCGAGAGCGAACGCCGGGGTTGTCGCCAGAGGATGATGAAGGCAATTGCCAGCAGTATCAGTGCCAGGATTGGGCAGTAACGCTTTTCGAACATCTGATAAATGATCGGATGTGAGTAGTTATATGGCGTGCCCAGTATGACACTGTTATAAGAGACCGGACTGAAACCCACCAGCAGAGGAATCAAGGCCAACGTGCAGGCTACAGCGATCAGGAGCAGGAGGAGTTTTCTTGCCCCGCAGTCTACGTCCTCGCTCTTAATGCATGGCCCGCAGAGTTCGAGGGCGGCACAGCGTTGTCCCCAGGCTGAAAGTTTGATCACCCGAGAATCCAATGCTTCTATAATGGCGTAAATGAAGAAGCCAAAGGCTACAACCATCCCAAAGCTATGGAGGAATTCAGAAAGGTAGGAGGTGTAGTCGAAGATGAGGTAGTTCACAGCGCACCAAGCTTCTCCGATGAAGAACGCCAACATCGACCATTTCAATGCCGTCAAATCAGGGGCGCGCGTCCGCCACAGGGCCATAGCTAAGAGCAGGCTCAATACCATGTACAATGGCTTGAATACAAATGCTGCGACAACTGCTGACCACTGCTCGAATGGCGACAAGGCTCGAAGAGCCCGTTCACTCGATAGGGTAGTAAAAGGATCACCCGGTGGGCGACCTTTGATCGTTGCCACCCATTCCTGTAGACCTCCACGCACGTTGTACACGTCCTTAACGCCAATAGACTGCAAATGCCGCACGGCGTCGGCACTGGCAAAACCAGCCGTGCACATCACTAGCAGTGTCTTATCCTGCAACGAAGGCGACAACTGATCAAGGGAGGTTAAGGCCTTGATGCGAATGAGGGGCCAGGAGTTCGCCCCGACCACATGCTGTCGCTCAAACTCGTCCGAAGGACGCACGTCTAGTAAGGCAACCGTGTCACGGCGAGTTAGGAGAGCAATGGCCCCCTTTGGCAGGACAGTGGGCACACCTCCAAGGGTGGCAGCATACCACGCGAGTGGCAGCACCCCACCAAGGATAATCGAAGCAAAGATTAGATACGGCAATCGCTTAAAGAAGAGAGTCATACGCTGCTCGAACCAGAAAGAAGCTCGCCAACCACGTCGAGTATGGCCAAAAGATCAGGCAAACCAAGCACAGCACGCGGGCTCACATGGGAAAGCAGTGGCGTGATCACCAGCCGCTCGCCATGGGGTATGCCGCGCTGTTGTAATTCGGTTAGCATAGACCGTGACTGCGAAGGAGGGATGAGAGGGTCATGGGAATCGTGAAGGACTAGCACTCGCGCCAGTAGCATCCCCAACTTCCCGCGGGGTGAGAGACATTCCATAACATCCGAATCCATCTCCTCGCATCGCGTGTCTAGCAACCCGTGAGGTTGCACTAACCGCTCATAGGCTTCTCGCTTCCGCTCCAGAGAAGTTTTGTAACAATAAGTCGTTAATAGATCAACAATCTCAGCCTCCTCTATAGCATTGAAACCTATAGCCTGTCGCTGGCGATATGCCAGCACGAATTGCCACCAGATGAAATCGTCCCATGCATCTTTGCTTTTTGGAATACCTCCTTCGGTTTTCCGCATACCAGCCCAGAGGTCAGGAAGGGAGTAATGAGACCCGAATAGGAGAATGGGATCGACATAGCCGCGAAGCATAGGACTGGCCGCAGCAGTAAGGGCAATTCCTCCGCCCACACTGAACCCTATCAATCCTATAGACCCAGCAGACTCGCTATGCAGATAAGTTATCATGTTGATCAACAGTTCCAGGTCGCCCATGACTAGGTCCAATGATTTCAACCCCGGTAAATCGGGAACCACCACTCGAAAACCGGCAGCGGCGAAGGTCTGGGCAAACCGGACCAAACGAAATTCCTTTTCTCCGGCCAACGTGAAGCCATAGACCATCAACAGTGTGTGATGCACCAGCCGTGAGGGCTTGTACAGGTCATACGGATGGCCTTGGGATGTATGACAGCGTTCAGGATATATCCTCCGAGGCGTTATCCCCAAGTTTCGTAGGAGTAGGCGAGCAGCTAGCATACGACGGTGTAATCGGCCGCAGCTCAATCCCGGGTGGTAGAGAGTCTGGATCGGTACCATGAGCAACCTTGATAACTCCGATGTCGAAAATATGCAAAATGCAGGCCAACAAGTGCTCGTAATCCCTGCCAATATCGTCGAACCATATAATCTGACATGATCTCCAGGGTGCCATCTGTGGAGCCAGAATCAATCACGATGACCTCAGAAGGTCGGCAGGTCTGACCGAGGATATCATCCAATGTTGGTGTGGTGGTAGGGGCTTCGTATCTCGTCTGAATGATGAGCGAAACCATATTGTAGATAATTCTAAGGTTTAAAAGGAAGCAAATCAAATTGGTGGGCTAGAATCCTAAACATTTAGCTGAAAGAGAAGGTCCCCTTTATTCCGATATTGTCCACAAAGACAAGCCAGTTACCTCGTCAAAATCCCTCTCAAGAATTGGTCCATCAAAGGCTTCAAGTACAAACTCACATGCGAAAACCACTGTTCCTGCTGCGAGATGGCCGCCATAGGCATTTCCTGCCTTGTCAGCCAGCGTGACGTGTGCATGGACAAAGGGATGGCCATCCTTGAGCGAAACGTTACCCGCAAGCTTAGTGATCTCAAGCGGCTGATCAACCACAAAGAATTGGTACTCGTGCGTTTGCTGGTTGTAAAATCCAAGACGAGCCCTCTGAACTGCACCCAACGCCTCGACACGCCCAAGCCGGATGTTTTCTTTTCGGCAGATATCGGTGATTTCTTCCAGTAAGTCACCCCCGTGACTTAGTTTGCCCATGAGCAGCTCTCTTGTTTTAACCTTTCTCATAATAGCCATGTCTCTCCTCGCTTTCTATTCTATTAGGCACTCTTCACTTTTTCCTTGAGTCTTCTTATGAATTTCGCATAATGGGTTTCTTCAAGGTTTTTGCAATTTTCCGCTCTTGGGAATTCACCCTTTGCAGCTTCACTGACGAATCTCTTAATAGCATCACAACCTCTCTCAGCAAAATCATCATATTTATGATTGTAGATGCCGTTGCCCATGGCATTACAGATTCCCAACATCTCTACAGCAATTAATACTTGACCATCAGTATATTTCCCCGATCCAATACCAATAGTCGGAACCTCCAAAATCTCGGTAATGGTCTTTGCTACTTCTTCAGGAACCAAGGTAAGTACCATCATCGTAACTCCAACTTTTTGAAGCTTGATTGCAATCTGAACAAATTCAACAAGCGGGTCCACGTCATTTGGCCCGGTTGCTTCAAAACGTGAAAGGAAAAATGGGTAAATAATATCGGCACATACGTCAATCTGATTGTGCGTTAGGTGCTCTACCATTCGAATATCAAAAGTTTCAATTTTCACGGCATCAGCGCCCTGATCAATAAAGCTCCTGGAATCTTCGAGCATCCGTTCGTGATTCATGCAAGAGGATATAGGCAGATCTGCAATCAGGTAGGCATCTTTAACACCTCGTTGCACTGCCTTAAGATGGTGCAACATGTCATCCATGGTAACCTGCCCGGGATTCTCGTAACCAAGCATTTTCACGCCAACACTATCACCAACCAAAACAATATCAACATCCGCCTCTTCTGCCCACAAAGTCGTTGGATAGTCATAGCAGGAAAGCATAGTGATTCTTTCTTTTTTCTCTTTCTTGTTAAGTAGGTACTGAATGTTCTTTTTCGTATTTTCTCCCGCTCAACGAGCCTCTAGAAAAAGTCACTTTCTTAAGAACCACTTCATCTGCTGGATCAAATATAGAAAATGATCATTCTCTCATCGAGACTACTGCGATTCGTGACACCATTTCTTATTTTGATGATCTTCTCCCGCTGCTATGCCTATTTACCCAATTGGGATATGTTCACTCATACTCCATGCACGAGAATCGTACGGCCCCTGCAACAGAAGGTTATACTGTTTTTCAAACTACTATTTCATACTTCTTTTCCTTATATACAAAGTTTTTACCACATGCGCCACCTTCTCTCCTGCCTCATTCTCAATATCAACCGAAAACTCGGGAAAGTATTTTCGACCACCCGAAGTGTTATCAATTATTTGTTTGATTTGTTCCTCTTTTATCAAGAATCTCGCAGCGACAGTTCCTCGACTTGGTTTGATAAAATCAATATGAGCTGCTTTATCCCAAACAACAAACTCCTTTCCTAAAATGTGTATCAACATCAACATAAAGAAAGGATCTGTCATTGCATATAAAGATCCGCCGAAATGACTTCTAACATAATTACGGTTGTACCACCTCATTTTCATCTGTACCCATATCTCTCTATAATCCGGAGAAATGCTTCTAACGGTAATTCCCGTCCCCCAATACGGTGGGTATAAATTTACTAAAAGCTTTAAGTATTTGGCATTCATTCACATTTCTCAAACCGTTTAATATGAAAATCCAAATCTATATCGAGTCCATCGATCAGGAGATTATATTATCACCTTAGGTTTGCGTTTTACACTTAAGAGTCTTTTGACATCTTTGATGTTCCCAATATCCGGCAACCTTATCCAAAGCCATTTCCCATCGTGGTATGGATGAGCTTTGTTTATTACTTGTTGTGTTTCTGGAGATAACTTTGAAAAATCTGGATTCAATTTTTCCAATTCTTTTCTGCCAAGAGTGATCAAAGCAGTAAATGATCCTTTCTCCGGGAAGAGACAACATAAGGTCTTGCTGACCTTCCTGTATTTATAGCACCAGCCATATTTCTTCCCATAGAACTGCAAGTCAGGTTCTATTTCATACGCATGACCTAGATAATCCTTGATTTTCTCCCAGGCAGAAAAGTTCCTTTTTCCAAGGATATCTTGAATCGATCTCGAAGTCGGAGTGACATCCCGGTCCAATAGCCGCTCAGATTTCTGCATTTTATCCGCCCTTCTTTTTTCCATTTTTTCTTATAACGATTTACATAACCGATGCGGGCAACCAACCATGCCAAAATCATACCTCTTCTAATGCGTGTCAGGTTGATATTCTGGTTAGGAATGGGACCTATCGGACACTAAGCATAGCCCCGTTTGAGCTATTTCCCTGTAGTGCGGGAGTATGAAATTTTCTTTGTGCCACCCTCACAGGAGCCAATTATCTTTTGATCCTTAACCTGATCTGTCGGTATAATCTCAAGCGTGTATCCCTCCACACCCTTTGCCTTCAACTTCGCTTCAATTTCCGTCTTTAGTTCTTCACAAGATTTGATCTGGGCGAAAGCCGATGTGCAGCTAAATGCCGTCACCAATACGAGAGAAAGAATGATCCGTTTCATGCCTTACCTCCTTCTTATGACCTAATGGCCTGTTGTGGGAGAAAATCTCTATGGCATATATCCCATTTTTACTTGACCAATGATATCCCAGACATGACGCTCTTGTTCATACGCAGCCTTTTCAACGTGAGAATCCTTATCTAAGATCATCGTTTGTCTTTGCTCACAATATTGCGGCCAGGTACCCAAGCTTTTACAACTGGGGTTTCCGGTGCGAGCAAAAGCTACCCAAGCATCCTGCATCTGTCCGGCCAGCTTGTCGGCATCAGGTCCGCTACCGCAGAAGAGGGCATCATAAGTACCGAAAATAAATCCTATTTCCAGGGCATGGCATGCACCCAAAGCCCCACCGGCCGCTGGCGATTTCCAGGTAAACAGGTAATTATAACTGGCCGGAGCATGTTTGCACTGGGCTTCAGCCACCCTTAAAGCTACCTTACGAAACATCACATCGGTATTCATGGCCGAGAAAATCTCGAACGGAGTGGTTAGCTCTCCCCGTTTAGCCCGTGCATTCCGGTAGGTCTCGATTAATCTGTGAACATCCTTAGCCGAAACATAGCGTTCAGCAGTTTTAGTTAAACCCGTTTCGTCCAAGTTTCTAGAAGATGGATTCATCATGGCGAAAAATTTCTCTTCCTCAAGGTTCGAACCTATCAGAGTCGGAACTCTAGTTGCTAAACCCGCCTCGAAAGACTCAAGCGGCATTTTGGGCATGATTATTCCGTCAACTACTGGTATCGCGGGGGCCATTCCCTGACCTGTTTTTATTGCCGTTTCTTGCTGGGCATGGAGAAGTTTTGCGACCGGAAGTGCTCTTAGAGCCGCCACATCATTTGCCTGTATTCCTATTATTCTTAGAAATTCTTCCGTAATCTTGACAGATGGCGCCAGGGGTCTGGCCATATCACCCACTGCGCTTTCAATAATAGCTTTATGGAAAAGTCCACGGGCTCTGGGCAGGTTCATCAGGCAGCCGACACTCATACCACCGGCTGATTCGCCGAAAATGGTGATATTATTGGGATCACCGCCGAAGGCCGCTATATTATCTCTCACCCATTCGAGGGCTGCAACCTGATCCAGGAGCCCTTCGTTGCCGGTGGCGGGAATCTTGCCTTTAGTGAGCTCATTCAGATTCAAAAAGCCCAGAACACCTAAGCGGTAATTAATCGTGACCAGTACGATATTCCCATGGGAAGCCAGTCTACCGCCACGGAACATCGATTGTGAACCGGAGCCAATAGAAAATGCCCCGCCGTGAATCCAGACCATAACCGGTCGCTTAGCATGATCTATTCCTGGAGTCCAGACATTTAAAAATAAGCAGTCCTCACTTTGAGGTTCTTCCTCTTCGGCAAAGCCCGGTATATCTGGCATTCCCGGCCCTTGCATCAAATTCTGCGGAGCAATCGTCCCGAAATCTTTGGCCGGTCGCACTCCTTCCCACGGTTTAAGTGGTTGGGGAGGCAGCCATCGGAGTTCTCCCACAGGTGGAACGGCATAAGGCACTCCCTTAAAAACACTCAGACCGTTTTCAATCCTACCCTCGATCCTTCCGGTTTTAATCTCCACAATTGGGTTTTTCTGAATACTCATCTATCGTTCCTCCTGTTTATTTGCATAGTGTCATCACCGACAAAATCCTAGATATGAAGTTTCCATCGAGGTGTCGGTGTCGTGTCTACACTATTCACTTAACGCTTTCATCAGCTTATCGACCCTCTTGGACAATCCTCTATCTTCTGCCAGACGATCTCCCAACCTTCGAGTATTCTGGGTAACTGCTGAAGGTCCTATCTCTCCAAAGAATTTTCCAATCTCACGCAACGAAACCCCACTGAGCCGATGCGAAAGATAAAGGGCTACCTGCCTCGACCCTGCTGTCCCACTTCCGAAAACCTTCTCCGTCTGTTTCAATATCGTCGATAGATCAGGCCACCGAGCAAGCCTTCTCAAAGCTGGAATGTCCCGACTAATCTCCTTCTTTTCAATCCATCTTGCTCTCACCCATTCAATGAATCTCTCCGATCCTAATACTATTGAGCCTACTACTTCCTCCAAGGGGTGCTCCATCTTCCGCTCCCCACCCTCCTTCACATATTTTCCGTACCTTCTCTGAGCTCTTCTCTCCTCAGTGCTTATCTGGTTCAATATAAATCCCTTCTCTAACCATTCCCAACCTTTTCCCATCCCTACATAAGCAGAATAGCTGCTCCAGGCATACCTCGAAGGATCACTAACTAACCGAGCCCTAACCGGATTGAGATGAATATACCGAGATAGCTCCAAAGCATAACTATCCTTCTCCACCAAAATAGCGTGATATCGCCCTTGAAGAAGATGTCCCGCCCGTCTGGTCTTCGCATTGAAATAGTTCGTATAACTCGTATTCAAGTGATGCAGAATTGTATGAAGATTCCCCCGAGGGGTCTCTAAAAGGAGGTGATAGTGGTTGGGCATAAGGCAGAAACAATGTATTTGCGCTCCATATCTTTGGGTCGCTGACTCAAGATAATCAATAAACTTTTCATAATTTTCTTTCGCTCTGAAAATGGCTTTTCGTTCATTGCCGCGGGCAGTGACGTGATAAAAAGCGCCAGGATATTCTATTCTCAGCGACCGACTCATGAAACCCCTATATCAACCTTAACGTTGCGTAAGAAATCTGAAATCAGTAGTTTAAACTTCAAGCAGCTTTTTTCAAAGCCTCAAGAAACTGTGTCAAATCTTCTTTGACGGCGGCATTTGGATTCATTGTAAG
>JBEKDJ010000075.1:0-17362 GCA_050014415.1 Thermodesulfobacteriota bacterium | reverse complement strand
ACACCATACTCCCTGGCAGCGTCGAACAGAGCCCTCACATTTTCCGGTCTCGCATCATTCAGGTTCGTACTCACATCAATAATGAGGCCGCCCCTCTTTCCTACGGTCTCTATCAATCTCTTGACATGCTCCCTGACGCGGTCAGGCGTGCTGGTAACGAGCAGTGATACGGGAACGCCACCTCTCAGGGCTATCCCATCACCGAGCACCTCTCTCGCCTTCGCCATGTCCATTGACTCAAATTTGTAGCAGGCCTTGCCTGGAGGCATGTCCTTGATGATGTCGAGGCGAGACGTGTACTCTCCCTCGAAGAACGGACAAGGAACCATTCCTTCCTTAATCAATGCCAGCATCAGCTCGCGGAGTGTCGGCCAGTAAAACCTCAGATACTGCTCGCGGGATAAGGAGCCATCTGTCCCCTTGTGGAGGGGAATCATAACCCGGGGATTCCCAGAGGCCCTTGCTGGTAAAAGGGCCCTCTCTAAGAGGAAAGGGAGGACTTTTTCACACGCTTTGAGGAGGATTTCCGGCCTCCTGTACATGTCGAGCATGATTCCTCTCGAGCCCCTGAAAAAGTCGGCCAGGAGATCAAAAGGCGCCTGAGTCATGGAATCGGAATCCATTGGGAAGCCCTTTTCTTTCGACATTTGTGCGAAGCTCCGCATATACGTCACAGCCTTTATAGACTCTTCGCTCACCCTGCGTAAGGCATCCAGGGCTTCCGCAACCTCGGGTGAGCCGAAGGCTGTGCCCATCCCCACAGAGTAACTGATGACGTTGTGCAGCGGCGGCAGCTTTTCGAGCCCTTTCAGGGCCCCGAATATCCTAGGCCATAGCTGGCGCACGATGAAATCAGAGGGGTCAGAAAGAAATGCATCGAATTCCTCCGCTTTCATATATTCTTGCTCTATGAACTGGAAGGGAACGTTTGCGGGGAGATTTCTGCCCGGCCATCTGGCCTGCTTGCAGTCAAGGGCATCGAGCACGGGGCCCATCAGCTTACCGTAAGGATTTTCAATCATATCAGGCTCGAAATCCTGTAAGACTCTCCAGTAGGACTCTCCAATCTTGTCAGGATCATACATCAACTCCGCGACAGTCACCCCCGCATAAGTGGCAGGAAAGAAGTTGAAATGCGGGATGATTGGCACCCTGTCGGGCCTTCTCAATTCTATAATATCGGCTACCCTCTTCTCCCGTTCATTGTAAAGCCTTGCAGCATTCTCCCCCATATTGACCTCCCTGATACGATTTCAATCTTCACTCCTTCGAGGACCGAATGAAGACCAAGGGCCCTCTAAGAAATGGATACCTTATCCTCCCTCTTCCTCTCCCCTGGCCTTTTCATAACAGGCACCGGCTATTCAAGATATTCTCTCGGCTTTTCAAGAGAACGCGGGCAGAGAGATCCGTGTTGTTTCCAGCAGCAAACGGAACCACGATTGGGACGGGTTGATGGGTGTCTTCGTCCTTGGCCGTCCAGCCAGAGACAAAAGAAAGGAAGACAAAAACTCTTCGCTTCGCCCTTTGCATCATACAGCGCAGGGCGAAGCGAAGGATGACAGGATTGGAAGCCTTTCCAGCAATCTCCAAAGTCTTATAGACGATATCCCATTGGGCTATTTCATGCCGAATTTTTTGGGATAGTACGGGTAATATTCACCGTGCTTTATGACCTGTGGTATTACGGCCTCCACTGGCATTCCATAATGGTCAGTGGCAGTAACTGAAAAATCGCCAACTAAGCCTTTATATTTGACCTTCTCCAGTGCATCTCTTAAGGCATTACGATCATCTGTTCCGGCGATCTTCAGTGCTTCTACTACGATGTGTATCGCGTCATGTGCATTTGCACCATACGTTTGAAACTCTTTGCCAAATTTATCCATCAGAGCTTTCTTGTGTGGTTCATAAAGGTTCTTACGGTATGGATCGTCAGGCGGAAGCTTGTCGGCGAATAAACACTTAAGTCCAAATATGATCCAGGGCTTGCCTGCTACGACCTCGCCAGCCAGTTTGGCATGCTCCTTGCTCGCCACGCCCCAACTGTTTACAACCGGGACTTTCATTCCTAATTGTTTATAGTTCTTTGCAGCGACCGATGCCGAAGTCCCAATTGAATAATTGAGTATGACATCAGGCTTGGCGGCTTTGATCTTCGTCAACTGGGGAATCATGTTCGTGTCCGTAAACTCATATTGCTCTTTGATAATAATCTTGGCTCCGTATTTGTCGAGGTTATCCTCAATGGCCTTTATTCCTGCCAAGAACCCTACCTCGGGAGCAGTAAGGACAGCGATCTTTTTTGCCTTGAGATCTTCCGCCATGAACTTAAGCATTCCTGGACCATGGAGGGTATCGTCTATCAGAACAAAAAAGACCCATTTATTGAAAGGGACTGTAGCAGGGCAGGTAGGTAAAAGCGGAACTCCCTCACCTTCAGCGATGGGGATCATGGAAGTGGCCCCGGATGTGAAGGCTGTGCCCAGAACTGCACAAACTTTTAGATCACGAACCAGTTTTGTCGTCGCAATCACAGAGGTAGTAGGATTACTTTGATCATCTTCATAGTAAACCTCGAGCGGCCGGCCTAAGACTCCACCTTGGCGGTTGATCTTTTCCACCTCGACTTCTACGGCCTCTTTTTGTGGAGCGCCAAGAAAACCTGCCCATCCAGTGTTGGTAAACACAGCTCCAATTTTGATGGGTTCTACTGCCTGTGAAGGATTCCCCCCCGCAAACAATAAGAGCGCAAGCACGAAGCCAACCAAACCTACGGTCTTCATCAAAATCATCATTCCACGTTTCATTGTAATTTCCTCCTTTCGAACCTAATTTGTTTTGAACCCAAGTGCCTCAAGACTCCGCATTAACACCTTTTGACTCTTTCGACATTTTTCCAATCTCTTGAATAGAAATTTGCCCTTATGACCTCGTGCCATGTTTCTCCTCCTTCGTTTAGCATTAAGAAACCCAGAGAGAAGTTGCCCGGCCTCCTCACCGTGATGATTAGGACATGCGTGATGAAAAAAAAGAGATTCCCTATATGAATACTCTAAATCTTCGCCTTTATCAGTCATTGGCGAAATTTAACCACTTTTGCCTCGCACTCTGTTAAGACCTTGAGCGATCTTCTCCACATCAAGCGCTATGTCCATTATCGAGAGATGTTCTTTGTAAACTGCTGGATTAATCTGCGCCGTTATTTCGGGTTCCATAATATGAAAAACAGGTAGCTCCAATGCAACACCGGCAAGGGGTCCTGCCCATGTGGGGTCCCCATGAGTCACCGTCTCGGCATAAAGCTCTGCGCTGTCGGCATCGGGAGCTCCTATGATCACAACCAGGTTCTCTTTACCATGTTCCTCAACCACTCTCTTGATACTTTCTTGACCCTCCAGGTCAAGGGCACCGGCTGCTGTTCAGACAAAGCACTGAGTTTGAACGAGCAGTGGCTCCGCCCCGGCACTCTCGACACAGGCCGCAATGGCCTGTCCCTGTATCCCATCCCGCTCGCCGAGGATGATAACTTTCTTTCCCTTTAATTGCATTTCCCATTTCCTCCTATCTTTCAAATCAGAAATAACCCAGACTTTAAGTAAGGATTGTCTTTATGGCCTCTATGATTTCGCTCTCCGCAATGTTCTCCCCTGTGAGGCGCTTCGTCTCTATTCCGCCCTTATAGAAAAGGAAGGTCGGTAGGCCCATGACTCGGAGTCTAGCACATAACATACGATTCCCCGCAGCGTTGACTTTGGCTACCTTAAGCTTGCCAACGTACTCCTTCTCGATTTTTTCCACTGCAGGCATCAGGGCCAAGCAAGGCTTACACTGCGGCCCCCAAAAATCAACAAGGATTGGCTCTTTACAATTTGATATCTCACTTTCGTAATTGTCGCGGTTCAGCTCTATCACCAATTTATCCCTCTCTTTCATTTTTCTCCAATAGAAAAGAAAGCCCATCCGAAAGCTGTGTCATACGTCCAAGGAACAGACTCCCTTTAGCCAAAAACAGGACGTATTTCATTTCTCCTGCCATGATTTTCTTCAGGGCATGTCCGAGAAAGGGAACAGCAGAGGCAATATGCCCTTGGGTGGGTGAAAAACCAGGCATCCCGTGAACCTCAACAAATTGCTCAAGCTCTTCCCGCTCAATCTCCTTACGGATCACGGCAAAGCTACCGATGGTGCGGTAATTGGTTCTGGGTACGTTCCCACTCCCCTGTGGCTCCGTGATTTCCGGATTATGCATTTCGGTTGCATACTTATCTATCTGGGTAAGCTTAAGGCCCAAACGATCTAGGGGCTCCACCACAAGCTTATTGAGAATCGCCTGTTGGGCAGACCCAGAGCCGATCTCATGTTTCCCTACCGAATCCAACCGAAGGACTGGGCTTTTCCCATCATCCGGACTGACCCAAATCGCAATGCCGGCAAGAACATCTTCCAAAATCGGCATATCATGCCTCAGATGACCATGAAACTTCATCCCCAATTTTGGCAGCGAGCCTCCCCCTACCAATACCACATTGTTAAAGGTTTTTGAGGCAATGAGGCCAGCAGCCAACACCATGGCATGAACTGGAGCACAACAAAATGCTTTCACATCAGACCCTGTCGCTCTCACGCATCCGCACAACTCCCCGATTGCCTTCGACAGGCTGCCTCCCCCTCGATTGTAACGGTCCCCGACGGCCTCCTCGCCACACCCGAGGAGATAGTCGATCTCCTCGGCTCTTCCTGTTTTTGTAATTAAGTGTCGCAACGCCAATGCGCCGGAAGCCCGGCTTGCCAAGTTCTCTAATAGGATCTCAGGAGCGAGTGCGGTGTCCTCCTCATGTCCCGCCTGAATGCAACCGATCAGCCGATCGCGCTGAATATAGAGCGGTAACGCATGTCTCCCATTGATGGTCTCCCTGATTTGCTCCAGAGAGTTCCCTTTGTCAAGCTTCTTTTGATCATCCGAATGAAACAAAGGATGACCTGACAACGTTAAGGCAACCTCTCGTAAAAAGCTTTCTTCCAGCATGATCAGTCCGAATTCATCGCATATTTTGAGCATGCCATAGAACTCTTCCTCCGGCATGATTTCTCCAAAGGAACCTTCTCTTGAAGCCTTCGGGACAGGATGTTGATACCAAGGAGATGGGATCTGTCGGAGTTCCTCAGGGTCGAGATTGCCAATAAATACTTGGTTGGGAGGGTATGCCACCGCATGATTAAAATCCTCTAAATGGGCCAGGATGGGGGCTAAAATGGAAGGGTCTTTCATAATTTCTCGAGAGGGTTTGGACCCATGGCGTACCATGGAAGGAACATGGGCAAGAAAATAGGACACTCCCTTTACGACCGGCTTAACATTTTCTTTTCTCGAAAAATCCCTCATTGTTTACACCTTTCGATCATGCGGCCCAACGGTTAATCACTTAGGCATATGGAATAAGGCGTCTTACCGGCTTGACCTCACATTAACATAATTATAGGCCATCCCTATTCTGCAAAGCCTTAAGAGCCTCCTCTACGATACCTCTTCGGAATGCCTTTTCATCTTTTGGATCCCGATGAGGATCTCCTACCGGATGAACGACACTGGCAGCGGGTACAATCCGGTTAGAACCGACCATGAGGGCCACGGGGGTAAGAGCGCAAACATGGGCAGTAGGAAGTCCAGCCCTTTCCAACTCTTTTGTAAGCACTGCACCGCAGCGCGTACTGCTTCCTCAAGTCGATGTAAGGATAACACCTGATACCCTTTCATCTTTAAGTTCTTTTGCTATTGCTTGCCCCATTTTCTTGACATTCTCTACAATATTCACTGCCCCCGCCGTGGAATAAAACTTTTCATGGAGTTTTTTAATAATGCCTTCTCTTTCCAAATCCCTCATGACGTCCACTGGAACCAGGCGATGAGGATCCTGAAGGACAAATACCGGAGTGTAACCGACATGATTGACTTCATAGTCGTTAGGGTCAAGAACATCCCTCCCTTTGAGGCTGTAGGCACCAAAACGTGTGGCCGCCTTATCTTCAATTCTGTCTGGATTCCCCTTAGGTACCAAACCACCATCTGTGACCAGGGCAATCGTCGCTGAGCGAAGATCCTTTATGCCAGGTGCTGATTCCACTCGATCATACTTTGGAAGAGAAACCTCCGATCTAAATGACTCTCCATGAAGCTTGGCTAATAACATAGAAACGACTCGTTCAGCCCCCAGCCGATTCGAAATCTCGTTTTCAAGGTACCCTCGAGGAAAATAACCTTCCGCAGACGGTTTGCCTATTTTTGCTTTGCTCACAAGCTTCAATACGATATTGACCATCTTGGAGAGTGCCTCAGACATTCTTCTTGCGGAATCCCCGGTTTCTATGATGTACACATGCTTTCTGAAAAGATCAACGCCGGGGTTTTCCTTAAACATTCCAGTGACTGCTGGAACACCCAGTTGATCCTGAACTCCCTTACATAAAGCACCGCAGGCGATCCCATAACGGCCAGCATCAAATGCCGGCCCTGCTATCACCGCATCCGGTTGATAAGATCTAAGCAGATTGATCACCTCGGCTGTTGCCTCTTCAATTCTTTCCGCAAAATAGTTGTCTCCGCAAATGATCGTGGCGATGACTTTTCCTCGTTCACCTAAAGCCTCCTGGACAGCCCTCCCGGGGCCAATCGGGCCGGACTTTACTTGAGGCCCCACGTGCGCCTTATCCTCCCCTCCTATCCCCCCAAAGAACTGATTCAAGTATTGGACGATCCTTAAGGCTCCTCCTCCCATTTTTCTAACCTCCTATCTTGCATGCCTTTACGAGCCACTGTGTGGAAAAATCCAAAAAACCTACGATTGAACTGCGATGAGCGCCGAATTCGCTATCTGACTTATTACTCCTCTAACTGTATGCAGGGTTGTTTTGATCTCTCCGCCCGCGAGAGGTCCTTCCGGCAAGTCCATTGGCTTTCCGATAAACCTTTCAACAGGAGGTAATGTGATAAGAGCATGGGGAGTTCCCAGGCTGACGATCGCATCGACCTCAGGGACGTTGAATAAGACGGTGCTGTCGCCACCACTGAGCACTGTTGGATAATGGACTAATGCGAGGGAAGTCCTAACTCCGAGTTCTTCACATCGCTGAGCGGTCAAGGCCATGGCCACCTCTGGAATCCCTCCTCCGCTCTTGGTGAGGATGACCCCCTCCGCCCCGAGAATCCATTTGACCAGATGAGCGGCCATGGTTGCTGCTCTTTCATTCTCTTGTTCTTTGTCATGAGCGACCGTTATCACCATACCCATGAAATACAGATCCTTCTCATGTCTTCTGTATAATTCCTTAATGATAGAATGGTTTTGAAGGCTGAACTCTTCCATGCCCATCGAACGATACGGAGTAACAATCGCTCCATCTAAAACTTCGTTAGGATGCAGAATCGTCGGAGCAATTCTCTCAGCACCGCTGCCGTATAGAATGGGATACCCAGGGATGCTTTCAAATTGACCTGAAATAAATTGAAAGATGTAGGCCACCTTGGGTAAATGTCCCAATCCTTTTCCAATCTCTGAGAGTGGAGGAAGGTCAAATACTTCTATTTCATCTGGCTTTAAATCCTTACCCGCCTGGGCCAGATAAACGGCCGTTTTCAACCCGGCTATCTTGAGTGCGATCCGATAATCATGCAGGCTGACCCCGGTTGCAGGACAAGGCACCAGAATAATATTATGAGTTCTCCCGTAGATTCCAAGCTCTGCTCCAGGTCCCGACATGTCGATGATCCCTCCCAGTTGTGGCGCTGAAGGCTCCATCGGGGGGTCTCCCGGTCTACGGTATTCACTTAAGACAACCGCAGTGCCGCGGAGTACAGAGGTGTTACCTTGACCGACCCTTCCATGCTTCCCCAGGGCACCAGCAAAATCTACACCTCCATTCTTTTTGGCTCGTGGTTCGACAACGTCAGTCACTTGTACAATCCTACATCTTTCGCCGGGATGAGCTAACTCAATCTCAATATGACTCAGTCTTCTGTCCTCTCTTAAGAATTCTTGAAGCTCTTGCCGGTTGATATATAAGATCCCCTCAATGATCGTTGTCCGGTCTGCAAATTGAACATCTCTGATATTCAGTATATCAAGTTGAAGTCTCATGTCTATCTCCTGAAAACTCTTTCACTGCTCATGGGGAATACTTTACGCTTATTGCTGAGTAAAGTTCTTGCAATGAGACCAGTTGCAACCATCATGTACAGCAGCAGACTAGTTCTTATATGGCCAGTATTCGCCGTCCTTTATGATCTGTGGTACTACTGATTCTACTGGCATTCCTATATGGTCGTTGGGAGTAACGCTAAAATCGCCGGCTAAGCCATTATATTTGACCTTCTCAATAGCATCTCTTAAGGCAGCACGGTCATCTGTTCCAGCGATCTTTAGCGCTTCAACAACGATACGCAAGGCATCGTGTGCATTTGCAGCAAACGTTTGAACCTCTTTGCCAAATTTCTCCATTTGGGCTTTCTTGAATGGTTCGTAAAGGTTCTTACGCCATGGATCTTCGGTAGGAAGCTTCTCGGCATACAAAATTCTAAGACCGAATACGACCCAAGGCCGCACTCCTACTACCTTGCCAACCAATCTGGCGAAATCCTTGCTCGCAACACCCCAGCTGCAAAATGGATTATGCTATTTCTTCTTATATGGATAAGGCCAATATTTACCGTCTTTGATAATGATGGGTACAAAAGTCTCCCCTGTTGTTCCTAAATGATCTTTGGGAGAATATGCAAAATCGCCAAGGAAGCCATCATACTTGACCTTCTCCAGAGCATCTCGTAAGGCGACACGATCATCTGTCTTAGCAATCTTCAATGCTTCTATCACTATGTGTATGGGATCATTTCCGTTTCTAAAAAACCCGTCCCACTCAGTATTTTCCCCATATTTCGCCTTAATGGCTTTAAAGAGAGGATCGTAAAGGTTCTTGCGGAAAGGGTCGTTGGGAGGAAGCTGCTCGGCGTATAAATCCATGGGGTCAAATGGCACCCAACGCCCATTTTCTACTGTCTTGCCCGCCAGTTGGGGGAATTCCTTGCTCGGAACACCACCACCGGTAACAACTCGCATCTTCATTCCCAGCTGTTGCATGTTCTTAGCAATGACCGCTGCCGAAGTTGCGCCAGTGAAAAGTACGATTGCATCAGGCTTAGCGGCTTTGGTCTTAGTCAATTGGGGAATCATGTTAGTGTCCGTCTGCTCAAATTGTTCATCGATCACAATGGTGGCTCCATGCTTACCGGCGTGGTCCTTGACGCCGTTTGCTCCCTTCAAACCATATATCGACGCATCGTGAAGGTTAGCAATTTTTCGTGCACCCAATTCCTTTACAGTGAAGGCAACCATTTTGTCAGAAAGAAAATAGTCGTCCAAGCAAGTAAGAAAGACCCACTTCTTCAAAGGGATTGTAAGGGGGACCAAGGGCAACTGTGAAACTCCTTCGCGCTCACAAATGGGGATCATAGCCATAGCCCCATCTACGCCGCTTGCGCCTATTATACAAGAAACCTTTTCATCACGAATGAGTTTTGTGGCCGCGATAGTAGAGGTGGTTGCATTGCTCTGGTCATCTTCAACAAAAAGCTTAATTGGCCGTCCGAAGAGCCCACCTTGGCGGTTGACCTCGTCCGCTACGACTGTTATGGCCTTTATTTCTGGATTGCCAAGCCAATTAAACATTCCAGTGGTGCTCACGACTACCCCAATTTTAATGGGTTCTGCTGCCTGTGAAGGTTTCCCTCCTGCAAACAATAAGAGTGAAAGGACTAAACCCATCAGACCTATGGCCTTCATCAGACTCGTCATTTTACGTCTCATCGTCGTCTCCTCCTCTCATGCGTAATTAACGCCTTCAAACGAAATACCTTCACACATTAATACCCGATACCCTAAGATGTATGGCGGCGAACGTTTATGATTCATTCTCACCTCCTTATCTCATGGGATTTCTGGTTTTTTTCCCAAAATAGATTTTTCTCACCTCTTCATTATTGATCAAACTCCGAGCCTCCCCATCAAGCATAATCTGACCCTGAGCTATAACCAACCCCCGGTTTGCAAATCTCAGGGCCGCCTCCGCATTCTGTTCCACCAAAAGAATGGTCAAAGAAAACTCCTCCCGCAACTTATTGAGAATCTCAAAAAGATTCTTCACTAGCAAAGGCGCCAATCCTGCTGAGGGCTCATCCAGAAGTAACAACTTCAGATCACACATCAGCGTACGGCCGATCGCCAACATCTGCTTTTCACCCCCACTGAGCGAACCCGCATGCTGCCTCTGCTTTCTCTCCAGTACCGGGAAATACTTATAGACAATCTGAAGATTCCTATCCTTAAGGGCTTGGATGTTCAACCTCTGCCCATATGCCCCTAATACTAAATTGTCCTCCACCATTAAAGAACTGAAAACATGCATCCCCTGAAGAACATGACCAATCCCCAGGGCCACGATCCGAGAACAATCCCACCCTGTGATCTCTTGCTCCCCGAACCACACCTGCCCCGACTTCGGCCGGATCATGCCCGAAAGAGCCCACAAAAGCGTACTCTTGCCAGCACCATTGGCCCCAATTGTGGCCAATGTCTCGCCCAACTCCATCGAAAAGGAAATCTCCCTCAAAACGATGAGATTCCCATAGCCGGCCGTTAGCTGATGAACCTTCAGAAGCACCCTACCCCTCCTGACCCAAATAAGCTCTGATGACCTCTTTGTCCCTGGAGACTTCTTCGGGAGTCCCAAAGGCGATCTCTCGACCAAAATCCAACACAAAGACTAGGTCCGAAAGGCCCATCACTAATGGCATATTGTGCTCCACAAGAACAATGGTGATCCCTCGCTCTCTTATCCGACGTAAAATATCTGAAAGCCTCTCCGTCTCCGCAGAGTTTAATCCAGCCGCCGGCTCGTCCAAAAGCAGCAACTCGGGCTCCATGGCCAGGGCCCGGGCTAACTCCACCAACTTCTGCTCCCCAAAAGACAGGTTCTCCACAACATCATAGGCTCTGTCCACTAAACCTAAAAACTCAAGACTCCGCATGGATGTATTCCGTATCATCGCCTCTTCATGCCGAGGCCTCCCAAGATTGATTCCCCCCATCAGGATACCCGACCTCCCCTTCAGGTGGCCCCCCACCATCACATTCTCGATGACAGTCATCCCTTTAAATAGGTTAATCAGTTGAAAGGTCCGCCCCAATCCTAACCGTGCCATCTCGTGCGGAGTCTTACTGGTCACATCCTCCCCCTGAAAGATCACCCTCCCCCCTTGAGAGGTTAAAAACCCATTGATCACATTGAGCAAGGTCGTCTTCCCCGCCCCGTTAGGACCGATGATCCCCACGATTTGATGATAATCCACTGAGACTGAAACCTTTGCAAGAGCTTCTGTTCCCCCAAAGTTCTTTGTTATTTCTCTCATCTCCAAGATCTTACCTTCCCTCAATGGTAGCTCTCGAACACTCCTCTGAAGGTCCCCCGGATTCTGGAAACCAATATCAACTGGCTCTAATCCCTTCGTTGATATTCCCCTGCGAGCATATCCTCGAGGAAACAAAACCGCGGATAGTCCCTCTGGAAATACAAATAAAGCAACAATTAGTAGAAGTCCATAGAATCCCATGCTTAAGTCTTGAAACCCACGAAAGACTTCCGAAAACCCAATCAATACCACTGCTGTTACTAAAGTCCCCCAAATATTTGCTCCCCCAATGATCACGATAATCAACAGGGTAAACGAAAAGTCGATGGTGAACGACTCAGGACTGATGAAAGTAATAAAATGGGCCAACATCGATCCCGCCAATGCCGAAACCAACGCACTAAAACAAAATAGTCCCCCCAACTCCCGCTGTACATCGATCCCCATCGCTTGGGCGGCCGTTTCATTGGTCCGAATCGCATGATAAGCTCGCCCCAGTCGTGTTCTCCCTATGTTCTCTGTTAAAAAAACAAAAAATACAACAAAACACCCAAATAAATAGAAAAGCTGCCAATCTTCCCTCAACACCACCCGCCCCAGCCTAAGATGCGGAATCCCAGGAATCCCTGATACACCCCCCGTCACCTCCGTCAAATCTTTCGCCAAAAGATAAGCCACCTGCCCTAAACCCAACGTCGCCATCGCTAAGTAAACCCGACGCAACTTCAAAAACGGAACCGAAAAGAGGTAAGCGAAAACAACCGCCGCCCCACCCGCCACCACCATCGATAACCAAGCATTCCACCCCATCTTGACCGTGAGAATGGCCGATATATACGCCCCTAAGGCAAAAAAAGCGGAATGACCTAAAGAAATAACACCCGCATAACGGGTCAGTAACGTCATCCCGGTAACGCAAATTACAAAAAGGGCCAAAACGATCCCAACTCGGGTGACAAAGTAGCTCCTGATGAAAATAGGAAAGCAAACGATTAAAACAATGAGGACTAAAAACTGCCAACGACGCCTCACCCATGAGACGATGGCTGATGATTTTGTCGAGGTCATCCTATTATTGCCTCTCCCCCATCAGTCCCTGAGGCCGCAAACGAAGAACTAAAAGAAGAAGTATCATGGTGATCAGATCCTTTAATCTCGAAGAAAGAAATCCTGCGGTAAAGGACTCAAAAAATCCTATGATGAAACCTCCCAACAATGCCCCCAAAGGATTACTCATTCCTCCCACCGCCGCCGCCACAAAACCCTTGATTGTCAAACGAGTACCCACCCAATAACCCGTATAGGAAATGGGCGCAGAAACAATCCCAGCCAGTCCACCCACCAACCCTGCAAAAACGAATGAATACGTGAATAGCCGCCTCACGGGAAAACCTGAAGCTCTCGCCAAAAGAGGGTTATCTCCTAACCCTGTCATTGCCTTGCCAACCCAGGTCCTCTTAAAAAATAAAAGCGTTAACAGTAAAATAATGACCGTGGAACCCACAACCCAAAATTCCTGGGGCACAACACTGGCCCCAAAAAGATCAATAGGCTCATCCCCCGAAAACGGAGCCACCGCCAGTGGATCTTTGCCAAAAAGCATCATGGATACCATGTCAAAAATCATGGATATCCCAATCGTAATCATGGAGACACTTAACGGACTGACCCCTCGCTCAAGCAAGGGGAGAATCACAACCCACTGCGATGCTAAGGCCACAAGGACACAAACCATCAAACTTACAGGAATGGCCACCCCAAGCGGTATATGCCCTTGGGTAAAAAGAGCATACATCGTCACACCACCCGCCATCGCTAAAGTACCCTGAACAAAATACATCACCTCCGTGGATCGGATGATAATCACCAAACCCAACCCCATGAGCACATAAATGCTCCCTTCAGTGATGGCGGAAGCTACAAATTGAAGGATATATTCAAGCATTTCGATGAAGAGAGCAGGTTAATCTGGCTAAACGAAAAGATGAAAGATTGGAGATCATATTAATGATTAATCCATGAATCATCTAGTTCAGATGCAGTAGTCAATACGTTTTTCTTGAACTCTGCTAAGAGCCTCTACGATCTTCTTCAAATCAAGCGTGCTCATATCTGTCATACCTTCCAGGTTTTCCAATCTCCACCAAGAAGAATAATTTCCACCTCTTTTCATCATGAATCAATCCATTTCACTTCTGTATTCCACCAGGTGAAACTAACTCCTGTAATTTCAAGGATTTATCTTACGTGAAGTCATCAACTTTTGTCAAGCAAAAAATGGCGCAAAAATTAGAGCTCAAATCCCGATACAAAAACTGAGTGAGCTCTTATCAATTAGATCATTCATCTCCACTTGTCTATCGATACAATGGTTGGATGACTCGTTTTCCAACCCTGCATCATGGGATTTTGATCCGCTCCAACGACAACTACCTGAACGCCTTCTCGTGGATAAACAGGGACGACTGCATCATCAGACATCCACAGGTAATTCTCGGGCCAATGATAGTTCTCAAACATCTTCCCTCTTAAGATCGGTTCGACAAATTTTTTGTAATAAGAGTCCTGCCTAAATATCTTCATGGGCAACGTGGCATGAGACCAGATGTAATCTTTGAAATCCTTTTTGCTGTAGCCATTCTTTGCCCACTCTTTTGCCCTCGGGGGTGCCACTAAGACTACCATTCCACTCGGGAAGGTAAACTGTGCCATCGCCCGAGCTAGATCATCCACGCTGCCTCCCAGATAGTTACCGCAATGACTCCACCCTGTGGCAAACATACTGAGTGTGCTTTCATCAGCTTCATAACCGTTTTCTACCGCGAAGGATTCCCAGGGGCTATCCTCTTCATTCTCAGGAAAACAAAAGGTGTAGCCGCTCACGTTCCCTTGCGTACCCATCAGGTTAACACCGACTTGTCCCCCACCGAGGTTGGTGACAGCCAGACTCAAGAAACGTCCAATGGTCGCATTGGCACGATTACCTGGTCCAAGCGCATAGGTTCCTGCATTCATGTCTATCTCCTTGCGTATGGGTCCATTGATCACCTGCATGTATGAGAATGAGTTTGTGGAACGTACTGCTAAGCCACATTTGGAAAAAGCCTCAGTTGCTGCTAACAAAACAGCCATGTATTTTGGGATGCACCCTGCCATGACTCCTACGATAGCCACCTTCTCCACCGTCGCCTGCCATTGTGCAGGCCACATCGTTGTTGTGACCACCTCATCAGGGGGATGACTCGTCCCCTTGAGCATCTCTGCGACTCCTTCCTTTGTGCAAGGGATGACGGGAAGGCCGTCAGTCAAACCCTTATCGTAGAAGTACCTGTTTATTTCTTCAAAAGTACCCTTACAGGCGATCTTTGTTGGTTTGGGTGGCTTGGTGATACCGGTTCTGGTTTCCTCTTCAGATAGAGGTGAGGTCAAGGATTCAATGATTTGATTCAATAGCTTTGGCATTTGTTTATCTGAGATCTTTTCAGGCGGATAGGGTACAGCCACCCAACGGACACGCATCCCTATCTCGGCACATGTGATTTTTGCGTCCTCTATAAGATTGTCAAAGATAATCGGTACACCCGGACGACCGCGCTTTTCCAATAGTCCAGTATACTTGACAGCATACATTGTAGTGGCACAGGATGGTGCAGCACCGTAAATAAAAGCATCCGCTTTCTTTACAATCTCGTCCCAAAACTTAGGGTCATCCGTCCCGTAGGCAGAGGGTTTGGTCTTAGCTACGATTTTCGCTTTTGAGAATCGTTTAGTTAAGCGGTCCCCAATTTTCGCAAGGAGGTCATCCAGTTGTGATCCCGACCCTACTGGCCAGGAGTATATGATGTAGATCACCTTGTTGTTTAGGGAGCGAGGTCGTTGAGCCAAGGATATTAATTGGACATCGGGCATGAAGCCTAGTGGATTCAGTACCTCATGCCTGATAATATGATTTGCTTTTACCATAATAAAGGTTAGGCCTCTTCCTTAGAAAGCTAAGGAGAGAAGACTTATAAAAATTGATATCGGTCCTTCATTGCCAATGGATGAGATGATAACGGTCAGAAAAGGGCGCCGTAGGCCTTACTGAAATCGATCATGGCCCTGACATTATCAGGTTTGGCATCCTCCATCCCTGCACCGGTGGAGAGAATGAATCCCCCTTCCCTTCCTACGGTGTCGATGAGACCTTTGCAGTAATCTTTCACCTGATCCTCCGTGCCTGTACACAAGAGACCGAGGGGGACATTTCCTGCAATGCAGGCTATCTTCCCCACTGTCTGCTTTGCATGAGTCATGTCAGTCCGATCAAACCACCATACGGTCATCCCTTTGGGTAGGTCCGAGATAACCTCCAAGCGAGAATTATACCCGCCTTCTGCAAACAAGTAAGGAACCAGACCTTCATTGACCAGGCCAACGATAACCTTCTTCAGTGTGGGCCAATAGAAGGTCCGGAATTGCTTGTCCGACATGAACCCATCCGCACCTTTATGGAGGGGCATGAAAATGATTGGGTGGCCGTTGGATTTCCCGGCTTCTATCCCTGCTCTTACCATGAAAGGTGTCAGCCTCTCACAGGCCTCCAGAAGCTCATCTGGATGTCTATACATATCCATCATGATACCTGCAGTGCCACGAAGGCTGTCCCCGACCACATCAAAAGGGGCCCTTGCGAGCCCACCCGAAAGAATGGGATACCCCTTACCCATGATGGTTCTGTTCAATGCCTGTATTCTATCGGCCCACCGCGTTGCCTCCGAAGCTGCATCCATGACAACTTGAAGGGCCTTCTGAAGTTCTGGCGCCCCGAGAGAGAGAATCGCAGGAGTCACAAGGACTAATTCACTAATCAGGGGGAATAGCGGCATGCTTCCGAAGGGTTTCAGGGCTCTGAAGATGCGTGGGAAATAGACTCGCAGGAAGTACCCGCTCGGATCATCAATCAGGTCCTGGTACTCCTCCGCTTTCATGTACTCCCCCTCTACAAACTGGTAAGACCGCTCTTTGGAGACCCCATGCCCAGGCCATTTGAAGAGGGTGTAATCCAAGAGGTCAAAAACCTTGCCAGGGGGCATCAAGGCAGGACCGTCATAGGCATCCGGTGAAAATTCATCACAGTATTTCTCCCACATCCGCACCAATGCACCGTAATCATACATGGCGTCATACAAGGTCAATCCCGCATAACGAGCGGGGAAGAAGCCTGAGGCTGGACAAACAGGAATACGCCGTGGAGGTTTTGTCAGCTGAATTGCATCCTTGATGAGGTTTACCCGCTCTTTGTAGGCCCTTTCTCCATCAGGGCTTTCGAAGAGAATTCCTTCGCCTGAAAGCCAGGTACCGAACGTCTGCTCTTGCTTGTCCTTTGCGCAATCGTCAACCTCTGTCCATCTCTCTTTCATATCGCTCCATCCTTCATAGGTACCCTT
Source organism: Thermodesulfobacteriota bacterium (assembly GCA_050014415.1). Lineage (GTDB taxonomy): Bacteria > Desulfobacterota > BSN033 > BSN033 > UBA1163 > JBEKDJ01. Next base: position 475 of record JBEKDJ010000075.1, on the reverse strand, counting down.
CAAGTGAAGAACCCCGCCCACAGGGCGGGGTTCTTCACTTTCTTGAATTCCTGTGACTGTTTAGCTATTCTAAAATCCCTCCCAGCCTCCCTTTAATAAAGGGAGGAGATAGGAGTTTCCCCCTTTGAAAAAGGGGGGGTTCATGACTATTCTTCACATTTCTTAGGATTTTGAACTTGTTTCTTCTCCTAAAGCTAGAAATTGAAATAGCAACTTAATTTGGCTAAACAGTTACGAATTCCTATGCCTTTTTTGGGGTGAGACAAGACACCAGCTTATGTAATAGGATCTTTAGCCGGGGGGACCTTAGCGGTGATGACCGGAACACGATTGATTCTCTACCAGTCAGAATAGTAATGGCAATTCCTGCTGCTCCAATATCCCTAATGTTGAAACGACCAGAAAATCACCCATCACAATTGAATCCAGAACCGGTGGGATTACACGCCCAAGTACGCTTTTCTCACTTGATCGA
>JBEKDJ010000074.1:0-17540 GCA_050014415.1 Thermodesulfobacteriota bacterium | reverse complement strand
CTGGGGAAAGGCTCTGCCCTTCGGACTGGGTTCCGATATGCCATACAAAAAGGCTATGAGGTCATCATCACCCTCGATGCCGATGGCCAGCACGACCCTTCGGTGATTTCTTCCCTTCTTCAGGTATTTGGACGCGTAAAGCCCGATATTCTCATCGCCTCCCGGGCTGGAGAATTCGGACGAATGACCTTTCTTCGCCGGTTCTGGAATCGTCTGGGGGCCAAAGCGGTCGCCCGGGTTTGCCATTCAGATATTACAGATAGCCAGTCCGGTTTTCGACTGATCCGGACTGAAGTCCTGAAGGAGGTTGATCTCGTTACTCTTGGGTTTGAGACGGAACTGGAGCTCCTGATTAAGGCTTGCAAAAAGGGGTTCAGTGTGTTATCTGTTCCTACTATGAACCAAAGGATCGACGGAACCGAGTCGAGTCATTTCAGACCGGTCGTCGATACCTGGCGAGTCTGTAAACTCTTTCTTCGGAGTCTGTTTTGGTAAGGAAGGTTGAATGGATTTATACCGTAGGGTCAAGCGGTACTCCGTAGAAAAATTCACAACGAGTTCCTTTTCTCTCTTAGCCAATGCGTCCAAGGAGAATTTGATTCGCCTGACCCACCTGGCGGAGAAGATTTCTCAGAAAGAATCCTATCGCGATAAGATCCGATGGATTCGGACCCTCTTCCAGACTGATCATCCTGGCCTGACGATTGCGAGAAGGGTCCTTAAAGAAACGAACCCCCACCATCGAAAAAAGATCGTCTCTAACTTCATCATCAACCAACTCTTAGTAGGTACGAACCGGAGAAAGGCTTTTGAGGCAGAAAAAGGGTTCTATCCCCCGGATGCCATGCTGATCAGCCCGACGATGCGATGTAATCTCAATTGTTATGGGTGCTATGCAGGGGCTTATCCTACTCAGGAGGATCTCCCTTATGAAATAATCGATCGGCTGGTCGAAGAGTGCAACGAGATGGGTATCCATCTTGTATTAATGACGGGTGGGGAACCGTTTCTGAGAAAGGATCTTTTCGATCTCTTCGAGGAGCACGGCGACACGACCTTCCAGATTTATACGAATGGAACATTGATCGATGAAAAGATGGTTGAGCGGTTCGTCGCTTCAGGTAATGTTGTGCCGGCCATTAGCCTCGAAGGGCTCAAGGAAGAGACAGATGGAAGAAGAGGGCCGGGCCAGTTCGATCGAATCGTAAAGGTGATGGGGTGGCTCAAAGAGGCCGGAATCTTTTTCGCTGTGTCAACGACCCAGACATCGCAGAATACGGATATCCTTACCAGCGATGCCTTTATCGATTTTCTCGTGGAGAAGGGGTGCATTCTCATCTGGAATTTCCATTACGTCCCCGTTGGAAGAGATCCTGACCTCAGCCTCATGGCAACGCCAGAGCAGAGGAACCGGATGAGGGAGCGCCTGGCCTATTTCCGAGCTACCAAACCGATGCTCTTCGTCGACTTCTGGAATGATGGCTGTCTCACCCAGGGATGCATTGCCGCTGGGAGGAAATACTTCCATGTCAATGCCAGGGGAGATGTCGAACCATGTGTTTTTTGCCATTTTGCCTCTGACAATATCAAAGAGAAATCCCTTGCAGAAGCCCTCAATTCTTCTCTCTTTCGAGAGATCCGGTCGCGCCAGCCCTTGTCAGAAAACCTATTCCGGCCCTGTCTCCTGATCGATCACCCAGCACAGGGGAGAGAGATTGCCCTTCAGCATGCCAAATACTTTACCCACGAGGGGGCGGAGCATCTCTTCACCGATTTCGCTCAGGACATTAACGCCTATGCCAATGCGTACGGAGAGATTGCTGAAGCCGCCTGGAAGGAGAGGATCGAAAGTCGAGGTATCCAGCCTCTCTCAGCGGACAAGAAGGTAATGGGAAGACATGGATGAAGGTAACTTTCCCTCATCTGGGCACGATGCATATTTTCTGCAAGGCCATTGCGGAAACTGCCGGGATCCCCTATATCGTTCCTCCTGAAACCAGCCGAAAAACCCTATCCCTTGGCGTCCTTAATTCAAACGAATGCATTTGTCTCCCCTTCAAGATTATCCTGGGAAATCTGATTGAGGCCCTTCAGATGGGGGCAGATACGATTGTGATGGTAGGCAGCGGCCCCCCCTGCCGCCTTGGGCTTTATGATCTCGTCCAGAGGGTGATCCTCGAAGATCTCGGTCTTCACTACCGCTGGCTGACGATCCCGCCACGACTGACCTGGGAAGCCATCTGGAAGAATTATGAGGAGACGAAGGAGCTGAAGAAGGAGTTGAGTCTGAAGAACATCCTGCTTTTTCCATATGGACTCTGGATGGGGTGGAAGAAGATGATGGCCTGTGAGGCTTTGGAACAGTTGGCCATGGAGGTGAGACCAAGAGAGATTCAGAAGGGTGAGACCCAAAAGAGGCTGAAGAAGGCCCTTTTCTGGGTGGATGAGGCCAAAACTCCAAGAGTGCTTGAGGAGGCGGTTCGAAGGGGAAAGATTTTCCTCCAAGAGACGGAGCAGGACCGATCTCGAATCCCATTCCGGATCGCGATGGTTGGCGAACTCTATACGGTGATGGATCCCCATATCAATCGGGGAGTAGAACAGAGATTGGGAGAGTTGGGAGCGCAGGTCACACGGACGTCCTGGTTCTCAACTCATATCTTGAGAAGCCTCAGGAGGGGCAAAGGCCATCAAGCCGAAGAACGGCTTCGCTTTTTCGAAGCCTCGAAAAGGTATCTTGCTTACGATGTGGGAGCAGAATGCAACGTCTCTATTGGTGAAACCATTCTGAGGTCTCGAGAGGGATATGACGGGGTCGTCCATCTCATGCCTTTTGCCTGTATGCCGGAGACCACTGCTTCTGGAATCCTGACAAGAGTAGGGAAGGATTGGGACATACCGATTCTCACCCTCATCTTGGATGAACAGGAGATCGAAGGCCGAATCCAAACGCTCCTCGAGGCCTTTATCGAGATGTTGCAATGGAAGAGAAAGGCTGCATAGGCATTCCCAAGGCCCTGATGTTCTATCGGTATTTTCCCCTTTGGCGCACTTTTTTCGAGACACTGGGTTGGAAGGTGATCGTTTCGGATGGGTCAAAAAAAGGGAAGATCATCTATTTCGAAGATAGTTGTCTTCCGATGAAACTCCTGGTCACGCATGCGACCCATTTAAAAGACAGAGCGGATCATCTCTTCATCCCCCGTCTGGTCAGTCTCCATCATGCCTATATCATGTGTCCGAAATTTCGAGGGGCTCCGGATATTGTCCGACTGGCCACAGAAGGAAAGGTTTCCATCATTGATGAGACGATCGATCTTCGGATCGGGGGAAACTCCCTCCTTCAGTCTTTTTCGAAGATGGGTGAGAAGTTGGGCGTTTCCAAGAGAGAGAGCAGACGGGCCTTCTCGGAGGCTCAACGATCCTTCTCGATCTTCCAGGATGAGTGGACGGATCGGATCAACCGGCTCCCAACGAGGCAACTCTTCCAGATGGAAATCCCAACACCGGCGGCTGGCAAGAAGACCTCGCTGCGTGTTGCTCTCATCGGTCATCCTTACAATCTTTTCGACATCGATATCAATAAGGATATCCTAGCTTTGATCAAAGGTTTGGGCATGGAGATCGTTACCTCTGATCTGCTCTCCGTAAAGGAGATCGATCATGAGATTTCTGATCTTTCCAAGGAGATCTACTGGTCATCAGGAAGAGAGATCGTGGGGTCTCTGTTTCATTTTCTCTCAGGGGGCGCAGATGGGATCATCTTTCTCACCTCCTTTAAATGCGGAATCGATGCTCTTCTTCAGGAGTTCATCAAAAGGAGGTTGAAGGCTCGAGGAGGCCCCCCTATCCCTCTTCTCGTCCTCTCGTTCGACGAACACACGGGAAGGGAAGGTTTGATCACTCGGCTGGAGGCCTTCCAGGATGTGATGGAAGAAAGAAAAAACACCAAATCCCAAGCAGCAAATTGCAATTACTAGTCAGTCCATAATTATGTGGACATTGGAGACTAAATCCCTCCTTCCCTCCCTTTACAAAAGGGAGAGATTCCCCTCTTTGGTATCCTTTTCCTGTCTTCGGACAGGCAAAGAGGGGTTAGGGGAGATTTCCAGCAAAACATGTCTTCTCAATTATGGACTCATGAGTAAACTCAATTTATCAAATTCGAGAAAAATGGTGTTGGGGTCACTTAAAAATAGAGCTTGGGATTTCGGATTATGAAAACGATTTGATTCAGGACCTGTAGAATTGAGTGATGGTTCGCTATGGGATACTATTTAGGTATTGATGTCGGGTCCATTACTACGAAAGTGGTAGTCCTGAACGATAGCGATGAGGTTCTCACCAAGGTCTATCTTCGGAATAGTGGCCGACCCATCGAAGCTATCCAGATAGGGATGGAACGAGTCGTGGCCGAACTGGGAGGAGTTTCTATCGATGGGGTTGCCACGACCGGCAGTGCCCGGCAGTTAGCTGCTTATCTGGTGGGAGCCGATCTCATGAAAAATGAGATTACTGCCCATGCCGTTGCCGTGATTGACTTTCTGCCCGAAGCGAAGACCATTATCGAAATCGGTGGCCAGGATTCCAAAGTCATCGTGTTGAGGAAAGGGGTCGTAGTTGACTTTGCGATGAATACGGTCTGCGCAGCAGGCACAGGATCGTTCTTGGATCAACAAGCCGCCAGGCTCGGGATCTCCATTGAGGCCTTTGGAGATTTCGCTCTCAAAGCCAATCACCCTGTCCGGATCGCTGGACGATGCACGGTGTTTGCCGAGACAGACATGATTCACAAACAACAGATCGGACATTCGGTTGAGGATATCGTGGCCGGCCTCTGTGACTCCTTGGTCAAGAACTATCTAAACAATGTTTGTCGCGGCAAGGAGATTCTATCTCCGATCATCTTCCAAGGAGGGGTTGCAGCCAATCAAGGTATCCAAAAAGCGATTGAAAAGGAACTGGAGACCTCTCTCGTCATACCAGAGCATTTTGATGTGATGGGGGCGATTGGTGCGGCCAAATTGGTAAAGAGGTCTAAACCCTCCAGAACCCAATTCAGAGGGTTTGATCTTTCCCGCAAATCGTGTTTAACCCGGGGATTTGAATGCAGTGAGTGCGAGAATCAATGTGAAGTGATCCAGCTGGTGGTGGACCATCGGGTGGTCGCCTGTTGGGGCGATCTCTGTGAACGCTTCCGGGTATCCTTGCAGATAGCAGATGGCAAATAGCGCACAGAGGATAGCTGATCGCTAGGTGAACAGGTCAAATGAATTGACGTTCGTGTGCTGTCATTCCGATTCCTGCCCTGCGGGCTGAAACAATCTTATGAGAGTCCTTTTAATCGATCCTCCTCATCATCTTTTCCCAGGTCTTCGGATGTGGACCCCATCTTTCGGGCTTCTTCAGTTAGCTGCGTACTTGGAGAGGGAGGGTGTGCAGGTCCGGATCATCGATGCCACTGCTTTCCCAAACCCTTGGAAAGATCTCGCAGCCTCTATCTCCTCATCGAAGCCTGATGTCATTGGGATCACCTGTTCTGCTACTTGTCTCTCGCCTGAAGCGATTCAGGCCATTCATCTCTCTCGAAAACTTTCACCGGACTCCACGATCGTGGCAGGGGGAAGCCATTTCACCCTCATGGCCGAAACCATCCTGAGGGAATTGAAAGAATTGGATTACATTGTCCTGGGTGAAGGGGAGATTTCATTTTCTCAGCTTCTCCAGGGGCTATCCCGGAGCAGAAAGGTGAAAGAAGCCAAAGGCATTGCCTATGCTAATGATGGAAAAGTCATCCTCAACGGAAGACAACCTCTCATACCGAATCTAGATGTCCTTCCTTTTCCTGCGTATCATCTCGTTGAGATGGAGAGCGAAGCCTACTACTGGCATGGAATGGGAAGAAGGGCCTTCGGTCTTTCTACGAGCCGTGGTTGTGGAGATCGATGCGCCTATTGTTCGGAGACGAAGTTTTGGGAGGGGGTTTGGAGGGGACGAAGCGGAAAGAGGGTAGTCGAAGAAATTACCTATCTCCATCATCAATACGGAAAGAACCTCTTTGTCTTCAACGAGAATACCTTCAATTGGAATCGGAAACGGATGGAGGAGTTCCTTGAGGAGTTAGGAAGGTCGGGGCTCTCTATCCACTTCTGGTTCCAATCCCGGATCAAGGATATCCTTCGCGATGAAGATCTGATCCCCGAGATGAAACGCCTCGGTCTTTATGAAGTTATGTTGGGGATCGAGAGCATCCAGCCGGATGTGCTCGCCCGATATGAAAAACAGCAATCGAGAGAGATGGCTCAAAAGGCGATCGATATTCTCAGGAGAAATGGGATCATGGTGATGGCCAACGTTATGTGCGGGGATTGGAATGATTCTGAAGAATCTCTTAAAGAAGTCTTCCGATTCGTCAAGGCTCAGAGTGACTTTCTCGTTCTGACCCTGACCACCCCCCTTCCCGGAACAAAATACTTTGAAGAGGCAGAGCGACTGCGAAGAATCAAAGAAAGGGATTTCGGGAAATACGATTTCATGCATCCCATCATGGATACAAAGTTCTTGTCCGCCCAAGAGGTTCATCACCTTCAGCAGGCCTATCTGAAAAAGTACTATACCCAACCCAGGATCCTCCTGGGTGCGTTCTTCAATCCGAATCCTTTTAAACGGATGGCTTACCGGCTCATTCTCCGATACGTATGGGAACAAGCAACCCGGAGGCCTTGGAAACAGCCCAACCTTCAAGAGGAAGTTGCGAGTGATGAGTTCGGGGTTATGAGTTAAGAAGAAAGAATGAAAACAGAAAGCATCATGAATCTGAATCGGCAATCTGGAACCCGCAATCCGCAATTGAAAAAGGTTCTCCTCATCTTCCCGAGAGAGAGAGGAATCAGATTCTCCAACGACACCCAGTATCCTTTTCCCATATTGGGCCTCACCCTTCTTGCCTCCCTCTTTCCTGAAGACTGTGAGATTAAGATCGTCAACGAAGCGATTGAGGGGGTCGATTTTGAAGCAGAGGTTGATTTGGTTGGGATTACTGGACTCACCTGTGTGATCAAAAGGGCGTATGAAGTTGCCGACCGATTTCGAGCAAGAGGAGTGAAGGTCATCCTGGGCGGGGTCCACCCCAGCCTCTTGCCTGAAGAAGCCAAAAGACATGCAGACTCTGTCTTTATTGGAGAAGCGGAGGGAATGATTGAGAAGGTGATCATGGACTTTGAGGCAGGAGAACTCAAACCCTTTTATAAGAATCGAGAATGGTCGGATTTGAAGGGGATGCCTCTGCCCAGAAGGGACCTTCTGAGCAAACGTTATCGGCCCTTTTTCAAGGTTGTGGAGACGACCCGGGGATGTCCAAACCGGTGCGAATTCTGTTCTGTGCCTACGATCAATGGGAAACGGTACCGGGTTCGTCCTCTGGAGGAGATCGATAAGGAACTCTCACAGATCATCAAGAAGGAAGGAGAGTACCTCTTCCTAGCCGATGATAACGTGACTGCAAGGAAGGACTATGCCTTTGGCCTTTTCGAAATCTTCAAACACTATCGAGTCAAGTGGATGGGATTTACGACCATACAGATCGCTAAGAACGAGGAACTTCTAAGAAGTGCCCAAGAAAGTGGCTGTGTCTCTCTTTTCATTGGTTTCGAATCCCTTCTTCAGGAAAATCTAGATGGTGTTTCAAAACGATTTGTGAATGCGAAGGAATTATCCGAATTGATCAAGGCCATTCAAAGCCATCAAATCGGCATCCACGGCTCCTTTATCTTCGGTTTCGATGGGGATAATCCGAGCATCTTCAGAAAAACGGTTGAATTTGTCCAGAGGAATAGAATCGAACTTCCCACCTTCTCGATTCTGACACCCTTTCCGGGAACTCCTCTCCAACACCGGCTGGAGGAGGAAGGGAGGGTCTTTGACTATGACTGGTCGCACTATGACATGAGCCATGCCGTCTTTAAACCGAAACAGATGACGGTTCAAGAACTCCAAGAGGGATACCTCTGGGCACAGAAGTATATTTGCGCTCCTCGGTCTATATTGAAGCGTCTTCTTGGGGGCCCCAGACATCACTTCTTTTATTTCTTGATGTCCAATTTTGTCCTTCGAGGGGCTCAGATGGAGGTTATTCATAGAATCAAGAAGGAGACACGCCTTCAACGATCAACGACCAAATCATAAGTACTACACAATAACCAATGATCCATGGCCAAACTTCATGAAAGGGGAGCAAGGGCGGGTTCATAGCCCGAGGGTGATTCCCAACCATGGATCATTTACTTGGAGCTGGGTTATTGGTGATTAGTGACTATTGCAGAAAAGGGTCCCATGAAGATTCTTCTCATTTCCGTGAACCGTGAAAAGATGCCTTATCCAGTCTTCCCCTTGGGAATGGCGTATCTCGCCAGGGCATTGAGAGAAGCGGGCCATGCGATCGAGGTCTTGGACCTCTGCTTTTCTGAAGCCCCCAATGCCGATTTGGCGGGTGTCCTCCACCGATTCAAACCCGATTTGATCGGGCTCTCTTTGAGAAACTTGGACAATCTTACCTATCCCACCTCACTCTCCTATCTCAAAGAGGTAGAAGAGGTCATTCAGGTCTGCCGACAATCTTCCTCCTCGAGATTGATTGTCGGCGGCTCGGGATATTCCCTGGCTCCCAAAGAACTCCTTCAGTACTTGGATGTGGATTTTGGGATTGCGGGAGAAGGTGAAGAGGTCCTCCTCCGGTTAGTAACGTCTCTCGAAAGAGGAGAGTCTACCCCCCCATCCCGCTGCCTCCTCATCAAGGGGGAACCCTTTCCTCATTCGATAGAAGGGGCGCGGGTCTTTCCCATTCAGTCTCCTGATAGAACTCTTTTTGAAACACGTCGCTATTTGGAGGCGGGAGGGATGGGAAATATCCAGACAAAGCGAGGTTGCTCATTCTCTTGCATTTACTGTACCTACCCTTTGTTGGAAGGAAAGGGGATAAGGCAGAGAAAGACCGAGGAGGTAGTGGAAGAGCTCCGGACTCTCATCCGGGAAGAGGCGTTGGATTATGTCTACTTTGTTGACGATATCTTCAATTATCCTCCTTCTTATGCTGAGGAGTTATGTCGCGCCATCATACGAGGCCGAATAGAGGTGAAGTGGACTGCCTTTGTCAACCCTGGGTTTTTGACCGAAAGCCTTCTTAACTGGATGAAGGAGGCAGGATGTGCTGGGATTGAATTTGGAACGGATTCGGGTTCCCCACGAATGCTTCACAATTACAAGAAGTCGTTCACCCTAGAGGATGTCATCCGAGCTTCAGAGCTCTGCTCATCATCGGGAGTCAACCAATGTCACTACCTCCTCTTCGGGGGTCCTGGAGAAGAGGAGGAGACGATTGAGGAGTCCTTTCGTTTGATGGATCGACTTGATCCGACGGCCATCATTGCTATGTTGGGGATCCGAATCTACCCGGGGACCGAGATGGAGCAGATCTCTCTTTCTGAGGGCGTGATCGATCGGAATTCCGACCTGATTTATCCCCATTTCTATATCTCCCCGATGCTGGGAGGGAGATTGGAGGAGATTGTCCGTGAGAAAGCCCTTCAGAGAAACCGATGGATTGTCCCGGCCCTGGAGATCAACATTACACAGAGTCTGATGGAGGGGATCCGGAGATTTGGAATTCGAGGGCCATTATGGGAGCTGGTCGGAAGGATGAAGAGGCCAAGGGTCAGACCGTTAAATGAACTAAAATGATAAAAGTGAACTGGGGAAGTTCAAAGTGACTTTAGTGTCCCCATCGGGGATGGTGGGAACCCCTCGCCTTCAGGCGAAGTGGAGATTTTGCGAAATGGTCGGCCAACCCTTGGTGACATATCCCTCGTGGCATTGGAATGAGGCCGACCATAAGCATCTGAACAATATAGCATCAGAATTGTCATTCCCATGAAAACGGGAATCCAGGACGCTGAAGAAGAAGACTGGATTCCTGCTTGCGCAGGAATGACGGACAAAAGAACAACAATGGGTAAGGTCGACTTAAAGTCGACCTGTTATTTCAAACCCCTCGCCTTGAAGGCGAGGGTAGTTTAGTTAAAGCCCTAATCTTAATCACTCAATTTTGGTCACTTTAGGCACGTTTAATCTTAGGGACTACGGACGCTGCTTTTCGATTTGAATACGTAAGGCGAATTTTGATTCAGGAGGAATCATGAGGCTGAAGGATCAAGTGGCAATTGTCACAGGTGGAACCAAAGGGATTGGAAGAGCCATTAGCCACCTCTTGGCGGAAGAGGGCGCGAGGGTCTTTGCCAATTTCTCAAAGGATGTCGATGCAGCTGAAAGACTAGTGGAAGATACGAAATCGGAAGGCTTGAACCTTAGTCTCTTTAAGGCTGATGTGACTCGATTTGATCAGGTGAAAGAAATGGTCGATGAGATCTTCGGAAAGTATGGAAGGATTGATATCTTGGTCAATAATGCAGGTCTCATTCGGGACAACTTCCTTATGTTGATGAGTGATGAGGATTGGGATTCTCTTATCAAGGTAAATCTGACGAGCCTCTTCTACTGCTGCAAAACAGTCATTCGGAAGATGATTCCTGAGAGAAAAGGGAAGATCATCAATATCTCCTCCGTCAGTGGAATTCTGGGCACTGCTGGCCAGACCAATTATGCGGCGACCAAAGGAGGAGTGATCAGCTTTACCAAGTCGCTCGCCCGTGAATTGGGTCCCTTCAACATTCATGTCAATGCCGTAGCTCCTGGCTTGGTCGAGTCGGAAATGGTGTCTAAGATGGCCAAGGAGAAGGTGGAGTCAATCATTAAGTCTTCTAGCCTGAGCAGGATGGGGAAACCAGAGGAAGTGGCTAAGGTTGTTCTCTTTCTTGCATCGGATGATTCAGACTACATTACTGGACAAACCATCGTTGTGGATGGCGGAATCCTCTAATCCCATTCTATCCTTCCCCATCTCCGAAGATTCACTTACTCTACCCACCCGTTGCAGAAATGAACCCGGATAAATCCCGCCCCCGGCGGGACTTCGAATGGCGGTTCTCAGGAGATTGGAGGGAAACGGGAGGAATTTACTTTAAGTGACTCCTGATAATCAAACGATTTGGAGGAACTGGTTCGGTAAAAGGGTCGCCTCGAAGCCTTTCCGACCGGCCTGTCCAGGTTCATGCAACTCACTTTTTTGCAACATCCGGGTTGAATAGCTTCTTGAACTCCTCCTGGCTCTTCTGAAACGACCTATGCGATAGAAATATCCACAGAGAGGGAGACAGACGATTCAACCACCAGAACACTTTCCACCAGGCGGGCACAACGATAATGGCTTTATTTTTAGCGACTGCATTCAGTACTTTGCGAGCAAAGATAGCTGGAGACATGGGTCTGTATCGTTCAAACAATGGTTCCATCTTGTCAAAAGGAATATCTGCCAGCATTTTCCCATATTTCCCCCCTCTCAGGATGGGTGTTCGAATCACTCCGGGGCAGACGACGCTCACTCGTATCCCTCTTGAGATTGATTCTACCCGTATGGCTGATGAGAGCCCTACGACAGCATATTTTGTCGCCACATATCCTGCCTCAAATGGAAACGGTGCAAGCCCTGCCATCGAGGAAGTATTCACAATGTGTCCGAAGCCCTGTTTGAACATCACCGAATAGGCAGCTTGAACACCGTTGGTCACTCCCCGGAGATTCACGTCAATAATCCGGTTCCAGTCTTCAATATGATGCTGCCAGACTTCCCCGCCAATCCCGATTCCCGCATTATTGAACATGTAGTCCAACCGTCCAGTTCGGCTAACCGTTTCCCGAACCAAAGTTTCAACAGCCATGAAATCAGTTATATCCACCTGTTTTGCAGTGGCCTTCCCCCCGGCAGAAGAAATCTGGGATGCCACTTTTTGTGCCAATTCATACTGGAGGTCAGCCAAGATAACCTCACTGCCACGTCGAGATAATTCCTCGGCGAGCGCTTGCCCAATTCCAGATGCTCCGCCCGTCACAATCGCAACCGCCCCGTCGAAAATACGAAGAATATTCTTATTCGATTTCACGGTAAGTTCCTCCTCCCAATTTTCCTAGCGTCATCGGCGTCGCTCCATGTGGGTGTCTAGAACGTCGGTTTAGGATATCTCATAAACCGAGGAAATTTGTTCTCCGTAAGGTTCTGCGGCGGGAGTTTTTATGACCAATGACTTTTTCCACCTTCCCGAGGAGTAATATCCGAGGCTGACGATCATCACGACCGCGAAGCTTAATGCGATGGACACCCATATTCCTGTGATTCCAAGGCTGGTTTTCGACAACAGCCAAGAGAATGGCACCCTGATTAACCACAATGACAGCAGCGAAAAAACCATCGTGATCATGGTATGGCCTGCACCATTGATCACGCCGTTTGATATAAACATGACAGCAAAGAATATGTAGCAAGAACCCACAATCCGCAGATAGGTCGTCCCTATTTGCATCACTGCCGCATCATTTCCGAGGCCGAACATGATCAGTATGATTTTCGACAAAAAAACGGCAATCAGTGATATGAGAATGGTAATCGATGAGGTCGTGATGACGCCCCATTTGAATATGTCTCTAACTCTTTCAGGTTTATGGGCTCCAAGGTTTTGTCCTGTCAGCGCAGAAACCGCCATGCTCATGGACATGGCAGGCATAAAAGCAACCATATCCATCCTTGCAACAGCACCGAAGGCATTCGTTGCCGCACTGCCAAAGGAGTTCACGAAGGTCGTCACAAATATGCTGCCAATGGAAACCAGTGATTGCGAGATGATGGATGGAAAACCAATCTTGAAAACCAAAAAGGTGATGTGCCGGTCAAGCCTAAGCTTCTTGAGATTGAATGCCACCAGATGGTTCTTCCGGTTCAGATAAACAAAACCCAAAACTAATGCTGTACTCTGTGAGATCAATGTCGCATACGCAGCTCCATTCAGACCGAGACGGGGAAAGGGACCAAAACCCCCGATCAGAAATGGGTCAAGAATTGCATTCAGCCCTACCCCTATCGACATAAATGTCAGGGGAGTGACGGTATCACCTATTCCTCTGAGGATCGACGTTATGAGAAGTCCCATATACATCAGGATAAAACCTGTCAGCATTATTTTGAGATAGCTTGACGCCATGGGGAAGTTCTCGAGGGGCGTTTTCATCAGTCCCAAGAGAATATCACATGAAAGGACGCCCGCAATGGTCAGAACCGCTCCGATGATCAACGATAACGAAAATGAATTGTTTACTACCTTTTCCACCATCCCATAATCTCTTGCTCCGTAATACTGTGAAATGAGTATCATGGTTGCCATGGTGATTCCCATGGCTAATCCTATAAGGATAAAAAAGATGGGGAAGCTGACACCTGCCGCACCCACAGCATCTTCTCCGACTAAATGTCCCACCCATATGGTATTGATGATGCTATAACCAATTTGAATCAAGTTTCCTAAGAGCATAGGAATCGAGAAACGTAGAAGGTGACGGGGAATACTTCCTACGGTTAGATCTGTTCCAAATTTGCTGTCCACATCTTCTCCTTAGTTAATTTCTAAATTTAATACATTATCATACTGATTTCCAGCATACTATTCTCAGACAGGCTAAGAATAGGGTGACGGCAGTCCTCAAACAACTCGATCCCACGCCCACTCTAGCTTGGTGACACCTTGCGAGTCCGTCTTTGAAAGTGATATACATGACTATTGGTGAGAAAACTGTGTAGAGAATCAAAATGAAATCCAAAAGGATCGTTATCACAGGAATGGGGGTCATCTGTTCCATCGGGAAAAATGCAGAGGAATTTTTTCAATCCCTGAAGGATGGTCGGACAGGAATCGGACCAATCACCCTTTATGATACTTCAAAATATCCCTGCAAAATTGGAGCGGAGATACGGGACTATCGACCAGAGGAATTCTTCAAGAAGAAAGATTTGGAGAGGTTTTCTCGGACGGACCAATTTGCTTTGATCGCTGCAGAAGAAGCGGTCAAGGCCTCTCAGATCTGTTCCTATCCTTCAGAGGAGGTGGGGGTTTGTCTGGGAGCAGGGGCCGGTGGGATGCTGGAAGCGGAGATCTATCATCGAGAAATCCTTCTCAAAGGAAAGTCAAGACCTTCCCTGATTCTCCCATTCATTCCGAGTTTCACGGCCAGTCGGGTTACGGAACGATTTGGGTTTTCAGGCCCGAAGGTCACGGTTACGACGGCGTGCAGCTCGTCAGCCACTTCGATCGGCTATGGAGCCGATCTCATCAGGAGAGGCCGGTCCAAAGCCGTTCTTTGCGGAGGGAGTGACGCATTGAGCGAACTCACTTTTGGAGGATTCAATTCCCTTAAGGTAATGGATCCTTCTCCTTGTAAGCCTTTCGATAGAAGAAGGGCTGGGATGTCCTTGGGCGAAGGTGCAGCCGTCTTGATCCTGGAAGATCTTGAAGAAGCGACGAAAAGAGAGGCTGAAATCTTGGCTGAGTTTCTAGGATACGGAATCGGAGGAGAGGCCTATCATATTACTTCACCTGAACCGACCGGGATTTCGGAGGCTCGAATTATGAAAGAGGCGGTTGAAGAAAGTGGCATGACCCCTCTTGAGGTCGATTGTATTAATGCCCATGGCACCGGCACGCCCCTTAATGACAAGGTCGAAACACTTTCAATCAAGAAGGCCTTTGGGCAGAAAGCCCACTCGATTCCTGTAAGTTCCATCAAGTCGATGGTGGGCCATTGCCTGGGCTCTGCGGGTGCCATCGAGGCGGTGGCATCCGTTCTCTCCATCATTCACCAATTCATTCCTCCTACCATCAATCACCAGGAAGGCGATAATGATTGTGATCTGGATTATGTTCCAGGAAAATTTCGAGGAGCAGAGGTGAAGGTGGTTCTCTCCAACTCCTTTGCATTTGGCGGCAACTGCACTTCTTTGATTTTCGGGAAATATGGTGCATGAATATTTTTTTCCATAGGCTCGTCAACATTATCTTCATTATCCTCACGAGGTGTAAATTTTTTTGCTTTATCCCCCTTTTTTCCTTAAAATATTAAAAGGCATTAACAGAGGAGGCGACTTCATTGATCACTGAGGAAACTCTAAAAAAAGCGGCACAGCGACTGGCCGACAGCTTTAACCCAAAGAAAATTATTCTCTTCGGCTCCCAGGCAAGGGGTATTGCAGACAAACATAGCGATGTCGATCTTTTAATTATTTGTCCGGTTAGGGGAAACCGACGGGCTTTAATGGTAGCCATGGACCGAGCCCTGCGGGGTCTTGGGTTTGCCAGAGATATTATCGTTCTTACTCCAGAGGAATTTGAGCGAGATCGCCATATCCCTGGTACGGTTGCCCGTCCGGCTTGGCAAGAAGGCAAAGTAATTTATGAATCCCCCTAATACCGATATCTTCCACAAAGTAAAACAGTGGATAGGCTATGGAGATGAAGATCTGCGATTGGCCCGTCATGGTTTGACCCTATCAAGTGGTTGTCCCTATCGCCTTATTGCCTATCATGCACAGCAATGTACTGAAAAATATTTGAAAGCCTATCTGGTATTCCATCGCATTGACTTTCCTTATACCCACAATATATCCAGGCTTTTGGAATTATGTGACGAAAAGTCCAAATGGGCGGAAAAAGTCTATGAGGCTGAGGAACTCACCCCTTTTGCAATCACCACCCGTTATCCTGGTGAAGATGAAAAAGTTACCAGAAAGGAAGCCCTTCGAGCTATTGATATTGCTACCAAAGTCAGGCAAGTGGTTCGGAAGACTCTGAAAAAAGAGGGATTCCCCTTTTAAGCTCCTTTTTATATGCAGTGAAGCACACCCCAACCAAATTAAAATTTACCTGTTATTAAAAATAGTGAAATTAGATTTAGAATGTAAACGGATCGCATATGAGGGAGAAGTGTCGATGAAAGGGAGAACAAAACCCTCTTTAATAATCACAACATGGATCTATATGATCATATTTTTATTTGTTCCACTTAAAACAACTCAAACGGCGGCTGCGGTGGGACCTCAAGGTTTCGAGGTATATGCAAATCAGCAGCTGGGAATCTCACTCAACAAACCAAAATCCTGGGAAGTGTTCGTCTTGAATGGGACCATTTTTATTAAGCCATCCTACAATAGTAGAGTCACCGTATTTTTAATCCCTATTCTAAGAGCACATCCCAAAATGCAGGCACTGTCTTTTATTTATTCTATATATGAACACGCACGCACGCAAAATCCGGACCTTCGGATCGGGGAAAAGCGGTCCAATAAAAATAATACAGTTGCCGAGGTCACGGCAAGTTACACGCGTAAGGACACTAAAGAGAGGATGAAAGGCTTTTACTTGGTCAGCATCGATGAGGGAAGAGGAATCTTCTGTGGATATGAAGCCCCCAAAGATCAATTTGATACCAAGCATACTATCTTGCGGACCGTTTTAAGAAGTCTAAAGCTTACGCCTTTCAATTTTTACAATGCAACAAAAAGTAGGCAATTTCACACCAGTGCATCTTCTTCAGTCGGAAAAGAGATGACGCCAACGATCGATATAGGAAAATTGGTACTCAAACTTAGCTCCGATCGCACCATGTATTTGGCAGTTCCACCAAATTGGACCGTGGGAGGAGGAAACTATTCTTTGATTGCAACGCCGCCCGATGAAAAAATGGGGATTACGGCAACCAATGACGCTCAACCTGGCATATTCGACCCTTACGGGTATCTTACGAATAAACTTCTTCCTTTTTATCGGTGTACAGGTACGGTGATCCACAAAAGAGAGCCGAATAAAGAAATGATGCGATTCTGTCGGTCACAAGGCTATTCGTCAAAGGCTGAGAATTTCATCGGAGAGACCATCCAAAATGGGCGGCAGAAAATCGCATTTTGGATGATGGTGAATGCAGCCACTCTGCGAGTCGGAGGTTTCGTCAATACGATAGGATTCTATGCCGTTCCGGAGTTATTTGAGAGAAATAGCAGGGTTCTTTATGCCATCGCAGCTTCAATGAGTCCGAACCAGCAGGAGATAATGGGGCGACTGAATGAAAATCTCAGGCGTCTTGGTCAGGCTTCGAAAACCATGGCAGAGACTTCGGACGTGGTCATCCAGGGACTGCGGTCTCACACGGCAAATTGGGATCGGGCATTGGATAAGTATAATTACTACCTTTCTGGTGAAGAGGCGCGATATTCTCCTTTGGAGAACAGGATCTATGTGGTGGATTCAAACTTGGAGAAATATGCAAGCAACCCCAATTATCCTCAGGAGATGCTGACCGAAGTGCCAGACCATTTATGGAATCAATTACCTCACGAGAGACGTTATAGATGATACCCACGTAAACACTCGCTCCCCAATATTTATACTTTTGTAACAAGATCTTCTCGTACTTCCTCCCTGAAATCCACGAGGGGCCAATTTGGCAAAGCATGCTCGATTGCAATTAGTAATCGATAGGTGGTCATTATCCTCTGACTTAACGTTTTGATATATCATTCAAATCGAAACTTTTTGGGAGGTGCAGATAGTGGCAAG
>JBEKDJ010000073.1:0-17544 GCA_050014415.1 Thermodesulfobacteriota bacterium | reverse complement strand
GGTGCTATCAATCCCATGACTGGTGTAGAGGCGATGGTGGGTAATGAGCACAGGTGGGCGTATCAGCAGGCGGTCAAAGATATCAATGCCATGGGTGGGGTATTTGTCAAAGATCTCGGTAAGAAGTTGCCCCTGAAGATTGTCGTGGCGGATGATCGGAGCGACCCGGCTGGGACCACTGCCGCCGCGGAAAAGCTCATCAAGCTGGAAAAGGTGGACTTTATCCTGGGCTCCGTCGATACCGCGCTAAATATTAACGGTGGCGCCGTCGCCGAGAAGTATAAGAAGCTCTATGTCACCACCACCTTCTTCCCGGAGATGTTTGCCGAGCAGAAGTTCAGCTGGGTTGCGGACTCGTTCTTTTCCATCGCTGAGCTGGCGGGCAGCGCAGCGGCAAGTCTGGACCCAATTCCTGCTGCCGATAGGCCAAAAAACTTCTGCGTCCTGGTGGAGGACAACGCGGATGGCCAGGGCTTTACAGAACATGGGGCTAAGCCAGTCCTGGAGAAATATAAGTATAATCTGGCCCTACTCGAGTCCTACACTCCAGGGTCAAAGGACTTCTCCTCCTCCATTCTCAGGATGAAGAACGCTAAGATCGACGGGATAATCACCCTTTGCAGTTCTACTGACGGCATGACGTTTATACGCCAGATGAAAGAGGCTAACTTCGCCCCGAAGTACATCTGGGGCGCGAGAGGGTTCTGGCCCATTGAGTTCGGCGAAGCCCTCGGCAAAGATGCTAACTACATCATCAGCGATGGGCACTGGGCGGAAGCTTTAGGGGCTCCAGGGTCAAAGGCGCTCGGCGACAAGTTCAGAGCCGAATTTGGTGCGACGAAGTACTCGGTTGTCATTGGAAACCCCTACGCCCTCGTCCAGGCTCTCGCTCAGGCTATTGAGAAAGCCGGCTCCCTTGACAATGCCAAGGTCAGGGCTGTCTTCTACAGCGGCACCTTCGTAGCCAAAAATACCACCGAAGGTGACCTCGCCTTCAACAAAACTGGTGTAGCTCAGTTCAAGGCTGTGGCCCTCCAGTGGATGGATGGGAAACGCATGCCGGTTTATCCATACTCTCCAGATATATGGACCATCAAACTGGTGCCACCTTGGGACAAGAGGTAAGATTAACCATCCAAACCTAATACTTGTTGTGTGAAAACCAAAGTTTACCCCCGGTATCCCTGAAAAATCAAGAGAGCCGGGGGTAAATTTTTGGCTGGTTGATATGAAAGTATCGCGGGTATTTACCTAGCGGCGAGGCGATATCTTGTCCTTAAGCCCCCATAAGCCGGTGGGCATGTACTTCATGACCAGGATGATAAGTACACCCGACAGCATCGGGTGTACCCGCCCTACAAGGTTCTCCCCGAAGGTAAAAAGG
This sequence comes from Thermodesulfobacteriota bacterium, assembly GCA_050014415.1. Taxonomy (GTDB): domain Bacteria; phylum Desulfobacterota; class BSN033; order BSN033; family UBA1163; genus JBEKDJ01. The sequence goes on along the minus strand of JBEKDJ010000073.1, from coordinate 16,160 downwards.
GTCACGATGATAAAAGCACCGATAACAGGGCCTATAATCGTCCCATTGCCCCCCAGGACACAGATGAGAATAGGGTAGAACATCCAGCGATCGAGGCTCATCATAGACGAAGGATTGACGATAAACTGGTAATAGGCGAACAGGCTACCGCAAACTCCTATAATAAAAGACCCTATGACAAAAGAAAAGAGCTTGTAGCGCAAAATGTGAATCCCGTGGGAGGCTGCCGACGTCTCGTCTTCACTGATGGCTCTCAGGGCCAGGCCGATTCTGGACTTCGTGATGATAAACACAGCCAATACCGCCAAAACGGCCAGAAGCATGGCAGTCCAATAATATCTCCCCAGGTCTGTGAAACCGCCGCCCGGCAATCGCAGGCCAACCGCTCCACCTGAAAATTTAGTAGTCCTTAAAATGACTATTTGGAGAATCTGGGCGGCCGCCAGGGTGCCGAAAGAAAAGTAATCCCCCCGGAGCCTGGATAGCGTCGGTATGCCGATGATGATAGCGAAGATTGCGGGCACAACCCCGCTAAGGACCATGACCAGCGGGTCAAAGTAATACCAGGTATGCGTTATATTGTGGAGCCAGATTAGGGCTGTGGTATAACCACCGAGGGCAAAGAAGGCATGGGTGCCCAGACTGACCTGTCCCGTATATCCTCCGACAAGGTTCCATCCCTGAGCAACAACGATGTAGATGAAGACCATAAACAGGTAATAAATGAAAAAGGAATCAACACCAATCATGAACGGCAGCGTGCCGAAAATCACTAGCGCAAGAACAGCGATAATTAGGTAGATGCGGTTCTTCAAGCTAGCCTGCAAAAGCGATTTCAGGAAACCGGAAGGGTATTTGGCCAGGCTTGATTGTTCCGATAAATTGTTCTTATTGTTCATTTTGTATCTTCAATATGTCACACTTTTTGGCTGATCCCCCCAAAGAGGCCATAGGGTCTAAGGGTCAAAGTCAGCATGAATATGACAAACAATATGCCTTGAGCCCACCCCATACCTACATAAAAGGATGCCAAGCTCTCAATAACACCTATAATGATTCCCCCCAACAGGGCTCCACCCACATTACCAATGCCCCCCAGGGTTAAGGCGATAAGCGCCTTTATCGCCACATCAAAACCATAGTTAGGATCAAAGGAGTAGGTTGTCGCAAAATTGATTCCTGCTATCGCCGCAAGCCCGATGCCGATGGCGAAGGCCACAATATTAACCCGGTTAGGATTGATTCCCATCATGGTGCTGGCTTCCACGTCCTCCGAAATAGCCCTTACGGCTGTTCCTATAAGGGTCTTTTTTAAAAAGATAAAGACGCCCAATGTGGCAAGAATGGCTATTAATAATCCAATCAGGCGGGTCAAGGTGAGATTTATTCCAAATAGGCTGAAAGTATAAAACCCGTATGAAGTCACCACTGCCCTGGGGTTGGGGGTCCAGACCACCGTCATGAAATTTTCCAAAAAAAACATCAGTCCTACCGCGATCAAGAGGGAACTGATCCTGTCCTTTAAAGCGGCCGCCTCCTTGAAAAGGCCATAATAGAAGGCTACCCCGAGCAACAAAGCAATGAGAACAATAGGTATTATGGACAAATACGGATCAATACCCAGTAGGGCGAATAACCAATAACAAAGGTAAGCGAAGAAAATGATAACCGACCCCTGTGCGATAAAAACAATCCCCATGGTGCCGAAGACCAGGCTGAGTCCAATCGCGGCTGTGCCATACATGGTCCCTAAAAGAATGCCGTTGACAGAAGCCTGAGCAATGAGTCCAACATCTAAGTATTCAAGCATTAATGTTTACCCTATTAAATCCGTCCCCACCTCCCTTTTGCCTGCCTCCGACAGGTAAAAATCGCTCCAAAGGGAGGAGAGATATTCCCCTTTTCTGAAGGGGGATTAGGCGGCTTTTTCTAAGAAGCTAATGTGTTTCATGATGTTCACCTTATAAAGGGTGGGCTTTAGATTCCCATCCCTTCTAACGGGGCTTACTCCACCGTTCCCCAATGTAGGCCTTCTGAACCTCCGGGTTAGATAAAAGCTCATCCCCTCTCCCACTCATGGCTATTCTCCCCGTCTTCAAAACATAGGCCCAATGTGCTATCTTCAAAGCCTGATGAATGTTCTGCTCCACCAAAAGGATGGTCACCTTCTGATTGTTCAAGGTATAAATGAGCTCAAACATCGCCCTCACAAAAAGGGGACTCAGCCCAAGAGAAGGCTCATCCAGCATCAGAAGATGCGGCTGAGCCATCAAAGCCCGGCCAATCGCCAACATCTGCTGCTCACCCCCACTCAATGAACCTGCTGTCTGACTTTTTCGCTCTTTCAGCACGGGAAAAAGACCATAGGCTCTTTCCAAGGATTGTGCGAAAAGGGAACGGGCCCTTGGAGGATAGGCACCCAGTCTCAGATTCTCCAGGACCGTAAGCTTAGAAAACAGGCGCCGCCCCTCCGGCACATGGGAAATCCCTATGTTCACCACCTCCTGGGGCCTTAGCTTCGTTAGATGTCTTCCTGAAAAAAGGACCTCCCCTCTCTTGGCACGAAGGATTCCCGAAATCGTCTTCAGAAGAGTCGTCTTTCCTGCCCCGTTGGCTCCCACAAGCGCAACGATTGCCCCTTCATCCACATGAATGGACAAATCCCAGACGGCCTGAACATCACCGTAAAGGACATCCACTCCCTTCACTTCAAGCAGGTGACTCTCCAAGGTATGCCTCTATCACTTTCTTGTCATTCGCTATCTCATCCGGTTTCCCATCGGCAATCTTCAAACCGTAATCCAATACCGCAACCCGATCACAAAAATCAAGAACAGCATCCACCTTGTGTTCGATCCACAAGATTGAGATCTTCCTCTCATCCCTTGCCCGCTTGATCACCTGAAGGACCTTATGGATCTCCGATGTATTAAGACCGGCCATCGGTTCATCCAGTAGTGTCACCACCGGCACGGAAGCCAAGGCCATCGCCACCTCCAGCAGACGCCGATCTGAAAGGGTAATATGTGCTGCAGCAATATCTTTCTTTTCAGACAACTCCACGAGCTCCAAAGCTTCTAATGCTCTTTTTCGAGCCCCCTGCCCATGATGCTTCCGCCCATAAACAGAACCCACCATGACATTCTCCAATACAGTCATCTTCAAGAACGTCTTAATGAGCTGAAAGGTCCTCGCAATCCCCATGTGGCATATCTTGTGGGGAGCAAGCCCAGTAATCTTCTGCCCCCGAAGGTAGACATCGCCACGATCCGGTTTGTAGATTGAAGTGATGACATTGAAGAGTGTTGATTTGCCCGCACCATTAGGCCCGATCAACCCTACGATCTCCTCTTGCTCCAGGTTCAAGTCTACATCTAACAAAACCTGAAGTCCGCCAAAGCTCTTGCAAATCTTGTCTAATCTGAGAACAGTGCTATCCATATCCGTTTCTTAAGTCCATGCCCTGTCTTATGAAGGTTATTAATAGAAATTCCCTTCGGGGAGGCAAAGTATGGAAATAGTTCCATAACTGGCCCAAAATGATGTTTAACATAGTAGGAATTTCGGAATATGTCAAGTAAAAAGATATTTCTGGACCCTACTCCATAATCAAAATAGACTATCCGACCGGTTAGATAATCTGCTCAATCCCTAATCTTGCATGTGCAATTTTATAAAACTCTTCCTTCTGGTCTGTGTGTCCTGGGATAGTCCAAGGCATCTCATTTATGTTTCTCATCACTCTATCGATGTGATGCCAAGGAATCGAGACAATTTGCATCCCGGGGGGATAGAGTTTGTGCATCTTCATGCCATAGCAAATGCCCGTGGTCAGGTAATTGATGTTGCCGGTAACAAAGGGATAGTTGAACATCCAATTGCATCCCATCACATAGGTCATCTTACTCACGATCGGATCGCCGGTGTCGTATTGTGCGGCCCGTAGGACCCTTTCTGTCTGGTCCATATTATCGCAAGTAATAATTAATAGGTCCGGATCAAATGTCAGTTTGCCCACTGGAGCAAATGTAGTGCAGAACACAGACCCTGGGGCAAGACGATAGATATAGTCATACACCCGCCTGTTTGAGCGTTCATCTGCGTAGATCTCGAAGGGGGGCCCAATACGGCCTCCTGCCGCGATAGGGGCTAATTCACCATGGCCCGTCAGAAAGACGCCTGGTTCGCAGAACTGATTTTCTGCCGTCGCATAGAAGGCTTTCCCGTTCTGGGCTTCTAGAAGCATTTGGCACCATGCGATCCTCTTATCAAGTCGCTCCAATCCCAATTCTTTCAAGTCGTCCTCTACGTTGAGATATTTGAAACCGACTGGGGCATACTTGAATTCAAATTTCTTTAAGATATCAAAATCATGCTTTCTTAACTTGTGCCTATCCTCATACCGTACCATTCATCTCTCCTTTCTTAATGAATCAAATTCGGCCACCGAGTCTTGTAGTGGTCTTTAGGTATTACCATTCTGCCTGATTCCGCTCACGCTCGCCGGGGAAGGATTAGCCTTTCGGATGTTCTCCCCGGGAGATTTTTACCGTGCTCTGTCCGATAGGTTCTCCGTATTTGATCATAGCCTCCCCTTCATCCATGTCCTTCAAGGCAAACTTGTGACCCATAGGAATATCTGATAAGACTTGAATCTTTTCAATGTGGCCCTGAACCTTGTCAGAGACTCACGTGCCTGCATTGAGCGGGTTGAGAGCTACGGCCACGTTATCCTTTTCATTAATTACTATCACATGGATTTTACCCCCCCCATTTAACCTCCCATTGAACGAATCCTGTGATAACCCTTAACGCTTCCAGGCGGTTATGGGAACAATGAGGCCAACTGACGAAAATATGGCAACCCTGGCTTTTGGGTAAGCGTTTTGGAGCAACCTCAAGCCTTCCTCGATGGAGGATGCATACTCCAGACCCATGCTCCCTCGAAATGGCTGACGACACAAGGGTGCATTGATAGTTCTTCTTGTAAGAGGCTATTAAAGCTCATCTCTTCACCCTACTTTCAGGCTCCTGTCAGGTTAGGCGATTCTGACCGATTCTGAAACTAATGCGTCTAATGTCTTGTTTGGAGTCTTCGAGGTGTTCCCTTATAGCCTTCGCAACAGCATCTTGGTCTTTCGCCTTCAAACACTCTAAAATCCGCCGATGCCCTCCTATGCTCCTAAGTCTTGTGTCGAGGGAGTGGAAATCGTGGGCTCCCATCCTGTAGAGTCTCAATCGATGGCGAAGTGTGGCCCAGACATCGAGCAAAGTCTTCATGCCGCTAGCTTTGACGATGATCTCGTCGAATTCTGTATCATATTGCAAAAAGGAACCCAATTGGTCCTGCTTCGCCGCTGCTTCCGATTGCATGAGAATCTGCTCTAAGGCATCGATATAACTCTGGTCTTCACTTTCAATAACCTTTCTTGCGGCCAGGGGTTCAAGGACTGCCCTTATTTCATTGATCTCTATCACTTCCTCCCAGGTAATCTGCCGCACCCGATAGCCCACTCTCGGAAATGATTCGAGGAAGCCTTCCATTTCGAGAACATGCAAGGCCTCTCTGACAGGAGTTCGAGAAACATTGACCTGCTTGGCCAGCCTTCCCTCAAGCACCCGGGAACCTGGAGATATGCTGCCCGATAGAATCTCCTGCTTAATCTTGTCATAGATCTGGCCCCTGATAAGTGTCGGATTTTCTATGACAAAACCATTCAAATGGTCATTCATGCCATCCCCATCACTATTGGATTCCCTTCTGACCCCCTGTGTTGCCTTTGTTCTAAACAAGTAATTCTCTACAAGACAATGCGCTTGGCATCCCCATGCGTTTGGTGTTTGGTATCCTAATGTTTAAGAGGTTGTCCTCATTTGTCAAGTGATTTTTCTAACTTTTCTTGACAAGAACAAATGCCAAGTATATAATCCGACCAGTCGGTTGGCAACCGGCCGGTCGAATTATGTTCTTATGACAAACCTTGATAAGGGTAATGATTCATGAAAGATAGAAAGAAGCTGTTGAACAAAAGAACTAGCAATATCGCAAAGGTTGGAGCTGGATTTTTCGGCACCAAAGGTTTTGTTGAAACGAGCATGGAAGATATAGCAGCCTCTGCGAAATTGAGTAAGGGTGGCATATACCACTACTTCCAAAGCAAAACGGAGCTCCTCAATTATGTTTTAGATAGTTTCATGGACATTGTGCTAAAAGATTTGAACGAAGATCTCGACAAGGTTGAAAATGGACCTGAAAAACTGAAGAAGTTGATTTCCCGTCATGTCGAGTTGTATACCGAGCATATGTATGAAGCAAAAACCTTGATCAACGAAGCGCATAACCTTCCATCAAAATTCCGTAGAGAGATTATCGTGAAAGAAAGGGAATATCTTCGCACTACATTTGGTGTGGTGTCTGATTATTTGACGCTTCTTTTTGGCGTATCTATGGAAAAAAGCCAAGTGACAGCAATAACATTCAGTCTCCTCGGAATGTGTAATTGGATCTATTCCTGGTATAACCCTAAAGGCCCCGTGACTGCCCAAGAACTCTCTGAGATTATTTATCAGATTTTCACCAGAGGGATAGGTAAAGGCCCTATTCTTAAAAAACCGAAAAAGTAAGAGGAGGAAGTCTTTCACTCATTTTTTACAGCAATGATTCAGGGATTAAAATGGCTAATAAGATTTCTACTGAAACCATCATCACTGGTATTAGGGGGGGAGATAAACGTTGTGCCTCCTTGCTGATGTCTCTCATCGAAGATGGGAGCCGAGAGGGGGAGGCATGTCTTAGGAACCTCTACCCTCCTTTCGGGAGGTCTTATGTTTTAGGCATAACCGGATGGCCCGGTGTAGGAAAGAGCACACTTATCAATCGTATGGCCCGTTCTCTTCTGGCGGAAGACAAACAGGTAGGTGTGATCGCTATTGACCCAACCAGCCCATTCTCCGGAGGCAGTTTGTTGGGGGACCGGGAGCGGATGAAAGAAATTGACGGAGATTTCCGCCTTTTTATTCGCTCAGCCGCAACGAGAGGACAAACAGGAGGCATTACTCCCACGACCAAAGCTTTCATTAAAATATTGGAGGCCATGGGGAAAGAAATGATCCTCCTCGAAACAGTAGGGATAGGTCAGAATGAGGTTTCTGTGGCTCAGGTAGCCGATACAATTGTTTTGATTGTTATTCCCGGCATGGGTGATTATCTCCAAACCCTCAAGGCGGGTGTTTTGGAGATCGGAGACATCTTTGTGGTGAACAAATCGGATCGGGAAGGTGCAAATCAAACCGTTGCCGATCTTCAGATGTTTATAGACCTGAACAGTGGTCAGAGCGAATGGAAACCCCCCATTATAAAAACGATTGCCCCTGATCGTAAGGGCATTGAAGAATTAATGGCCGCCATTCACAGGCACAGAGAATACCTTACGAGATGCAATCTCATTTTTTCCAAAAGGGAATCTGCGGCTAAATCCGAAATATTGGAGATCATGAAATCCAGATTCATCCGGCATATTGCTGAACAAACCCCACTGGACGAAAGATTAAATGAGTATTCACAACAAATTTGTGATGGATCAATGGATCCTTACAGGGCTGCTGAAGAAATTCTGAAGGACAGTGGAATCATTAAATTGTGAAAAAATCCATGACTGCATAAGGAGGAAGATCGGTGAACCAAAGAGAAGGGAAAAATTTAAGCTATCTTGGGGGCGAAAGGCCCTCCCATTTTAAGTCGCTCTCCGGCATTGAGTATGAAGAAGTGTATAGGCAATCGGATTGGAAGGGCGAACTTCCCGATCCAGGAGAGTACCCGTTTACAAGAGGCATTCACAAGGACATGTACCGCGGCCGATTGTGGACGAGGCGACAACAGAGTGGCTTTGGGACTCCTGAAGAGAGTAACGAACGGATTAAATATCTTCTCAAAGTCGGTCAGACAGGTATCAATATGGATGGTGACATCGGAACCCAGTTCGGGTTGGATCCCGATTATTCTTTGGCGCAGGGTGATATCGGTCTCCAAGGCACCTCCATTTGCACCTATGAGGATATGAAGGCCTTGTTCAAGGACATCCCACTTAATGAGATAAGCTCTACGTTAATCATCCATCCCCCCTCTTCAGCCGTGATCATGGCTCAATATCTTCTGTTGGCTAAAGAAAGGGGGATCCCTTGGGAAAAATTGATCGGAACGATTATGAACTGTCCGCTGACACAGGTGGTAGGACCCACTTTCCAGGCCTGCACCAGTTTTTTCCCTATCGATTTGTCCATCAAGATCGGACTCGATGTGATGGAGTACATGATCCCTCATTCGCCCCGATGGAATATCATCAATATCAACGCCTACAACATTCGTGAAACCGGGGTGAATGCGGTTCAGGAGGCGGCATTCGCCATGTCCCTGGCAGCCGATTACATTAAGCAATTGGTAAAAAGAGGCTTGGAGATTGACCGTTTTGCCCAACGGATGGCCTTTTTCTCAGCCGCAGACATAGACTTGTTTGAAGAGGTAGCCAAGCTGAGGGCCATGAGGCGAATATGGGCCCGCATGCTCAAAGATAGGTTTGGTGCTAAAAACGATCAAAGCCTGAAGTTCCGAACAGCTATCCAGACGTCAGCCCTGCCGCTCACAGCCCAACAGCCATTGAACAATATTGTTCGGGCTACCATTCAGACCTTGGCAGCCGTCTTGGCGGGGACCCAATCTATCCACACCACGAGTTATGATGAGGCTTATTCTCTCCCTACCGAGGAGAGTCATAAACTTTCCATCCGTACCCAACAAATCATTGCCTATGAGACCAAAGTGGTGAATTCTGTCGACCCTTTAGGAGGTTCATATCTCGTGGAGACTATGACGGATCAGATAGAAGAGAAAATTTGGGAGTTGATGAAAGTGATTGAGGAGAAAGAGGGGTTTATCCAGTGTTTCAAGACAGGTTGGGTGGAAGAACAGATCAACGAAGCTCGATACAAATCAGCCGAAGCGATTGCAATCGGGGAACATCCTGTGGTGGGGGTTAATATTTTCCAAGATGAAGATGAAGAGGTGAAGATCAACATTTTCAGGCAGGCCTCGGACATGCAAGCCAAGAGAATTCAGTATGTTCAAGACTACAAGAGAAACCGTAATCAAGATCCAGTCAAAAGGGCATTGGAGAAAATATACGATCTGGTGAAGCGGAGACCAGAGGTCAATTTGTTTCAGCCAATCATGGAGGCAGTGGAGGCCAAAGCAACGGTTCAGGAAATTTGCGATACCATGAGGCAAGCAGCTGAATTCATTATACCAAGTTAGAATCTAGCACATGGAGGAAGAGATCAAATGACTTTTGAAAGAAGAAGAATTATTGTGGGTAAGATCGGTTTGGACTCCCATGATAATGGTCTAAGGATTATTTCTAAGTGGCTGATGGATGGTGGTTACGAAGTCATCTATGCAGGACTTTACAATAACACTCAACGCATTGTTCAAATGGCTATCGAGGAAAATCCAGACGCTGTTGGAATCAGTTTTTTAGGTGGGGAGCATCTTTTTTACACAAAGCAATTAATCAAGGAACTGCAACAAAAGGACATGGGCAATGTAAAAGTTATTATTGGAGGTGTTATCCCTCCAGACGATGTCAAAGAATTAAAAACTATTGGTGCGGATGCTGTTTTTACTCCAGGTACGCCCAAACAGAAAATCTTAGATGTTATCGAATCTTTGTTTACGTAAAGAACCTATAGCTGATCATATTCAAACCTCTTGTCGCTAAAAAGGAATTCAAAAGAGGGGACCATTTATGAAATTCGATACCATTCTCCTTGAAAAAAAAGGACCGATCCGGACGTTGATTTTCAACCGGCCCCAAGAACGAAATAAAATTACTTATCCATTGATAGAAGAGATTAATATTGCTCTCAAACAGTTGCGCAACGACGAAGAAGCAAGGGTCCTCATCATAACCGGGGCAGGGAAAGCATTCACGATAGGAGCAGACTTACAATGGGTTCAGCAGTCTCATTATCTTCAGATGCGAAGGTTTTTAGGAGCCATTCTGGATATACTAACTCAAGTCGAAGATTTGGAGATACCTGTGATTGCGGCTATCAATGGGCCTGCGATAGGAGGAGGGTTCGAGCTGATCTGTTCATGTGATTTCAGAATCGTTTCCGATTCTGCCGTGCTTGGTTTTCCAGAGATCAAGCTTGGATCTATCCCCGGTGCCTCTGCTACGTCTAGATTGCTGAGGATCGTTGGGCAGACTAAGGCTGCCGAGATCACCATGCTTGGAAATAACATCACCGCCCGAGAGGCTCTTGCTATGAATTTGGTGCACAGAGTTGTTCCCTCGGATCAGGTAATGAGTACTGCTTTCCAGCTTGCAGAAGAGTTGGCCGAACGTCCTCCCCTAGCTCTGAAGTTAACAAAAAAAGCTCTTAGTATCGGCTTTGATACAGATGTAAAAAGTGCTCGTCGATTCGGCTTAGAAGCAATGACGTTGACGAATGCCACTGATGACATGCGAGAAGGACTGGCGGCTTTTTTGGAAAAGCGCCAACCTGTATTCAAGGGCAAGTAAACCCCGCACCCATGTTGAAACATGGGGCTTTATTTAAGGTAGACTCCCCACCTTTGATAAGGTATGGGGTAGATATTTTGATGTACTCCTACATCCCTGTTCTGCCTGTCCAGCTTCGCGGAGCGAGGCGGGGGAAGAACAAGGCTTTACGTGGTGCGGGGTGAACGACTACCGCTTGGCAGAAAGTAGTGCTCTGCACCCGATTCCTTTGACATATTCCAGGGATTTTGATAAGGGTCTACCCACTGGAAGAGTAGGCAGTATTGATCCGAACTGGAAAAGTCAACAAGGTGAAGAATATATGCCAGAATGATGGTAAAGGGGGTGAGAGCGAAATGACCGGGTGACCTGCTGGTAGCCGAAGTGAGAGAAGGTCGGATTTTTGAACAACTTCTTGAATAGCCTTGAATAGCAAGGAGAACAATCATGGCAATCAAAATCAAACATGCTCAACCTAATTTATTCATTTACCATAGTGATGACATCACCATAAGGGTAAAGGGCTATAAGCACGTCGCGCAGCCTATTCCGTATGGCACGGATGTGAAGGGGGTTTATTTCGACGGTTATCCTCAGATAGTAAAGCAAGAAGGGTCACAGCCGATTTATTCTGTGAATGTGAAGAAGGATATCATGGTTCCTATGCGCGATGGAGTTCGTCTAGCGACAGATGTTTACAGCCCTGATGTCAGTGGGAAGAAATTCCCAGCGATACTTTCTTTTTTCGGATGGGGGAAAGAGCTACAAGAAATGGCACGTTGGTTACCATTACAGGAATATTATGACTCCCCCTTTTGGGACGGATGTATTGAAGCGGGGGACATAAACTATCTGGTAGAGAGGGGGTATATACACGTTATTGCCGAGCCGAGGAATATCGGTAAATCTGAGGGGAAAGGTCAACGCCCTTCCAGTATGTGGGTTCCACCCTCGGACACCTACGATCTCTTAGAGTGGATGGCAAAACAACCCTGGTGTGACGGCAGTGTTGGCATGACAGGTGCTTGCGGTTATTCAGGTACCCAGATGGATGTAGCTGAAAACCCACCCCTGGCATTGAAAGCTATCACCCCTTTTCTAAACGTTTACCCTATGAGGGGTCACTACGGATGGACGGGCATCTTTGACTGCAAAATGTTTAACATATTAACGGGTAAGCATGGAAATGATAGTGCCCCTGTTCCCGAGAATACTCCTACACCACCGGAGATGTTTAAGCTCCCCAAGGAAGAATTAGAGCGCAGACTCCAAGAAGCATTGAATCACCCGGATATAAAATATAATAGCAAGTGGTATTCCCTGCTCAAGTATCCGATGCGCTGTCCGGAGGTTTTCGATTCGTTACTCGAATCATTTCATCCTACCCCTCCTCCTCCATCGAAACTCCCTCAGATAACACTCCCGACCTATTTATCCACTTCCGGGATCGTTAAGACGCATACTTGGTGCACCTTTGAGACATTTGAGCACATCGGATCAAAAAATAAGAAGCTGTTATTATGGCCTCCGATGTCCCCGGACCGACCCCAAATTCAGTATTACGATGAGGTGGTGAGATGGTTCGACTATTGGATTAAGGGAATAGACACAGGCATTATGGATGAACCGCCGTTAAAGATTTTTGTAAACGGGGTCAACAAATGGCGCTTTGAGAATGAATGGCCTCTTGCGAGGACGGAGTATGTAAAATTTTATTTACATCCTCGGGGTGGTCTATCGACGGAAACAGTGAAGGGAACCCATGAGCCTGACACCTTCACCCAACCAGCACCTTACTCAGACCCAACGGTCTACTCCTTGGCCTATAGAACCGAACCATTACCTCAAGATATCGATATCACCGGGTATATCACTCTGTATCTGCATGCCTCCATCGATAAGGATGAGACAAACTGGATGGTGGACCTGGTGGATGTAGATCCCGAAGGTAAGAAGACGTTGATCAGTAACGGTTATCTGGCAGCAAAGCACAGGGCTCTCGATAAAGCAAAATCAAAACCTTATCTGCCCATCCATCCACGAAAAGACCCTGTACCTGTTTTTCCGGGGGAAGTGATCGAATACGCCATAGCGATTGTACCAACTTCAATGATCATCAAGAAGGGTCACTCTATTGAATTGATCATTAGAAACCAGGATGACCTTCTTGGCAGGTTGGGTGGATGGGGTGTCTACTATCTACCCCACATGGAAACAGTGACGCATCATATTCACTTTGGTAAGTCGTACTTACTTCTGCCCGTTATTCCCTGAATATGGAGGGAACTCCATGGCCTTGGGAAGGAGGGTTTTGAAAATGAGTCAAAAGGGTAAAACTATAGTTATTATCGGTACTCTGGATACAAAGGGCGAGGAAGCGCTCTATTTGAAGGAACTGATCAAGAGAAGGGGACACCATCCCTTGGTGATGGATGTCGGTACCGGGGGGAAAGTCTCTTTCCGGCCGGATTTTACCCGTGAAGAGGTAGCCCTGGCGACGGGACGTACTCTGAAAGAAATTTTAACCACTACGGAAAAATATACGGATGGACTCACCACCATGGCCATGGGTGCAAAGAGCATTATTCAAAAACTATTAGCTGAAAAGAAGATAGATGGCCTGCTTTCCATTGGCGGGGCTCTGGGCACGACCGAGACGTTGATGATTATGCGGGACCTACCCCTCAACATTCCCAAGCTCGCGCTTTCTACCGTTGCCTTTGTTGCCGAACTTATCACCAGTGAAGTCGTCAGCATTGACCAGGCAATGATACAGTCTGTCGCTGACTTGTGGGGACTTAACCGCATAACAAGGATGGCCTTGCAGAGGGCGGCCGGTGCTATCTGCGGAATGGTCGAAGAGCAGGAAGAAAAAGAAGCAGAGGAGAGGCCCTTGGTGGCCATCAGCGCGCTGGGGGTGCACACTTATGTAGACCAGTGTAAATCCCTGCTGATGGAGAAGGGATATGAGCCGGTTGTCTTTCACTCTGTGGGGACGGGTGCTTTAGAAAAATTAATCAGACAGGGATATATCAGCGGGGCGCTGGATCTCGCCTGTTATGAACTCATCAACTATGTGTGCGGTGGCCCTGTGAAAGGGGGTGAGGAGAAGTTTACCGCCGCCTGCGAAGAGGGAATTCCTCAGGTTATCGCTCCTGGAGCGCTGGACTTCTTTCCCTGGCCCATGCAAGATCCCCTTCCGGCTAAATTTAAAAATAGAACCATGAGCTTGCACGCTCGGGTCAACTTGATAAAAACCACTCCGCAAGAACAGGAAAAAACTGCGCTGCTGCTGGCTGAGAAGATAAACAAGGCCAAGGTACCTGCAGTTGTTCTGATTCCGTTGGAGGGTTTTTCGAAGCTGGATCGTAGCAAAGAAATGCCCTTTTACGAGCCCGGGGCCGGCCGAAGATTTGCTGGCATTTTAAAAGAAAAAGTATCCAATCCCTTAGTGGAGATTGAAGAAATGGAGGTGCATATCAATGACCCTGTCTTTGCTGAAAGGGCAACGGCTTTGTTACTGGATAAAATGAGCTGATTTTTAGGTGGCTCCAATTTATTTAATTGGCGAGACGATTCAGAGAATTCATTCACAAAAGCTTTTAAAAAGGAGGATGATATGAAGAAAAGAGGATCAGTATTAGTTGTTTCTTGTTTAGTGTTGCTACTTGGAGTTTTTTCTTTTTGGAGTTCTTTTGCCAAAGAAGCGGTCGCTCAAGCAAAAACTTTTAAGTTCGGCTTAATTTCTTCGATGACAGGGCCGATGGCACCACCGTTTAAATCTCTCATTGATGCAGCGAAACCAGCAGGAGATTTGATGAACAAGAGGGGTGGAATAACCGTCCAAGGTCAAAAATACATGGTTGAAGTTGTCCCGGAAGACGATCAGTCGTCACCGCCTGGCGCAGTAGCCGCCGTCAACAGACTGATACAGGCCGGGATTAAATTCATCTATGCTCCGCAGTTCATGGTAAGCAATATGGCTATTGCACCGATCGCCGAGGAAGCCAAGATCCTGCGCATAAAGGGCCTGGGCGTGGGCAAAGAAGAAGTCGGCCCGAGTCTGCGCTACAGTTTTTACGCTTCTGCGCAGCTATATAATGTTCCTGTTTGTTATGATTATTTAAAGAAGAATTACCCCAAAGTAAAGAAGATAGCGCTGATCACTCCCGATGACCCAGGGGCCAAAACGATTATAGAGCTCACTGAGAAAGAGATTCAAAAACGCGGACTCGAAATAGTATTCCAGGAGGCATTCAAGATCGGCAGCGAAGATTTCTATCCCATACTCACCAAGGCATTGGAAAAGAAGCCTGATGCCATTGACATGGTCCTTTCCATAGCACCCTGGAGCGCTGGCGTCATCAACCAGTCACGGGAGCTGGGCTTCACCGGTCCCATATATGCAACTATTCATGCAGATACGAATATATTGCGGAGTATGTTAAATCCGAAATATGCCTACGACGTCTTTCATGCGGCTCCAGATGTACTTAGTCCCAAGATGACACCTATCATGAAGGATTATCGTGTGCTGATAGAGCAGCAGACAAAGACCACGTTTAACTTGGATCATGGTCTTCTCCTTGAAGGACTTTATCCTCTGTTGCAGGGTATTGAGAAAGCGCAGAGTTTTGATACTGACAAGGTAGTGGCTACCCTGGAGAATATGAAGAGCATCGATACACCCTATGGACGGGGCAGCATGTCGGGGCAGGACCTTTTTGGTATTAATCATGTGATCGTTAGACCGTTCACCCTTTCACGAATTATGAAAGACAAGATAGAGTTTGAATTTATCGAAAAATAAGGATTTGCAGGATATTCTTACGTAGAGTCTTGGTACTGAAATATGTCTCGAACGACGAAGAAACGTAAATCATCATAAGCTGCGATAGACTCCGACAAAAGAGAATAGTGAAGTCTCACATTGGGCCGGCTATCTTGATTTGTTGTTATCTTAGCCGGCCCAATGTCATGGAATACTCGAGTGGTGAGCAACCGTATGCCTAATTGTTACATACGTTCGCCATAAGTCGAAGGGGACTCCTGTCGATTTTGACAAGATATGCATAATATATCAATTTGCATCCATTCGACCGCTTCAAGGGGGAGGGCAAGGTGGATCCCAATCATCAATGAATTTGGAAATTCAGTCTCAACCTTTTAATTGCAGGTCAGTACAAGTCAATACGGGTCCTGAATCATATGAATGAAGGGTAAGATGAGTACAGGTGCTCTGTCACAAAGCATATTAAATGGATTAGCACTGGGTGGGATTTATATCCTGGTAGCGTTGGGATTGACGTTGGTCCTGAGTATCATGGGCATTGTGCAAGTATCTCATGGTGAGATCTACATGATAGGCGCTTACAGCATCTACTATCTGGTTGCCGTCCTGGGTGCCAATTTCCTCCTGGCGCTAGTGATTTCGACGCTATTTGTCGGGGGTCTTGGGATCGTGCTGGAGCGCTTGTGTTTCCGCCCATTTCGAGGACAACCGGACCGTGCCTTTACCATATCTATTGCGCTCATATTAATTCTGCAGAACGTTGTCTTGTCTATCGCTGGCGGTAATCCTCGGACATATTCCAGTCCCATTAC
>JBEKDJ010000072.1:0-17585 GCA_050014415.1 Thermodesulfobacteriota bacterium | reverse complement strand
TATTCGATCTCTTTCCCGTAAACCATAGAACAAAAATTTTATCTCACATTACTCTAATCCTCTCGCAACCTAAGAGAAAACAGTTCGTCCTTCTCCGCTTCAGATCCGCCTTGTCAATATGCTAGAATTCCGAACTATGTGAGCACAAAAGTTGAGGTCTCTTTTCATTAATCACCCCCTTTAAATCTAGAATCCATACGGAGGATTTGACTTGATCGAAAGAGTCCTTTTTGTCTATTGTCAATTTGATTATCATAGGATGTTAGATTAGTCAATCTCAAAAAAGCTTGTGAAAATATTATTGTTGATTTCCACTTGTACTATTGTATAGTGGAACAAAGATTTAAAATAGAAGTTACAGGAAGAAGCTCTCAGAAAACCGGCGGCGGACTCCACTTACTACTGTTCACTCTATTGTAACCGTTAAGGTTAACGATTTCTGGAGAAATATGCACAAAAACGGCAGGGCCATAATGTGACCCTGCCGTTCCGCTCAGATGCTGGTGAATTTACCAGATTTACCTTTATGCTTATTTAAGATTGACAGCACCCAGTGTGTACCCCTGTTACTCCTTTCCCATAGTTCTTTCCTGAAAATTGCCACAATCCCCTCGATTTCTGATTACGAATTTGTTCGTTTTACTTCTTCACAACCTCAACCCGGCGGTTCTTGGCCCTGCCATCTTCAGACCGGTTGTCGGCGATCGGTTTCTCTTGGCCCCAGCCGACAGCGGTCATTCGGTCCGCTGCAATCCCCTTTTGAACGACCGCGTTCATAACTGATTTGGCCCTTTGCTGGGAGAGGATCTTGTTGTTCTGAGGGGTGCCCACATTGTCAGTATGTCCTTCGATGCTCACCTTGAGGTCCACATGGGCCTTGAGAAGCGCCGCGATCTGCTCGACAATCGCCATAGATTCGGGCTTGATGTTCGATTTGCCCGTATCAAAATTGATATAGAGAGCGATGAAGCCGTCCTTGTTCAGGGCATCATACATGGCATCGGCAGTCACTTCCTGAGTCATGGCTTCCATCTCGAGAATGACCAACTCATAGTTACGCCCTTCGTTAAAGGCCTCGAGCGCGATCCAGATTTGCCTCCCCCCTTTGGCCACCCTGTACGTACTACGTCTGTCCTCATCGAACAGGACCGTCCCTCCAATACTCTTGACGGCATTGCCGTAATTGCGGCGGATCTGCAAGAAGCTGGGCTGCGGGGATCCCTCTTGCAAAGAATATTGGATCTTGGTCCTCTCCCCCTCAAGGGTTTGGGTTTTGCCATCTTTTAGATAAAAATCGAAGGAATTGAAGCTCTTTTCGCAACCGGAAATATAGTAATCCTTCATCCGCGAAATCAAAGGATGATCCTTACAGCCTCCGGCGTCCTTCTCCTGGGCAAACACAGCGGGGCTCGCCCCCACCACAGATAACATTAGAGCCAATCCAATGATGAACACTTGTCTTCCTTTCACGTCTCTACCTCCCTAAAATTATGGTTTTTTCTCCCTCTGGATATACATTCATCGAATCATAAAAATCTCTAACAAAGACCTTTCCTTCTGTCAAGCCTAAAGATGAGATTGCGAAAATTACCATTTAAGGAGTATCATCTGAAATCTGGTATAAAGACATGGATCCCTAACTTGAAGACTTCAGGAAGGAGTCCTCGCCTGAGTTGACACTGTCCGTAAGGGCAGGTCCTGACTTTGATATCCCAATAGTACTTCTACGTTAAATAAGAGCCTAAATCATGCATGAAAAATATCTTGTATTAACAGCAAACCGAAGTAAAATGCGTATGAAGAGGTTGTTGGGTGCCTATTCCTTAACCTAACTAAAAGTTAACTGAAGGAACAATGCAAAAACACGATATTTTCTTTAGCGTTTTCTTACTTTTCCTATCTGGTCTATTGACTAATGGAACTATGAATAATGATACTCATAGTTTTCACGCAGGATTCAGGATTAAATAAGAGACTAAACAATGATAATCATCTTTTTCTTCACGGTTGACCTTTTCCCCTTCGACAATATCTCAGATCGCTTAAGCAAAAGTCCAACGATTTGTGAATAAGAATAGACTGGTAAGAGCAAGAGCCCTCGTTTCATTTTTGATAGCCGAGCAGGAAATAGATCCAAGTAACCAGATAGAAAAAGAAAAAAATACTCGGCAGAATCCAGGTTAGATAACGTGATTTAGCAGCGCCCATAAATCCGTCCATCCGACTGAAACCCTTCACCGGATATTGCAGGAGCTCTTTCTTATCAGGGCTCTCTATTTTCCGTATTTCAGGATTGAAAAAGATACCCTCATCAGAACAAAAGTTCTCACCTTCTGAATTCATTTTTCGTTCAAGATATCTGGCTTGAAAATAACGAAGCTTCAACTTAAGTTGCAACCTCATGCTGGATGTAATCCAGAATATGCACACGAACATACCCAAAGCAAGCCAAGAAAGGAGATAAGAGTAGCCGAGAAGTCCCTCCCGGTTGAGGGAGATAGTCGAGATAAAGAAAATAGAAATATTGAAAATTAAATATGCAATTTCAGAATGGACGAGACGGTTTTCCATAATACAAATCATCTTCATTAATAGGAGGTATTTCTGCACAGTCTGTTGCATTTTCTCATTCGTTTCATCCATAATAGACTCCTTTACTTTCCTATTTGGTAGCTTAAGTATACCAAAAAATGATTGAAGGTGATAGAAAAAAACCTCATCCTGAATGCGGATATAAAGGCAAAATACCGATCAAAAGATATGAAGGAAGGTTTTAGGACAGTATTGCAGATACTGATTACCAAATGAAAGAGAGGATAACCGATTGCGCATGAGCGGCCGCTCCATGCGCGTGTTCAACTAAGCCGCTGCCCCTCCGGGCTTCTTGAACAACGGATTGAAAAGACTCCTCAAGTCGTCTCAATCCTCATAGGTTAGGCAATCCTTTCGTTTTTGTTTCCTGAGCTTTGTCAGTGGCCGATCCACAATCCTCCTAATTTGGTAATTTAATGGGCGTCCCTGCACCCTTCCTGAGCTGTGGAGAAAAGAGAACGGTCAGACGGGAAGTAGCGGCACGTCGCATGCAAAACGTCCCCGGGGGTACTTTCTCCCTATTTTACTCTCTTCTTCCCCACTACCTCACTTGCCTCTAACCTGAGAACGCAGGTATCTTCTAAGGCCTTTTCATCGTACACGTTATTCCCTTTACTCCCATAGTGAGCCATGATCAGATCCAGCGCTCTCTTTCGTTCGTCCGTGCCTTCAATGATTGTCAAGGTGCCGTACCCAACAATACTCTTGTACGTCATTCCCCATTGGTGGGCCGTCTTCCCTCGGAAAAGACCATGACCAATATCCATCTGAAAACAGACGAATGGATTTTTCTTCATGCAGTCGATCATCCTGCCTTCTATGGCACCATGAGCATACAGCCTCAGGGTGCCATCCCACTCATATCCATAATTCAGGGCGACGATATAAGGTGTCTTGTCAACTGCAAAGGCAATTCTACACACATCAGCCCTCTCAATAATGTCCACCAACTCTGCCTTTTCCTTGATCTCACACTCCGATAATCTCATGTCCTCCCTCCTAAGTAATCAATTTAGATTGGCCACCATGCGACGAATCGGAGCCCAACAGGAATTTGTGAAGTTTTATCACCCAAAGGACTTTCCGTCAATGAAAATTCGGGCTACTCACCATTCTATCCATGAAGCGAGCCATTATGGACTTCTTATAACTTTCTTACTTTCAGGACATCACGGTGATCTCAACACTTTCCACTTGAAAGATTGCATAAACGAGGTCGATTCAAGGTTTGAAGACTTCAGGAAGAAATCGGCACCAAACTTGGTCACTGCTGAAAGGTCAAATCCTAGCCTTCACCATTCGTGAAGACAGGGCGGGACCCGGAAAACCTTCCTATGAAAAAGTTGGCTATCGAGCTCTGCGGTCCTGCCAGTGATTCTCTAAGCGCTCTGTGCTTTCAGGCCGTTGACCTGCCGGGTGAGTCGGGAGATCTTTCGAGATGACGTATTCTTATGAAAGACACTCTTGGAATGAGCCTTCTGGATCAGGGGGATTGCTTTGAGCAAAGCCTCCCGGGCTCCTGCCGCATCTTTCTCTTCAACGGCCAACCTCACTTTCTTGACGGCGGTCTTCACCGTACTCTTGATGTGCTGGTTACGGAGCCTCCGTTTTTCGTTCTGTCTGGCCCTCTTGATTGCCGATAGATGGATTGCCAATATTGAACCTCCTCCCTTTCATGAATTTGAAGCATCCAGGAATTGAATTGGTGTGAGTTTTGGAATTCCCAAATACAAAAAGATTCCAATCCGCAACCGACTCCGTTGATTTTTTTAACATTTTGGGATAGCTTGTGTCAAGGCTTCTGTTCAGTACTGCTAGATTCTCACGTGATCCACCTGAGAATCTTCTTCCACCAATTTGGATTTGGTTGGGGTTACCTTCGGAGCTTAACCTTTTATTGTTAGCACTCTATGTCTGAACAACATCAGATCACCAAGGCAGCTACTATCATCGGGACAGGGACACTCCTCAGCCGTATCTTTGGCTGCCTAAGGGATATGGTGATCGCTTATTTCTTCGGTGCAGGAATGGCGGCCGACGCTTTTTTTGTTGCTTTTCGCCTTCCTAACTTGTGGCGACGACTGGTGGGAGAGGGGTCTTTGACCATTTCATTCATACCAGTCTATACGGACTATCTCACCCGGCGGACAAAAGAGGAATCGAAAGAAGTCGCATATGTCGCATTCACCATCGCCACGATCCTGCTGCTGCTTCTGACCGTTGTTGGAATTATCTACTCCCCGATTTTGATCCGCATGATTGCCCCCCGATGGTCTCCAATTTCAGAGAAGTTTCAATTGACCGTGACGCTCAACCGGATTATCTTCCCCTATCTTTTTTTCATGGGACTGTTTGCCCTCTGCATGGGGATCCTGAATTCCCTTAGACATTTCTTTGCGCCCGCATTCGCCCCAATCTTTCTCAATATCTCTATCCTCGTTTCGGTCTTCCTTTTTTATCCTGTCCTTGAAACGCCGGTGATGGCCCTGGCAGTCGGTGTTTTAGTGGGTGGGGTGCTACAATTCCTTTTTCAGATACCTTTTCTGCTAAAGAAAGGGTTCAACTTCCGGTTCAATTTTAATTTTCGACACCCGGCAATTAAACGAATCGGTTCTCTAATGGTCCCGGGGCTCATCGGAACTGCCGTCTATCAACTCAATGTTTTCATCGATACCATTTTTGCGACTTCCCTCCCTGATGGAAGTGTTTCTTATCTCTTTTATGCTGATCGACTCATCGAATTTCCATTGGGGGTTTTCGCGATCGCCATCGGAATGGCAGCGCTTCCAAGCCTTTCGGAATTGGCGTCCAAGGGAAGAATGGAAGAGATGAAAGAGACCATTTCCTTCGCCTTTCGCCTGGTCTCATTCATTAGCATTCCTGCGACCGTTGGACTGATAGCCTTGAAGACTCCCATCATCAATCTCTACCTGCAAAGGGGCGTCTTCAATTACCATGCAACTGCAATGACAGTCAAGGCCCTCCTCTACTATTCAGTGGGCCTCTGGGCCATCGCTGGAGTGAGGGTCATCGCTCCTGCTTTTTATTCCCTCCAGGATACCAAAACACCGTTAAAGATTGCCTTGATCTGCCTGGGGACCAATATCATCCTCAATTTCATCCTCATCCATCCTTTGAAACATGCTGGCTTGGCACTTGCCACCAGCCTTTCATCCATTCTCAATCTCGTCCTGCTCTCTCGAAATTTGAATACAAGACTGGGAGGGGTGGATTTGAATAAGAATATCCATTCCCTGTTAACGATCTTTCTCTGCAGCCTCCCGGTGGGTTTGGTGGCTTATCTGATCTGCTCCCTAAGGAATTGGAACGCTCCCGGTGATGCCGTAGAAAAGGTTTGTCTCCTGAGTCTCGGCATTGTGGCTGGCCTCGGAGTCTATCTGTTGGGCTCGTATTGGATGAAGAATGAAGAGATGCTTTTCTTGTTGAAGATGATCAAGAGAGAAAAGAGTCGTTAGGATAAAGGCAAAGATGTTAGCTTTTGTTAGTAGGTTATATCTCTGGATCTAACTTCTCAAGCCTTAACCCGCTGACCATAACGAAACCGGCTTCTTAAGCCTAACCCGATGGCTTTTTTCTCGCCGTGGGCATTGGATATGGAAAAGACTGCTGATGTGGTTATCATTGGAGGAGGGGTCATTGGTCTAAGCATTGCGTATCATCTTGCCTTGAAGAAGGCAGGGAAGGTTGTTTTGCTGGAAAAAGGGCAACTCGGCGAGGGTTCCACCAGCCGCTGTGTCGGAGGAATCCGAACTCAATTTTCCACAGAGATCAACATCCGTTTTTCACTCGAATCCATGAAGACCTTCGAACGATTCGAAGAGGAGTTTGGAGTCAACCCTGAATTTAGGCGAATCGGTTACCTCTTTATGGCGACGACTGAAATAGAAATGAAGGTTTTTGAAGAAAATCTAAGACTTCAAAGGATGTTTGACATCCCTGTTGAGCTTTTAGATTCTACTGAAATTAGAAAGCGATGGCCCTTTTTGAGAGTGAATGATATTCAAGGGGGAACATTCTGTCCTTGGGATGGGTATGCAGGTCCGAGCGAAATCCTTTCCGGGTTTGCTAGCGGGGCGAAGAAGGGAGGGGTGAGGATTCATGAAGGGTCAGAAGCAGTCGGGGTCCTCGTGAAAGGAGGTAGGGTCAATGGTGTGAAGACAAAGGGAGAAGAAATTCTCACTCCCGTAGTCGTCAATGCCGGAGGCCCTCATGCCGCATCCGTTGGAGAGATGGCCGGCGTCAAGATTCCAGTCAAACCGATCCGGAGGCAAATCTTCGTCACCGCACCTTTTCACCTTACCGATCAATCCATTCCGCTGACCATCGATTTTCATCGAGGATGGTATTTCCGTCCAGAGGGAAATGGGTTTCTCCTCTCTGGTCCACTAGATCAAGAACCGAGTTTCAATCTCGCCATCGATTACGAAGCGATGGGCTATGCTTCAGATCTTGCTATCCATCGTGTACCCGCTTTTGGAAAAGCTTGCATTGCGAGGGGATGGGCAGGACTTTATGAGATCACTCCTGATAACCATGCCATCTTAGGAAAGGTTCCCCAGGTAGACGGTCTCATCTTGGCCAATGGTTTCAGCGGCCACGGATTTCAGCATAGTCCTGTGGTTGGAAATGTGATCGCGGAGTTGATTGTAGAAGGGAGAGCAACGACCATTGACATCTCACCCCTTTCGATTGAACGCTTCGAGAAGGGTGAATTGATTATTGAATCCATGACGGCCTTTAAAGAATAAGCCCAGATAAGGAGTCAAGAATTCGAGGGATCAAGGGTTCAACTGTTTATTCTCCGAGGTTCTGCCCTCAGCTTTTCATCGTCACTTGAGCCCTCTAACATGAGAAGTTGTTTTTCTCAAAATGATTTCTGCTTCAATAAGTTATGTTCTTAATCCACAAAAGATGTTGAATCGCTGTGGAAAAAGACTTTCCTTCTCTTGTGAGAGGCGAGTTTCCCCGTTTTGCCTAAAAAACGGGCACTTCTAAGTCCAGAAAGTGATTGATGAATTTGACCCTTTTCTTGGGTTTTGGTAAAGTTGTGTTTAGATAGAAAATGGCGTGACCGTGTCTCTGTCCGTGACTTAGGGGTAAGGCTAAAGACACCAGTTTGGTCGGTAAGTTACGTTGCAGGCTCTCAAGTCTTTAGCCCCCATTTATCCCATCTAATCAAAAAGTGTCGAAACAAATGACGACCATCCAGGGGCTTCTCGAAAGGATTACTTATTACAATGAGGAGAACGATTTTGTCGTTGCAAAACTCCATGAGGAGGGAAAGAGGGAGTTGACCACCATTGTGGGGAACCTCTCGGGAATCACATTAGGTGAATCCCTGAGGCTTGCAGGGAGATGGGTCCAGAACAAGAAGTTCGGGGAACAGTTCCAGGTTGAGAAGTTTGAGATCACTGTGCCAGCCACCCTGTATGGTATTCAGAAATACCTCGGTTCTGGATTGATTAAAGGGATTGGTCCAATCATGGCGGAGAGAATTGTGAAGAAATTCGGGCTCGAAACGTTGACCATTATCGGGAAAGAACCGAATCGTCTTTCAGAGGTAGATGGCATTGGGCCGAAAAGGATCGCCATGATCAGCAGTGCGTGGGAGGAGCAGAAAGAGGTCAAAGAGATCATGATCTTTCTCCAGGGGCACGGGGTAAGTGCTGCCTATTCCGCCAAGATTTATAAGCATTATGGAAATCGAGCCATTGAGGTGGTAAAAGGAAATCCTTACCGTCTCGCGCGAGATATTTACGGCATTGGTTTTATCACGGCGGACAGAATCGCCCAAAACATAGGGATTGCATCAGATTCTCTCATCAGGGCGAAGGCAGGTCTCCTCTATGTGTTGAATAAACTTACCGAAGAGGGCCATGTCTACTACCCCAAAAACCATTTAGTCAGCAAGGCGGAAGAGATATTGAAAATTGACCGGGAGATTATTGTCGAGGCCATGGCAGAGCTTGCCAGAGAAAAGGAGATATTCGTCGAGGAGATCCAGATTGCAGAGAATGACAGAGCCGTCTATCTTGCCTCCTTCTATATTGCAGAGAGAGGAATCGCGCAGGGATTGAGGAGATTGAGTGAGTCTCCCTCCAACATTAGGCCGATCCATCCTGAAAAGGCAATCGAGTGGATCCAGAAGAAATTGAATATCGAACTTGCTCAAAGGCAGAAGGAAGCGATCCTCCTGGCTGGAAGCTCAAAGGTCTTGATTATTACCGGAGGCCCGGGGACCGGAAAGACGACCCTTATCAAGGCAATCCTCAGGATCTTCCAGCAGTTGAAGCTGAGGATCTTTCTCGCTGCTCCCACGGGCAGGGCAGCCAAGAGAATGAGTGAAGCAACAGGCTGGGAGGCCAAAACCCTTCACCGGACGCTAGAATACTCACCCCGGAAGGGAAGCTTTCAGAAAGATCAGGATGACCCGCTAGAAGCGGATGTGGTCATCATAGACGAAGCCTCAATGGTTGACACGGTGTTGATGCATCATCTCCTCAGGGCCATTCCCTCACAGGCCCATCTGATACTCGTGGGGGATGTGGATCAACTCCCTTCCGTTGGGCCGGGTAATGTGCTCAAAGATACGATCGACTCTGCGGTGTTCACTGTGGTCAGGTTGACCGAAATCTTTCGGCAGGCCCAGAAGAGTATGATTGTAGTCAATGCACACCGGGTCAATCAAGGGGAATTTCCAATTCTAAAAGAGATAGACCGAAAAGAGAGTTCCGATTTCTTTTTCGTGGAAGAGGAAGACCCGGAGAAGATCCTGAATAAGATTGTGACGCTCTGCAGCGAGAAAATACCTCAACGGTTTGGATTTCATCCTGTGAGGGATATCCAGGTTCTCACCCCTATGCATAAGGGTTTGATCGGGGTGACCAATTTAAACCTCGAACTACAGGGAAAACTGAACCCGGACTCATTTGGGATAACATTTGGAAACAGGCACCTCAAACTGGGGGACAAAGTCATGCAGGTTGTAAACAATTATGATAAGGATGTCTTCAATGGGGACATGGGGTGGATTGCGAGGATCGATCAGGAGGATCGGGCGCTCACGATTGACTTCGACGGACGGCCTGTCACTTATGACTTTTCTGAACTCGATGAGATCGTCCTTTCTTATGCCATCTCGATCCATAAATCACAAGGGAGCGAATATCCCTCTGTGATCATGACTGTGAGCACCCAACACTATCTCCTGCTTCAGAGGAATCTCATCTATACGGGTATTACGAGGGCCAGAAAACTCGTGGTCTTAATTGGAACCCACAAGGCCCTTGCCATTGCAATCAAAAATAATAAGCCCCAATTGAGATTCACGCGTCTCTCGGAGAGACTGAGGGGGCTTTGAAAGAATGTCAAATGCTAAGGTCCGAATGGAATTCAAAGCTCAAAGTGCCGATTGGCGTTGAGTCATTTGAGCTTGATTTGGCATTTGGATTTCAAGAACCTTCGGTTGATTCGAATCAGTGAGGTGTAACGATGAATTTCAAAAAACAGTTAGTGGTCATGGCAGTAAGTCTTCTGATTCTTGTATCGAAATCTCCCACATTTGCGATTGACAGCAAATCGAACCGGGCTACGCTTCGAGGTCTTGAGGGGGTTGCAGTGCTCGTAGAGCAATTGTCCCCTGAGGTTGAGAAGGAAGGGCTTGTCAAGAACCGACTGCAGACGGAGGCAGAACTCAAGCTCCGGATGGCAGGGATTAAGGTTTTGACAAAAGAGGAATGTCTGAAAATGCCAGGGGAACCATATCTTTATATCAATATCAACGTGAATATCGCAAGGACCGAAAGCGATATTTATCCTTACAGCATCGATGTTTTATTGATACAAAAGGTTTCTCTCGTGCGAGATCCTCAGCAGACGACATACGCAGTCACCTGGTCAACAGGTGGAGTCGGATCGATTGGAAAACCCATATTGAGCCAGCTCCAGAACAGTGTAGAAGACATGTTGGATGTCTTTGTGAAAGCCTTCCTGTCCGAAAACCCGAAATAGGGAAGGGGGCGGATGTATATTCATTTCCAAATCCGAGTTTGGTTTTCCGGTGTAGCAGGGAAGTTAGGAGTTGAGGAATGAGGATCATCATTATCGGACAGGGTCCATTCGGGGAAAAGGTGCTTGAGGCATTTATCCGGAGGGGAGAGGAATTAGTGGGTGTCTTTTGCCCTCCGGATAAAAGAGGAGAGGCGATGAAGAAGCTGGCCGAGAAATCGTTCATTCCCCTCTTTCAGCCGGCTAAGATGAAGGATCCCAGAGTTTATGAGGATTATATAAGGTTGCGGCCGGATCTTGTCCTTCTAGCCTTTGTCACCGATATCATTCCGGCAAGGCTTCTCGACATTCCGACGTTTGGAAGCTTGTGTTACCATCCATCCCTTCTGCCCAGACATCGCGGTGCAAGCGGCATCAACTGGGCTATCATCCAGGGCGATACTCGCACTGGCTTAACCATTTTCTGGGCTGACAGGGGAATTGATACCGGTCCCATCTTATTGCAAAAAGAGGTGGAGATCGGGCCAAACGAAACTACAGGTTCGCTTTATTTCAATACCTTATTTCCGATGGGTGTGGAGGCTATGGCTGAGGCGGTTGATTTGGTGAGAAAAGGAGAGGCGCCCCGAATTCCTCAGGACGAGTCCGAAGCAACGTATGAACCCCCCTGTGATGATCGGGTGGCCTGCATCGATTTTAAAAAATCGGGCAGAGAAATCTTCAATTTGATCAGAGGCTGTGACCCTCAACCAGGAGCCTATATCGACTTAAGAGGGATGAGAGTAAGGTTTTATGACGCGGCTCTTGATCTCACCCAAGTGAACCAACCTCCCGGGAGGATTCTTTCCATAGATAAAGATGGCCTTTGCGTGGGTTTGAAGGATGGAAGGATCCGTATCGGTAAGCTGAAGCAGAACAACGGGGATAAGATCGGTCCCCTGGACTTCGCCCGCTCCGTAGGTTGGAAGATCGGAGATCGGTTGGTTCACGATAAGAGTGAAAATCATTAAGTAGGGCTGTTCAAGAAGTAGGGTTCTCGATCAAGTTTGTCATCTTTTCCGGGACAGAAGATTGGGACTTCATTCAATCTGGTTTGGTTCCAATCCTTCTGGTGTCTATTCAATGGACATTCGCAGAATCAGACCGAGTTGGATCATAGGGGCGCTCTTTGGGCTGAGTTTCGCCTTTCTTCTAAGCGTACGCCTCGGCATCTTGCAGAAGGGAGAGACCGATCACCGAGAGGAGCATCCTTCGGGCGCTCAGATACGATGGGACCGGGAAACCTGGATGAATATTTTTCAACAGGGGCAGAAGGTTGGCTATGTCCATCGACAATTCTCTCAAGCGGCTGAAGGCTACAAGGTTCTTGAAACGGTCTTCATGCAGATCAACACCATGGGCATGATGCAAGAGATCCATCTTAAGACAGAAGGGAATCTCCATCCGGATCTGACCTTTTCCTCCTTCGATTTCGAACTACAATCAAGCCTCTTCCGCTTCAAGGCCAGGGGAGTTCTCAAGGACAAGATCCTATCCCTTCTAGCCGGTACACCAGGCTCCGAACAGAAGGTCGACCTTCCTCTTAAGAAGGATACGCATCTTTCCGTGGGTATGCTCGAAGCACTGGTGAACAGGGATCTCATGCCTGGTGAAAGCAGAACTTTCGATGTTTTTGACCCGATCGTCATGACTGAGCGGCCTGTAAAGGTTTCTGTGCTGGCTGAAGAGACGATCCCAATCATGGGACACCAGGAAAAGGCAAAAAAGGTATCCGTAGAGTTCATGGGCACTCCCCAGTTTTCGTGGATTGGGAAGGATGGGACCGTGCTTAGGGAAGAAGGGTCGTTTGGGATCAAACTGGAACAGGTTAGCAGAGAAGAAGCCCTACAAAAGGCTGCACTTCTGCCAGGAGTGGACCTTGTGGAGATTGCTTCCATCCCTGCGAACAGAACCATCGATGACGTCGATCGACTTAAAGAACTAAAGGTTAGATTAGCAGGCATAGAAGAACGTGCCCTTTTCTTGAGTGGAGGGCGCCAGTCATTTAGGGACAAGGTATTAACGATTCGAAAGGAGGCGGTTTCAAATCCTCTTTCGCGGGAGTCGGGCGAGGAACTCTCTGAGGAAGGGAAGAAATGCTTAGAGTCGACCCCTTTCATCCAGTCTGATCATCCTGAGATTCAAGCCAAGGCGAGAGAAATCGTTTCAGCCGATGATCCGGCTATCGTTAAAGCCAAGAAACTCGTAGCATGGGTGTACAAGCACGTTCAAAAAAAACCTGTCCTTTCTGTTCCCAATGCTCTTGAGACCCTGCGCAACCGAGTGGGTGACTGCAATGAGCATGCGGTGCTCTTGGCGGCATTGGCGCGGGCTGCCGGGATTCCCGCACAGGTAGAGATGGGGGTTGTCTATCAGAACGGCCGATTCTATTATCATGCATGGGACGTCCTTTATCTCGGCGCTTGGATTACCGCGGATTCCGTCATGGAGCAACTGCCCGCCGATGTGACGCATATTCGTTTTGTGCGAGGTATGGAACGTCAAGTCGATCTGATTGGCATCATTGGGAAGATAGGATTAGAGATACTTCCAACGTCTCGTGCGAGATAAGGAGGTTATGACTCTTTCCTTCTCCCCCGAGGGGAGCGGGATGGGGCGAGGGGCAGTCATTTGAGATTGAGATTTAGAATCCACTTGGGATTTGGATTTAGGCTAGTTCAAATGAGGTAAGATTCAAATGATCGAGCTGAGAAGTCTAACAAAGCATTTTGGTGAAGTTGTGGCTGTCAACCGACTCAATCTCTCTGTCTCAAAGGGGGAGATATTCGGATTCATCGGGCCCAATGGAGCAGGCAAGACGACCACGCTCCGGATGATGGGTGGTGTCCTCACCCCCACGGAAGGTTCTGTGATCATTGACGGGGTGAACATGGCGGAGGAGCCGGAGAGAGCCAAGAAGAGAATAGGTTTCATACCGGACAGGGCTTTCCTATATGAGAAACTCACAGGCATGGAGTTCCTGAGATTTACGGCGGACCTCTTTGGCTTGGAAGAGGGTATGTTCCATGAAAAGGCCGAGCGAGTTTTGAAACAATTTTCTCTCCACAACTGGGGCGATGAGTTAATCGAATCCTACTCCCATGGCATGAAACAACGATTGATCATATCGGCAGCCATTCTTCACGATCCAAAGGTGATTGTTATCGACGAACCCATGGTAGGACTTGATCCGGCAGGGATGAGGATGGTCAAAGATCTCTTTCGGAATCTGGCAAAAAAGGGAACGACGATCTTTATGTCAACCCACACGTTGGCAGTGGCAGAAGACGTATGTGATTGCATCGGGATCATCCACAAGGGGCTCCTGATTGCGACGGGGACCACGGAAGAGCTGAGGCTTAGGGCTCAGGTGCAGGAGGGCGATCTTGAGGAGGTGTTTTTGATTCTCACAGAAGGTGAATCCGTACCATGAAAGAGGTCTTGACACTTTTAAAACCCCGTTTCTGGTCTTTCAGAAATCGGCGGCATTCGAGCAACCTGAAGGGCCGGAAACTGAGGCTCATCCTCTTTAGCAGTATGGGTCTTGCGTTTTGGGTAGGCATCTTCGTCATCTTCTACCGTGTCTTGACCTATTTTCAAAGAATGGAGGGCTTTGGCGACATACTGGCCTACAAGCTCCTTTCCATGGCCTTGATCACCTTCTTCTCCCTCCTCATCTTCAGTGGCATACTGACGTCGCTCGCCAAACTATATCTTGCCAAGGACTTATCACTGGTTCACTCCATGCCTGTATCGAGAGAGAAGATCTTTCTTGCTCGCTGGATTGAATCCACGATCGACAGCTCATGGATGGTCTTTATTTATAGCCTTCCCCTTTTTCTCTCCTACGCCATCGTTTATAGAGCAGGGGTCTTCTACTACGCGATGGTAGGTCTCAATCTCTTGCCTTTTTGCCTCATCGCATCGAGCATCAGTGCCTTCGTTGTCATGATTGTGGCCGCTGTGCTGCCGGCAGGCCGCATCCGAAGTGTCTTTGTCTTCCTGGGGCTTCTCATGTTCATCCTCCTCATCGTTTCTTTTCGGTTGATGAGGCCAGAAAGGTTCGTTCGTCCCGAGTCTTTTTCATCGGTGGTCCTCTATCTCCAGGGGTTGGAGACATCACATTCTCCACTGCTTCCGACGACTTGGTTTTTCGACAGCCTGCGGGCCGTCCTGACAGGCTCGATTAGAAGTGGTTTCTTCCATTCAGCCCTGTCCTGGAGTTTCGCCAGCACAATGATCTTCGTTATCACCTGGGTTTCCGGCGCAATCTACTTCAAAGGTTTTTCAAAGGCACAGACAGCGGCCGGCAGGTTTTTTTCATTTCTCGGCTCTAAGAAGCTTGGATCTGACTTCTTCTTCAGTCCCCTTCCTGGCCCTGCCAGGGCCTTCGCCGTAAAAGAGATAAAGACCTTTTTCCGGGACCAGACCCAATGGTCACAGATATTCCTTATCGTGGCCCTGATTGTCATCTACCTCTACAACTTCTCTGTCCTGCCTTTGGAAAAATCTGCCATTAAAATCGAATATCTTCAAAACCTCATCTCGTTTCTGAACATGGGATTGGCTGCCTTTGTCTTGACTGCCGTCGCGGCGCGATTTGTCTTTCCTGCCGTCAGTATGGAAGGGGATGCCTTCTGGATCGTAAAATCTTCACCGGTGCCGATTCGGACGTTTCTCTGGATCAAGTTTTTCGTCTATCTTCTCCCGCTCCTTCTTCTTTCCGAAGTTTTGATTGTTGCTACGAATATGCTTCTCCATGTGACCCCCTTTATGATGATCCTTTCAGTGCTTACAACCTTTTTCATGGTCCCGGGCATTATTTCCATGGGCTTAGGCCTGGGTGCGATCTACCCGGATTTTCATTCTGAGAATCCAGCTCAGTCGGTCACCAGCTTGGGCGGTCTGATTTATATGACTATCAGCATAGGCTTTATTGGACTTGTGATCATACTTGAGGCCGGACCTGTTTATAATATCTTTATGACAGGGATTCGAGGCGTTGGCCTTGGTATGCTCCAATGGCTTTGGCTCGTGGGGTCGTTTTCCATTGTTCTCGTTCTTTGTGGGGCCGCGGTTGTAATCCCCATGCGTATGGGAGCAAAAAGGATTTCGCGAGATGAATCACTTTGAGGCCGTCTTGCCACCACGAAGGCAGCGGGCAAAGGAAAGTCGAAGGGTTGACTTTCAAAAATGACATACCTTAATATTGAGTGTACGGTGCGAAGCCTGAAGCCATAAGGAGAACCCAGTTCTTTTTTAAACACATCCGCCGGTTAGCCCCGTTAGAAAGGACGGGACTCCAATCCCACTCATCATAATGAATTGGTATTTTCTTTCAACATCCCGGTCGAGATCGGCGGGACTTTCTGAAGGGGTGAATCAAGAAAGGAATTCTCAAACGGATTCAATACAACATTAAGGATAGATGACGGAGAGATCATGCCGAAGATTGCAGATTCGCTGAATGGGCCCTGGAGAAGGACTCTGTTTCTGTTGTTAGTGATCCTTGCCTTGGGTCTAGGTATCTATTTTGGCGTACGATGGCTGATCTTTCGCTGGCACTATGTCTCCATCGACGATGCTCAGGTCAAGGGGAGTCTGATCAACCTGAGTGCGAAAGTTCCGGGAAGGATCATCCGGCTCCTGGTCGAAGAAGGGGATTCTGTCCAGGCGGGGCAGGTCCTTGTCGAAATCGAAAAGAGGGATTACACCGCAGCCCAGGCACAGGCTTCCGCCAATCTGGAAATAGCTAAACAAGAGCTATCCAAGGCCATTACCCAGCTTTCCTTAACTAAAGAGCGAGTATCTCAGGGGATCGATACTGCGCGGGCTTCCTCACAAGAGGCCCAGGTGGGGGTTAACTTCGCAGAGGATGATGCCACCCTTCAGGTTGATCGTGTCAATAAAGAGATCGAACACGCCCAAGCCAGTTACAGGGCGACCTTAGCCAAGATAGCAGAGGCCAGAGCCACGATGGAAACCGCCAGAAAGGAATTTGCCCGGACTGAAACACTTTTCCAAGAAGGATTAGTACCGGAAAATTCCCGGGATGCCTCGGAGACAGCCTGGCAGGTGGCTAAAAGCAAGTACGAGGTGGCGCTGGAAAATGAGCGAGAGGCGCTTTCCGAACTTGAACTGGCCAAAGCCAACCAGCGGTCGATCACTTTAAAGCAACAGAATATCCGTGTAGCTGAACAGGTTTTGGAGAAAGGACGAATCAATCTGAACTTGGCAGAAACGGAAAAGAAGCAGATTCTTCTTCAGGAAAGAAATATTGAGCTCCTTAAGGCCAGAGTGAAAGAAGCAGAAGCCGCTTATCAGCTTACCGAAATCCGTTCCCAAGAGACGACAATGGTTAGCCCCATCCGCGGGGTGATCTCAAAGAGGCTGGCTGAAGAGGGGCAAATGGTCCAGCCAGGCCAAACGATTTTGGTCGTGAATGATCCGGGAGACAAATGGATTGTGGCGAATGTAGAAGAAACGAAAGTACGAAGGGTCCGCAAGGGAGCGAGAGTGAACATCGAAGCCGATGCGTTTCCGGGCAAGAGCTTCGAAGCCAAGGTTGAATCCGTGGGCGCAGCGGCCATATCTGAATTTGCCCTACTTCCATCCGACAACCCTTCCGGTAACTTCATCAAAATCGCCCACCGACTTCCAGTAAGAATTTTTGTGAAAGACCCGGAGAACCTGCTCAAACCGGGGATGATGGTCGTGGCAACGATCGAAGCAAGTTCATAAACCGAATTGTTCTAAGAATGGAAAGACAACCTCCCCAAGAAACCCAACAACGAAAATGGTCTGTCCTCATCGTCGTCATCCTCTCCAGCTTCATGGCCATCCTGGACAATAACATCGTCAATGTTGCCCTGCCCAAGATCATGGCGAATTTCGGAGCCAGGGTCGATCAAATCGAATGGGTCGTC
>JBEKDJ010000071.1:0-17725 GCA_050014415.1 Thermodesulfobacteriota bacterium | reverse complement strand
CTTGGATCATAACCGGCAGGGTCAAGGCCCTTCACATGGATGGCTACCTCTTCCATATCCCAGGTTTTTGCAGCATGGCGAATTCCTTCTGACAGGATGGCACCGATTCCTTTTCTTGATGCGATATCATGGAGGAGTTCTGCAATCTTATCCACTTCACCCCAATCGATCTTTTCCTTGATCCGACCCATCTCCGATGCTTCAATGGCAAAGGCGCAGAGACTCCCGGCAGAGATGGTATCCATGCCCAGACGGTCACAGATATCATTGAGATAAGCGATCTCTTCGATCTCACGAATCATACAGAGGCCACCAAAGGCATAGATCGTTTCATATTCCGGTCCTTCGATTTTTAGCCCTTTGTGTCTCCCTTCTTTAACCTCACTTAAGTCTCCGCAGGCCATAAAGCAGCGAAGACAAGCAGTGGGTCTGACCTGACACCGTTCGAGGAGGGCTTCTGCACTGATCTTTTCCCATCCCTCAAAAGTCCCAAGGTGCCAGTATTTTGAGGGAAAGGCTCCGACCGCATTGGTTAATGCCACCAATTGGGGAGTCCCCATCCTCCTATAATTTTGTGCCCCAGGACTATCTTTGCCTCGTTCCAGAGTCTCTTTTGCGAACTGCTCCAGCCGATCAGGATTAGCAATCTCCTTTTTCTTCTTCCCGTGAAAGACAATCGCCTTCATCTTCTTTGAGCCCATCACGGCGCCGACTCCAGTCCTTCCGAGGGATCGCCAATAGTCGTTTTCGATGACGGCATATCGGACGAGATTTTCACCCGCGGGACCAATAACCAGAGCACCCGCACCTTTTTGATTCACCCTTTTCAAGACTTCATCCTCTGTGACATAAGTATCCTTTCCCCAAAGGTCCTCTGCCCTGTGGAATATCACCTTCTCATCAGAGACCTCGACCCAGACCGGTTCCGTGGATGCCTCGTCGAAAATAAAGGCATCATACCCGGTCCGGCTCATCGGTTCTGCCACTTTGCCTCCGGAGTAGGATTCGGAGAAGATCCCAGTCAGAGGCGATTTGGTGAAGACACCGTGCCGGCAGGAGCCATAGATTCGGGTATCGGTGATCGGGCCGGTACAAAAAATGAGTTTGTTTTTTGGGGAGA
Organism: Thermodesulfobacteriota bacterium; assembly: GCA_050014415.1. Classification (GTDB taxonomy): domain Bacteria; phylum Desulfobacterota; class BSN033; order BSN033; family UBA1163; genus JBEKDJ01. The sequence continues at coordinate 16,605 of JBEKDJ010000071.1, read as the reverse complement.
GGGGATCAACCCTCGGAGGATTCTCTCTCATGAGGAGGTAAGTACCTAATCCCTTGCCCCCCAGATGAGTTTCAAGAACTGAATCAGGGAGAGTTTCTTCCCGATAGGTCTGTGTCTTGAGATGGATCCTCATGATTCTGTTAAAGAAGCCTTGCATGGTGCCTCCTGGAGTGAAAAGTGACTGAAAAAATCTTGCATCAAATATCTCTCATTTCGAGATTCTTTTCAAGTGGAACCCGAATGGCAGAGCCTTGTTTTGGAGGGAGATTTCTTGCCAACGCCCGTGCAGGTTAACGTCTCGCGTCTGTTAAATGAGAAAAGAGCTTCTTCTTAAGAGGACTTTTTTCCGACTTGACAAAAATTAAATATTTGTTTAAAGTTGGCATGAACTAAAATAATATTTAAACGAGACGTCAATCGCTCATCCACCAGGAAAGCAGACTTCTCGGAATGGCCTCTGCTCATTTGACATGGGATTGCATCTTCATAATAGGGTCTCTAAAAACCTGTTCCTCATCCTTCTATCCTTATGATAAGGAGGATGAGCCTTCTATCGAGAGAGAGATGAAGTCGATCGGCCTGAAGATCCGGGAACTGAGAAAACATCAGGGGATCACATTGAAAGAATTCTCTCAGAGAGTCGGGGTGACGGCCAGTCTCATCAGCCAGGTGGAACGAGGAGTGGCTGCTCCCTCCATCAGCTCGCTGAAAAAGATCTCAGACGCCCTGGGTATTTCGATCGCCCTCTTCTTTAATGACGAGGGTCAGGAGGCACTGCCGGACAGCTTCTCGCCCATTGTCAGGAAGAACGAAAGGAAGATCCTTCATCCCTGCCCTGGGGTTACCTATCATCTCCTCTCCAAGAATCTGCAAGGCAAGATTGAGTTTCTACTGGCCATCTATGAGGTGGGGGCCAGTACCGGGACCAAGCCCTATTCCCATCGGGGTGAGGAATGCGCTTTAGTCTTGAAAGGGAAATTGGAGATCCAGATCGGAAGTTCCATTTATACGCTTGAGAAGGACGATAGTATCACCTTCAGTTGTGAGATTCCCCACCAGGTGAGGAATGTGGGGAAGGTTTCGGCAATCAGCATCTGGTGTGTTACCCCACCTTCCTTCTGAGGGTGAACAGGATGACAGAGATCGGAAAGGAGAAGAAGGATGAGATACGGTACGATGGGAGTCGATTTCGAAGAGAGGGTGAACTTCGACCGCCTGCGCAGGGAAAGGCTGGAAAAGGCGAAGGCCGCTTTGAAGGCAAGCGATCTCGGATCGCTGGTCTGTTACGACTTTGATAACGTTCGCTACATCACCGGCACCCATATCGGAGAGTGGTGCCGGAATAAGATGAATCGCTATTGTATCCTGCCCAGAGGCGGAGAGCCCCTCCTTTTCGATCCGGCTACGCCGGCCAAAAAGATTTCGTGCCCGTGGATTGCAGACCGGATCTTTCCTGCCGTCGGGTCGATGCGGGGTGCCATCCCGCCCGAAACCGGTAGTGTCGAAAAGGTTGCGCAAGACGTATTCAAACGGCTCAAAGATCATGGCGTGGAGAAAAAACCAGTAGGAATGGATATTGCCGATATTCCTCTGATCCGGGCGTTGGAAAAGAAAGGGCTGGAAATTGTCGACGGCCAAGAGGTTATGCTGGAGGCTCGGATCGTCAAGACCAAAGATGAAATCGAGTTGTTGAGAACCTCCGCAGCAATGGTGGACGCGGCCTATGAAGAGGTGGTTCGAAGTATTCGTCCCGGGAAGAGGGAGAACGATCTCGTAGCCGTTGCCAATCATGTTCTTTTTACACTCGGCTCCGAGCTGGTGGAGTGTGTCAACAGCGTATCAGGACCTCGCGGACAACCCCATCCACATACTTTTTCAGATCGGATCATCCGGCCGGGAGACATGGTCTTCCTGGATATCATGCATTCCTACATGGGCTACCGCACCTGTTACTATCGCACCTTCGTCTGCGGAAAGGCCACCCGAGAGCAATTGAAAGCGTATGAGAATGCCTGGAAATGGCTGAAAGACTCAATCGATGCGGTCAAACCGGGAGCGACCACGGGTGACGTAGCTAAGGTGTGGCCCGCCCCGGATAAATTTGGTCTGAAGACAGAAGACGAGGCCTTTCTCCTTCAGTTCGGTCATGGGGTTGGCATGAGCATCTGGGAGAAACCGGTGATCTCAAGGTTATTTTCGTTAGAAAAACCGTATCCCATCAGAGAAGGGATGGTCTTTGCCCTGGAGACCTATTGCCCCTCAGCAGATGGGAAAGGTGCGGCGAGGATTGAGGAGGAGGTCGTGGTCACAAAGGATGGATGTGAGCGGATCTTCAAATATCCCGTTGAAGAGCTTATCTCCTGCGGCCTCCCGGGAACGATGGCCTATTGACGATCGGTCAAAACTAAGAGAAAGGAGGGAGCGTGACTATGAGTGAAAAGGTAGGGTTTATTGGATTAGGGACGATGGGACAGCCTATGGCAGGCCGGATTCTGGCTGGCGGGTTCCCGCTTACGGTTTGGAACAGAACTTCTGGCAAGACGGCGGATCTTGCCCAAAAAGGTGCAAAGGTGGCCGGCTCTCCAAAAGAGGTGGCAGCTCAATCGGAGATCTTTATCTCAATGATCGCCGACGGTCCTGCACTGGAGGCCATCACCTTTGGAGAATCCGGGATCTTGGCAGGGGCCAAGTCTGGCAGTGTCTTCATCGATATGTCGACCGTGGATCCGGAGGCCTCGAGCCGTGTCGCGAAGGCCGTGGAGGCAAAAGGCACCAAGATGCTACGAGCCCCGGTTTCTGGATCAACGGTCTTGGCTTCTCAGGGGACATTGACCATCCTGGCCTCCGGAGATAAAGGGGCCTTCGATCGGTGTCAGAAGGTCTTTTCGACCATGGGCCAGAAGATTTTTCATGTGGGCACGGGAGATGAAGCCCGTTATCTGAAACTTGTCCTCAACATGATGGTGGGCACAACCCTTCAGATGTTGGCAGAGGCATTGACCTTCGGCAAGAAAGCTGGCCTTGAGTGGAAACAGATGCTCGAGATCATCAGCGCCAGTGTGGTCGGTTCCCCCCTTGTGAATTACAAGGCGGGTCCGATCGGAGAACGAAGTTTTAAACCGGCTTTCACCGCATCATTAATGGCTAAGGATTTTGACCTGGCCCTGAATACGGGGTCCCGGCTGGGTGTAGCCATGCCGACCATCGGCCTGGTCCGGCAGTTCCTGGGTACGCTGAAGGCAACCGGCCGTGGTGATCTCGATTTCTCCGCGCTGATCTTACTCATGGAAGAGCTGGCTGGAGTTAAGGATCCTTTTAAGTCTTAATCAAAAATACTTGAAATTCAACTAATGCGCCCTGAGCCCTCCTTTTCCCCGACGGGGAGAGGGCAAGGGTGAGGGGCACCTGGAATGGATTTGAGGTTAGAAAAGGGGGAGGTTCTCTCAAACCTCCTCCTTTGGTTGTTTGGTGAAATGCTGTTATCGGATTGAAGGACCAGAAGGAGACTTTGGATGAAAGTATCAAAAAACCTGTTACTGGAAATGCTCAAGAAGATGCTGGAGATACGGTATTTTGAAGAGAAGGTGGTCGATCAGTATGCGCGGGGTGCTGTGCCAGGACTCGCCCATCTCTATATCGGTGAAGAGGCAGTGGCTGTCGGAGCATGCATGAACCTGACCGATGAAGATTACATCACCAGCACTCATCGGGGCCATGGACATTGCATTGCCAAGGGGGGCGAACTGAAGCCGATGATGGCTGAGCTCTTTGGTAAAAAGACAGGCTATTGTAAGGGGAAGGGAGGCTCGATGCACATCGCCGCCTTTGATAAAGGAATCTTAGGTGCCATGGGTATCGTAGGCAGCGGTAGCCCTATTGCCGTCGGCGCGGCCTTGGGGATTAAGAAACAGAACCTCGATCGGGTCGTCATCTGTTTCTTCGGAGATGGAGCGTCCAACGAAGGAGCTACCCACGAGGCGATGAACTTTGCATCCCTTCATAAGGTTCCTGTCATCTTCGTCTGCGAGAACAACCTTTACGGGATCTCTGTAGCCCAACATCGCCATCAGGCCATTAAAGACATTGCGGTCCGGGCGGCCGGTTACGCGATGCCTGGAGTGGTCGTTGACGGCATGGATGTACTGGCAGTATACGAGGCGGTCAAAGAAGCTGTGAAAAGGGCGAAATCGGGGAAAGGGCCTACTCTGGTCGAGTGCAAGACCTATCGGTTCAGGGGGCACCATGAAGGAGACCCTAATCTGGGTCTACGATACCGGACGAAAGAAGAGATGGCTGACTGGAGGATGCGCTGTCCCATCGATTCCTTCAAACAGAAGCTTCTCAAGGAGAAGATTGCCAAGAAGAAAGAGATTGACGAGATCGAAGAGGATGTGGAACGCAGGGTTGAAGAGGCCTTTGTCTATGCCATGGAATCTCCGTTTCCCAAACCTGAGGAGGCCCTGGAAGACCTGTTTGCATAAAGGAGGAGAAGAGCCAAATGCGGGAAATAACATTTCGAGAGGCTGTTGTGGAGGCTTTGGATATCGCCATGGAGAAAGACCCGAAGATTTTTCTGCTGGGTGAGGATATTGGGTATTACGGGGGCCTTTTTCAAGCGACCCAGGGGCTAATGAATAAATATGGAGAAGATCGGGTGATGGACAGCCCTATCTCAGAATCTGCCATCCTCGGCGCGGGTATCGGATCGGCCATTGTGGGCATGCATCCTGTTGTGGAGATCATGAATATCGACTTTCTACCTGTCTGCATGGACCAACTCGTCAATCAGGCCGCCAAGATGCGTTATATGTTCGGCGGCAGGATGAAGATTCCATTGGTCATTCGCACCACCTGCGGGGCAGGCCGGGGAGGCGCTGCTCACCATGCGCAGGCGACCCACGCGGCCATCATGCACTTTCCTGGGATCAAGATAGCCATCCCGGGAACGCCTCACGATGTCAAAGGGCTGCTGTTCACAGCCATTGAAGATGAAAACCCTGTACTCTTTATCGAAGATAAGATGATGTATAACATGAAGGGAGAGGTGCCCGAAGGTTATTATACCGTTCCCTTCGGGAAGGCTGCCATCCGTCACGATGGAAAGGATATCACGATTGTGGCCACCATGCGAATGGTTCACAAGGCCCTCACCGTTGCCAATGAGATGGAGGCTGAAGGCATTGGGATTGAGGTCATCGATCCAAGGACCCTCTGCCCGCTGGACAAGGAGACGATCATCGACTCTTTCAAGAAGACGGGGAAGATGATCATTGTGGATGAGGGGAACCGGGTTGGAAACTTCGGGAGTGAAGTGGCCTCGATTATTGCGGAGGAAGCGGTAGGATACATCCAAGCACCCATTTTGAAGGTGACTGCGCCTCATGTGCCTGTTCCTTATTCCCCCGTTCTGGAAAAGGAATTCTATATCCCGAACGAGGAGGGGATCAGGAAAGCAGTCCGCAAAGTCTTGGAATATGCATAGGAGTGAACCCCGCTAGAAAGGACGGGGCTTTGACCTCGCCCTTTCTATGGGGAATTGAAGGTATATTTGAATTATCCCCGCCATGAATGGTGGGGCTTTCTAACGGGGTGAATCATGGCTGTCGAAGTAGTATTGCCGGCGCTGGGTCTGACGGTTGAGAAGGGGACTATCCTCAAGTGGATCATGAGAGAAGGGGATGCTGTGAAAAAAGGAGAGTCCCTATATGAAGTTGAGGCAGACAAGGTGACCACTGAAGTGGAGTCTCCTGCTTCGGGAATTCTTAGAAAAATCTTGATCCCTGAAGGCGTAGAGGTTCCAATCCTGACCGTAGTCGCAGTGATCACAGGTCAAGCAGAGTCTCTCCCTGAGAAATACCTTACGATTGCGGTCCCGAAGCCGGAGGGGAAAGAAGAGAAAAAGGAAATACCCGTCTCCCCCCAGATTCAAGAGCCTTCTGTAATGGTTTCACCCGGGGCTACTGAGATCAAGGCACCGCCCGCAGCGCGCCAATTGGCTAAACAGAAGGGAATCGATCTTCTTTCCATTAGGGGATCAGGACCCGGGGGGACCATCCTTTTGAGAGATGTGGAGGCGTTTTCAGCAAGAGGGTTCCAACCTGGGCCGAAGATTCTGATTACGCCCACGGCTCGAAAGCTGGCAGAGAGAGAGGGGATTCCCCTTGCTTCGATCAAAGGTACTGGAATTTCAGGCCGGGTGATGAAGGCAGATGTGATGGAAGTGAGGGCAGGCGTCAAACCGTCTGAACCCAGGCCTGTACCCGATGGGGTCAAACCTCCATCGGTTCCCAAATACCAGCTTGGGCAAGTCATTCGCATGAACTCCATGCGGAAGGTCATTGCTAAGAAGATGGCTCAATCGAAATTTACTGCCCCCCATATCTATTTTTTTAACGATGTAGATATGGAGAAGCTTCTTGCCCTGAGGGAAGAGATCGTGAGTGAATTTGAGAAGGATGAAGGGATCCGGATTTCGATCAACGACTTTCTGATCAAAGCCGTGGCCCTCACTCTGCGAGAGTATCCGATTGTCAACTCCATGGTATCGGGGGAAGAGATCCGTATCTTTCCAGAGATCAACGTAGGTCTGGCTGTAGCCATGGAGGATGGACTGATCGTCCCTGCTATCCCGATGGCAGATCAATTAGGCCTTGGGGAGATCGCCCGATATCGAGCAGACTTGATTGAACGAGCCCGCCAAGCCAAACTCACCATCGAAGAGATGGAGAGGGGGACTTTTACCATCTCGAGCCTTGCCCAGTTTGATATCACCTTCTTCACGGCCATTCTCAACCCCCCTCAAAGTGGCATCCTCACACTGGGCAAGGTGGAAGAAAGGCCTGTGGTGAGAAACGGGCAGGTCGTCATCCGCAGGATGATGAGGCAGGGGTTGTCAGTCGATCACCGTATCATCGACGGCGCGGTGGCTGCTCAATTCCTCCAGAGTCTTAAGAATAAACTGGAAAAGCCATCTTATACCTTTGTGTTGGGCTACTGAGATCGATGAATTTTATTTCCAATATCTCCCTCTCCATTGACGGGAGAGGGTACGGGTGAGGGTGAGGTTTGGAATAAGAATGAACAGCCCAAGATCATTTGATATCATTGTCATCGGAGGTGGACCGGGTGGGTACGTCGCTGCCATCCGAGCAGCCCAGCTTGGGGCAAAGGCCTTGCTGATCGAAAAGGATCAATTGGGAGGCACTTGCGTCAATCGAGGCTGCATTCCAACGAAGGCAATGCTTGCCGATGCAGAACTCTATGATCGTGCCAAGCGCTCCTCCGTACTGAAGACGGAGGGCCTCCGAGTTGACGTGAAGCAGTTGCTCTTGAGGAAGAGCGAGGTGGTAAAAAGAATGGTGACGGGCGTCCAGTTCCTCATCCGCAACAATGGGATCACCTTCTCCCAGGGGAATGCCAAATTCATCGATCGAACGACGATCGAAGTTGAAGGCGAGAAGGGAAGGGAACAATTCAGAAGCCAAAGAATCATCATTGCAACAGGTTCTGTTTCAGCACAAATTCCAAATGTTGATATCGATGGTCAAGTGATCCTGACGAGCACGGAGATGCTCGAAATCACGTCGATCCCCAAGGAACTCATCATTATTGGAGGTGGGGTCATCGGGATGGAGTTTGCCTGTCTTTTCAACAGCCTCGGATCAAAAGTCACGGTCATCGAGATGCTTCCTGGGATTATTTCCACCGAAGATGAAGAGATTATTCGTGGTCTGACCACTTTACTGAAGAAAAAAGACATTCAGATTCATACGGAGACAAGGGTTAAAAAGGCCAGGGTGAGGAAAGGCCGTGCAGAAGTTACGGTGGTCAATAAAGAAGGAAAAGAGGTCCTTCATAGCGCAGAGAAGGCCCTGATGGCTGTGGGGCGTTCCCCCTATACGGATAACCTTGGGTTAGAAAAGATCAACGTCGCCTTCAATGGAAAGTTCATCAAGGTGAATGAGAAGATGGAAACGAGTGCCCCGGGAATCTATGCCATCGGTGATGTGACCGGTCGGCAGATGCTCGCTCATAAGGCATCGGCAGAAGGCATTGTGGCTGCTGAAAATGTCTCGGGCCGCGAGACTCGCGTCGATTATTCCATCATTCCGAACTGTGTCTATACCTTTCCTGAGGTGGCTTCAGTTGGAATGACCGAGAAGCAAGCGAAGGAGAAAGGGCTCCAAATCTCAGTTGGGCGATATCCCTTTCAGTCGAATGGAAGGGCGTTGGCAATGGACGATTCGGAAGGTTTCGTTAAAGTGATCGCTGACAAGGATTTGGGCCAGGTGGTGGGGGTTCATATCTTGGGAGATCGTGCAACCGACTTAATCGGAGGTCCGGTCCTTGCCATGGCCCTGGAAACGACTGCTGAAGAGATGGGGAAAACGACCCAGGCTCATCCCACACTGACAGAGGCCATTGCAGAAGCTTCCCTCGATGCCCTGAGAGAGGCAATCCATCTCCCGAAAAAGATGAGATAAGATAGAGAGGGACGTAACGGAACATGTTACCCCGTGATGAGTCATCTGTTCGAGGCCTTGTTGCTTAGTCTTTTCGTCAGTGGTAAAATGGCCGAAAAACAAACCGCTGCAATGATGCAGCAGAAAAAGGAGGAACAAAGCTATGCCAAAGGGAAAGATGTTTAAGGTTGACGAGAAGGTTCAACATGTAGTAGATCCCCCGAAACATACCCAGACCAATTCCTTTCCTCTGATATCCACAAAGTCATGTGGTGCGAATTTCGAATTCCACATCACGGAGATCAGAGCGGGCGGTACTGCCCAAGATGATGTACACGCGAATGAAGAGCATGGATTTTATTGTATCTCCGGAAGGGCTCTCGCGAAGGTGGATGGAGAAGAGTTCCTCATGGAACCGGGTTGTGCACTCTGGGTCCCGAAAGGCGCTACCCACTCCTTTAAAGTTCTGGGTGGTGAGACTTACAGAATAGGAGTGATCTTCTCTCCTGCTCGTAAGATGTAACCAAAACAAACGCAAGAAATCTTTATCCCCCCCCATCCCTCCCCTCAAGCGGGGAGGGTAAGGGCGGGGGTGACGCCAATTTATGCGTCTGTACTAAGATTCTTGAAAACGTTCTGAAATCTCTGATTACATCGGTTAGGGATTGCACAGATGGCGAGGGAGTTCACGAATTTTCTTGATTGACTCCTCCTTCCTGGTTGCCATCCCGGCGGCTGAGGTGTCCATCCCCACGTCTCCATCCCCTAATTCCTAATTCGAAAGACACTTCTTGCGAAGCCGTTAGCCACTAGATAAGCGGTGTCGGCTTCGCTCATACACCAGACACCAGCCGATGACTGCTCATCGGCTAGCGGGTGAGCGAAGTGTCCTTCACGGGCATTTTGGCTAACGTTGCCGGCATACACGAAGTTTTGCCAAAGGTTGAGCAAACGAAGCGTATATTCTGTGTTGTGCTCTAGCCTGAGCCATTCTTATTTTACAATCTTACTCATTATGTTTTTAAATCTTGTATTTGAAATAGGATGCTCAGCAATAATGGCTCCATCATAAAGTATACAGAAAGTGCCAAACGGGGCAGGACTATTTTGTGCCTCTTTACAGTTTTCTAAAGTTATCACTGTAGGGTTTGCTTTATATCTGTTCTTTGCTGTTTCACATATTTCATTTACATTCTTAACCGTATAAGGACACTGATCCGCTCTAATGATTGTAAGCCCTTTACTATAAGATCTAATTCTATTCTCCCAATTCCCATTAAATGAAGGAGCAGGGGATTTTGTGTTGAATCTATAAACAAGTAATTCAAAATCAGGAGATGCCGAATCAACTACTTCGAAACCATGTTTTATAAACAAATCATTACTTGCCATGAATGCTCCCTTACGAGTTACAACGGCGACACCTCGCATTCTTTTTCCTTTTGCATCATTTATACACTCATGTAATAATAATGAACCATAACCCTTATCCTTGTATATCTTTTTAAAGCCAACAAATATACAATGAATGAACATATATTGGTTTGCTTCAACAGGTCTTCAGCAATATTCCCCTGGAATATATTCAATCATTCCTTGAACTCTATCCTTCTCTGAGTATATGATTTTTAATTTCAAGCCTTCTGTGAATCTTTTTTTCATCCAGGCTATTTTCTCTGGATATCCTTCCTTTTTGATATTTTTATATCCGCAAACACCATATTCAAGTATATTATTTGGATTTAATTCAATCATTTGAAGTTTTTCATTCATTTTTGCATTTCCTTTCAATATGTTCTTCAAAATAATTTAGCTCAGGCTTGCGCACGACCTTCAAGGCTAAAAGAAGTCCCGCCGATAGCGGGATTTGGATGTTAATCTCTTAGCCTGTTGTTATCTGCAGGGTGCCGCAAATTCGTACTTGATTTTATCATAATTAAGTTATAATATGAAGTACAAATGGTAAAAGCAGCTTCTCAGGGAGGAAACTATGCCAATCATAAAATCCATTTCAAGCCTACGCAACCGAACGAGAGACATAGCCTCCCTGTGCCATGAACAAGACGAGCCTGTTTATTTGACAACGAATGGTGAAGGCGATCTTGTTGTGATGAGCATTCAGCATTATGAAAGACTCAAAGCAAGGGTGGAGCTTTTTGGAAAACTCGCTGTTGCTCAAGCCCAAGCTGCGGCAGGGGAAAAAGGGTTTACGCATACGCAAGTGATGAAAAGGCTTAGGCAGCGCTTGCATGGGAAATAAGTACTCGCTTCATTACCTTCCTGTTGCCGTTGACGACCTTGTTTCAATATTCGACTGGATCGCAAATGACAGTCCAGCAAATGCAGCAGCATTTGTTGAAAAACTCGATCAGCGTATCGGCAAACTCAAAACACACCCATTCCTGGGTCGCATGCCACGTGACGAAAAACTCAAGAATTCAGGCTATCGAATCCTTGTCATTGAAACCTACCTTGTATTCTATATGATTCGTGGCAAAACCGTTGAAATTCATCGTGTCGTTCACGGCTCACGGAATTTGGACGATATTATTTAAGACCTCTGTTTTTCCCTTTGCGTCAGATTTCAGTTAACATTTAAGGCCAAAAGAAGTGCAATAGTATTTCAAGGGTAATCTTTTGGCCAGTGTTATCTGTCGGTGCGGGCAGAATATTCTTTCCAATCACCTGCTCTATTAAGTCCCCCTGTGTCAAGCGCTAACCCAAAAATTCGATTTTTTGCTGTGGAGGTTTGATTATTTTATAGGAAGGCTATTTATAAACTTCTTAAGCTCTTCGAGATACGGTCTGCTTATTATCTCCCATACACCATCGGATTCTTCAAAACAGATATTGCCGGATATTCTAACGACACCAATACCAAGCCTACTAGGTTTTTTAATTGGATTGTCACCGCTAAAAAAACGGGAAAGAGATGACGGTGGCTTCTCTCCTTCAAATGTCTTTTTGAAGATTATTGTCCTTCTTATTCTGTCCACTATTACATCCCAAACAACAACATATGCGCGATATGTAGGAGATAATCCTAATGGATTCTCACTATATTCACCATAATATGTTTTGTGGGGCTCAATGAGCATTATGGTTCCAACGTCCTCCACGGTCGAGGGGGATAATTCGTGTGGGATCCATCTTTGCACTTCATGTGTTTCCAGTTTCTCATTAACCCTTTCAAATACGATAACTTTCCCTTTAATATACGGACTCTTAGAAAACTCTTTACGTAATCCACTGATATCTAACTGGTCACTGAAATATCTACGCATTTCAAGAGCATATTTCTTAATTGCAGGGTCATGTCTATACTTTATAGCGAATGACATTTCATCTAATGCAGATGTTTCGCCAGGCGCAGCAGCGGGGAGGGCAGGTCCTCATATTACTATTTTTCCCTTTACTAATTCTAATTGCATCTCTTTAATAACTTTAGGTTCATCTGACTTTTCAGTGGGTGATTTGGTAGAGTACAATGACTCCAAGAGGACTGGAGCCGTACAAGATACGGAACTTAACCGTTACCTTCTTGGGATAGAACCAACGTGGACGGTGGAAAGGGCTAAACTGGATTTGGTGAATCAAGAGGTGGATGTGTGGGCGAATCACGAAGAGGGTCTGCGATGGCCTTGGGAAAAGCCAATTGGGGTCTGGCTTGCCTATTGGTTTTATGAATGTATGGGTTGCGAAAAGGGGGCGTTTCTATTTATCCGCCTACGCAGAAGACCACGGCCTTTAGCCGTGGATGAATCAAAAGGTTGGGCCTTTTTAATAGATCCTCTAGTGGATATTCTCCAAAGATTAAGGCTTGACGATTACTTTCACTGCCTTCTCGAGCCTCTCCGTGAAAACCTTCAGTGCCTTTTCAAACTCTTCGAGAGGAAAGACATGGGAGATCATAGGCTTGATCTTGATCGAGCCATTGGCCATTAAAGGAATAACCTCTTCGCAGGTATTCGGGTCCGCACGGACCCCCAATAGATCCTTTTCGTCAAGGACCATCTGTGTCACCGGCAGCTCGACTGGTGCCGGAGGAAAACCGTTGATCACCGCCCGGCCTCCCCGCTTCGTCATGGCCACGGCCTGCTGAACCGTTTCCACAGTTCCCGCGCAATCGATGGCCACGTCGACTCCCCGGCCTCCGGTCTGATCCTTTACCTGTTTTACAGGATCCCCTGCCTCAAAGTCGATCGGCAGGGCTCCCATCTCTTTGGCCAGCTGGAGTCGGTGCTTTCGACCGATGACAAAGACCCTACCTGCACCCAGGGCCTTGGCAATCTGGAAGGAAATCAGGCCGACTGCCCCCGGCCCGATCACGGCCACATCCTCACCTGGAAGGACCTTCCCCCTCTTCACCCCATGGAGAGCTGTCCCCGCTGTATCGACGTTCGTGGCCTCCTCGAAACTAATCGATTCAGGAATGAGATGGACGGTCCTTTCAGAACAGGCGATGTATTGGGCATAAGCTCCTGGGGCCGTGAAACCGTAGTGGCGGTGCCCGGCTTCCAAGTTGCCATAGTTCTCGCAGAGATTGTATCGGCCTGTCATGCACATCCTGCAGTACCCGCATCCCTTGTGGGGTTCTCCTGCGACCCGGTCCCCAACCCTCGCCCTCTTGACAGAAGGACCAACCTGAACGATCTCTCCTGCCCATTCATGGCCGATAATGGCAGGATAGGATTTCGGCCACATCCCCTTGTAAACCCCTTTGATGATCTTTGGATCAGTCCCGCAGATGGCCACGGCCCTTACTCTGGCAAGGACCTCATCTTCCATCGGCTGAGGGGTGTTGAGTGATTCTAAACGGATTTTCCCGTCCTCATAAAGGACAGCAGCCGTCATCTTCTTGGGAATCGTTTCATTCATACCTTCTCCTTTCATCGGCTGATGAAAAATATCCATCTGCGGCGTTGCCTTCATTCCTCGTCATTGCGGCGTACGTCTATGTACGCCTCATTCCTCTGAATTTCGGGCGCCTTGCATCTGAATATTTTTGATCAGCCTTCAAACATTCTATTCTCCAAGCGTTAGGATCTGGGGGTCAATCCGAGACGTTCCATGATCCTTGGTGCGGACAGACCATATTTCTCATAAAGGTCTTTTGGGCTCCCCGACTCGCCGAAACCGCTCAGGGCAATGGACTGAAACTCCACCTGCAACCGATGTTTGGCAATCGCCCTCAAGACAGCGTCGTTAAGCCCACCGTTCTTATAATGGTCCTGAACCGTTGCAATTCGCTTTGTCTTCGTGGCTGCCTTGACGATCAAGGCTTCATCCACAGGCTCGATGGTCGGCATATCGATCACCTGGACGGACTCCCGGGCCATCTGGGCTACCTTGAGGGCCTCACAGAGCACGGGTCCGGAGGCAATGATCGTCCAGTCCTCACCCTCCCTGAGTAGAACCCCCTTTCCAATCTCGAAGTCGAGGACCGGTTCGACCCCGAAGTCGTTGCCATTGACGTAGACAAGGGGGGTTGGGTTTCTTCCTATCCGGTAATAGACAGGGCCATCATAAAGAAGAACCTTCTCGAAAAGCCTGTCCGCCTGAATCGCATCCGATGGTTCAATGACGACCATGTTGGGAAGGCACCGCATGACTCCGACGTCTTCGGTTGCCTGATGGCTCACGCCATACTCACCTAAGGCAATGCCCGTGTGGCTTCCAATGATCTTGACATTGAGACGAGGATAAGAGATATCCTGGCGGACCATTTCCCATGCCCGCCCTGTTGAGAAGATGCCGAAGGTATTGACGACAGGGATTTTGCCACAGCTCGCCATTCCCGCAGCCATGGACATCATATTGCATTCCTGGACACCCACGTTGATCGAGCGGCGATCGTTAAGATTCGCTGCACGCTCCGGATAATTTTTGCAGAAGGCAGAGGTTCCACACGCACCCTCCAGGTCTGCATTGAAGACGAAGAGGCGGCTGTATTCGCCGAGTCTCGTCAGGCAGTTTCCATAACCGATACGAGTCGCGGTTGGAGTATTATACTCTCCTGGTGGGTTCCGCGAGATGATCTCCTTGAGATTGTTCGGGAGGGGAGGAGGGGATGTCTTTACGATTTCCTTCGTGAGAAGCGTATGTTGCGAATACCTGGGCAGCTCCCGGTCTATCTCCTCCATCCGATGAAGAAAGGCTTTGGATGCCTTCTCGAGCTGTTCGAGAGTAAGAGGGACGGCATGATACTTGAAATCTCCCTCGATCTCTTCGACTCCCTTGCCCTTGATCGTGTTGGCAATGACCATGAGGGGCTTCATACGAGTCGCCCGTTTCAGTTTGAAATAAGCCAGGACATCGAGGATTTCGTAAAAATCGTGGCCATCAATGGACCTCACTTCCAAATTGAAGGCCTTAAACTTCTTTTCCAACGGCTCCAATTGGTTAATCTCATCTACGGATCCATCGACCTGGAGGTGATTATAATCGACAAAGGCACAGAGCCGGGTGAGTCCCTTGTTGGCAATCGTCATGCAGGCTTCCCATGGCATCCCTTCCTGCAGTTCCCCATCACCCAGAATAGTATACACGTCGTAGTCGTAGCCATAGATCTTGGCGTGTAAGGCGATTCCTGCTGCCACGGAGAAGCCGTGGCCGAGCGATCCAGTGCTGAAATCCACGCCACGTGTTCCCCGTTCTTTCCCATCGTCCAAGACTTGAAACATCGCCGGATGACCTTCCAGGGGACTGTCGATTTTCCGATAGATCTTTAAGACCTGACAATCGAAGAAGCCGGCTTTCGCCAATGTGGCATACAGGGCTGGTGCCGCATGCCCCTTGCTCATCAGGACCCAGTCCCGTCCCTCCCAGAGGGGATCGCACGGATCGTAATTCAAGACATTCTCCAAACGGCCCTCCCGGGGATTATAGATCCTGCCGAAATAGAGGGCAGTGAGAATATCGGTCACAGAGAGGGATCCGCCGGGATGTCCCGACTTCGTCTTCGTAATATTATCCATCGACATATCCCTGATCTCGGTAGCGATCCGCTCCAGGCGTAACTTCTCTCCAATCTTTTCGAACAATGCCCTTTGAGGCTTCATCTCAATAAGGTCCAATCCTTGGAAGGCTGTAGACCGACTTCCAACCGGGTGAACCGGGTTCCTTCAGGTAGGGCTCCATCTCTCTATTCGTTCGAAAGGTGATCTTCTCCGGTTCAGGCACCGTTCCAGCAGGCCATGTCTGGAGGATCTCCTCCTGAAGGAGGACGAGGTATTCGCAGATCGCCGCAACGGCCCGCTTGGCCTTATGAGAAGATGCCAGGGTAGCCTTTCCAACCACTCCCTCGGGTGTGGCCACCAGCTCGAGGGGGTTATCGCCAGCCCTCTGTTTGTAAGTACTTGGCCTTCCAAAACCATCCACTGAGTTGTCAAAATGGCCATCAGGGAGGTAGCGGAAGGTATCCATTCGCTTCGTATCCACGGCATCCTTCATCTGAACAAATTCCGGAAACATGAGGAGGCCAAGAGAGGTCTCCTGTTCGTCGGCGTGAACGAAGGCTGTCTCAAAAGAGCCGCCCTTGTCCGAAGTTTCAAAGAATTCCCGTACAGCCCGATGCCATTCCAAGGCCAGATAGAATCCGGGCAGTTGAAAGGTATTCATGAAACGTTTGACCGCCTTCTCGATCTCATTCTGCTGGGCGTGATTGTTGAGAAGGATCTGTTTCCGGAAGCCGTCGTTCCAGAGTCCATACATGATGTGCATAATGTTTTGTTCAAAGGCATCGTCGCTTACCATGACCGTCCCAAACATTCCCTGGTGCCATGGAGGATGAACACCGTATTCGATGGGAGAGGCGATGTGAATGGGTTGTCCCATCTTCTTGGTCTTCCTTCGAACCGCTTCTGAGATCCGGGTCACAAGGAGTGTATCAAAGCCGCTGACCGTATGGAGACCGTGATTCTCTGTTGATCCGATGGGGATCAGGACGACATCGTTCCTCCTTCGGCTTTCCACCAGCTTCGTCCGGAGTGTGTTCTGAATATATGAACCCGGTTTTTCCCTTTCCCCGGGGGAAGGGATTTCGTACTCCTTCAGAAGGTCATCAATCTCCTGATCAGACATGTTCCAGAGGTGCTCTTTCAATGATCCCACCGATGTTTTTTCAAACTCTTTTTTATACCGT
>JBEKDJ010000070.1:0-30909 GCA_050014415.1 Thermodesulfobacteriota bacterium | reverse complement strand
ACCACATCATATTTTCCAAATATCTCCATCTCTATCCCCTTCTATGAGTTATCCTGCAGTCTTCTTCCCCTGTCAGATGATTTCATCCTTCGCCACATCTTCGATCCTATGAGTGATCAGGGTTCTGAAAACCTACTTGCTCTTGCTCCAGTCACAGACCCAACGTCCTATGATTTTACGGTTCTTCATGGCCTCAACAACATCGTTGATCTCCTCCACCTTGAACTTTTTAGTGATCAACTTATCCAGCATCAGATCCCCCTTCATCGCCATATCAGCAAACCTTGGGATGTCTACATGAGTATGAATTTTGCCATACTGGACACCTCGAAGGTCTTTACAGTGAGCGGCGAAAAAAGTGAGCGGCAGTCCTATCAGCGATGTCGGTGGAGCAATTCCAATTTGAATCATCTTTCCCCCAAGACCCAGGGCCCAAGAAGCCTGGGTCGCTGCACCCGGATCACCAGTGACCTCAAAACAATAATTGGCCCCACCTCCAGTGAGTTCTTGAATAATCGGCACCGGATCTTGCTTACTGCTTTTAATAAAATGCGTGACACCAAATTCTCTCGCAATAGCCTCTTTACTACCCTCCAGATCCACTCCGATGATGGGATTCGCACTCCTTAATTTCGCACCCCTTACCACATTGAGTCCAACGCCTCCCATTCCCCATATGGCCACGGACTCTCCTGGCTTAACTCCTGCCACATTGTACACTGCCCCAACCCCCGTTGGCATGCAACACCCCAGAAAGCAGGCTTGGTCTAAAGGCATGTCATCTCTGATTTTAATGGCTCCTGCTTCAGGAACAACCATGTATTCTGCAAACCCTGAAACGAAGGTCTGATGACATAGCATTTTGCCTTTCGAGTCTGTCAGTCTCGATGTCCCATCAGGGAGCACACCCTTCATAAATATCTCCATACTCTTCCTGCAGATATACCCCTGACCGGTTACGCATTCAGGACAGGTCCCACAGGGAACCATCCAGGCCGCCACCACATGGTCCCCTTTTTTGATTGACGTCACACCTGGCCCGACATCTTCGACCACGCCCGCAGCCTCATGGCCAATCACCCCGGGTAAGCCAAAATTAACTTTGCCTATTATGAAGCCCAGGTCCGAATGACAGAAACCGGTATATGCGGTCTTGACTAAAACCTCCTTTTCCTTAGGTGGTGCCAAATTAACTTCTTCAATACTAACAGGTTTATTAAACTCCCTTAGAACTGCCGCCTTGATTTTCATATCGATCCTCCCATATTCCACCCTAGACTCCTAAACACTTGCGGATATGTTCATCAATTCTGAGTTTGAATCAGACACCTCCCACCATCGCTGCGGTCCCCTGCGCAAAGTACATCACTCCGTGGATTGAAAGACCATCATCAACCCTAATCCCATGAGCACATAGATGCTCCCTTCGGTGATGGCGGATATTACAAATTGAAGAGTATATTCAAGCATGTCGATGCAGCGGATAGGTAGATCTGCTTAAGTCATCAATCGATGATGGGGAATCCTAAATCGTTTCTGCGACCTTTCCTTAATAAGCAGAATAAGATCTGTTCTTCCCACAAGGAATTTGTACGCGAGTTCCACTATGTGGAACCAAGTTTTACAATTTCGGATTTATTCTACGTGAAATCATTTTACCTTGTCAAGTAAAAAATACAGCCTAAAAAAGAGTCCAACTTACTATTGCACACAACACAAATTTGATTTTTCAAGGTGGAATTCCGCAGTCATAAAATGAGAAAGCCCAGCTTTTGGCTGGGCTTTTCGCCAATAGATTAGAAGTTGAGAGTACGGTCCAAGTCCTCATCACTGACAAAAAAGACCTTGTTGTGGGGCAGCAGCGGTTCTTCATAGAAAAGTGAGGCAGCCGGTCGTCCTGACAAGTTAACCCAGTCTTAACCGTTTCTCTGCTATCGCCTATTCAACAAACACAGATTACATCCGGCATCTTAGGTTTGCCTGTTGAAACCTGCCTCCCTATTGGCTGCTCAGAAGCAGCCAATAGGACCAGCGTGAATCTGCGCTTAAATTCTCCTCCGTTAAGGCCACATTTCCTGGGCTACATCCTCCAGCCCCAGCTCCAGTAGCTTCTTCTTGCTGGGTTTTCCGCTCTCCAGGTCCCAATCCATGGCTTTGTAATACTCAACGACCATCGTGTTAACATCAACGGTGATATTAGCAGTTGGCCCCTCCTTAAGGGGCGGATCTCCTACCGTCCGTCCAGGCATCTTGAAGTCCTTAGGCGTCAAACCCTCGCGGACATTGATCGCTTGGCGGATAGTTGATATCCTTTCGCCAATTCCAAGCATTTCCCCTGGGGAGCGTTGCCAACCAGTAATAACTGAAAGAAAGGTAGGTATCGTATCAACAGGCATCACCATGCCAGGCCCCAGGTCAGCGATAAGACATGCTCCGGCAGTATTGCCCAAATGGCTATGGTTTCTAAACAGAGCTTCCCATTTCCCCTTTCCAGTGTAGGTGTGCTTGAAAGCGGGCCTCTCTATATGAGGGATCTTGACACCAAAGTGGGGAAACTCAAAATCTTCAAATGTGCCCATTTCAAAGTGAGCGCAGCTACCCTGCATATGGCGACCGGGTGTTGCGTCAGATTGATAGACAGTGGCAAAGCTGGGAGTACTTCTGGGGTCATGCATCGCCGGCTCTTGCCCATGAATATGGATTGCGTATCTTTCCGCCCCTTTCTTGATTCTCTCCGCTGCCACCTTGACACCATCGGCCAGCACATCGCCAAAACCTTCCCTCTTAGCCATTTTTTCAGTCATAGCCACAATAGCTTTATGGTTACCCCATGTCAGCTCAATACCACCTGTATCCTTCTGGGTAATGATCCCCTTCTCATAGCATTCCATAGCGAAAGCAATCGTGGCGCCGGCAGAGATGGTGTCTAGACTGTAGCGATTGCAAATCTCATTCGCCATGATGATCGACTCAAGGTTATCATTGAGGCACATCCCGCCAAACGCACCGAGTGTTTCATACTCGGGTTTATGAGCTCCCGCTCTATATTCATATTCCCCCGTCCCCGCCTTCATATGCCCGCCGCAGCTAATAGGGCAGCGGTAACAGCCATACTTCCTCTCTTGCAGGTTTATAACACTCTCATCGCTGATCAGGCCGGCATTGGGTAAGTCTCTGCTGCCAACGCCACTCCAGTTCTTCACCGGGCACTCACCCGTCTCAACGAATTGGGCGGTGATCCCAGAAGAGCCAAACCGTTTAAACAAATTTGCTGTCTCTCCGAACTTACCCAAATACTCTTTCCTCAGTTGTTTGACCTTCTCCCCGTCGGCTACAGGGATCTGAGCTGTTCCGATGACTGCGATTGCCTTTAATTTCTTCGATCCCATGACGGCACCCACACCAGAGCGAGCAGCTGCTCTTCCCTTGTTGTTTATGACACAGGAAATCAGCGAAAGCTTCTCTCCGGCAGGCCCGATACAAGCAACTCTTACTTCTTTCCCTAAATCATTTTTAAGTATGTCCTCGGTTTCGACGGTGTCTTTTCCCCAGAGGTGAATGGCATCTCTGAGCTCTGCTCTACCTTCTTTAATAAAAAGGTATACCGGTTTTTCTGAGGCTCCGGTAAAGAAAACGCCATCGTAGCCGCTGAATTTCAGGTAAGGGCCGAAGTCGCCGCCTGAATTAGCATCCCCCCAACCCCCAGTTAGCGGTGATTTCCCTACGAATACCGTGTATCTCCCACCAAAAGGGAAATCGGTTCCAGTCAAAGGTCCGGTCATAAAACCAAGGGTATTTGCCGGGCCCAAAGGGTCAACCCCAGCCCTCTGTCTGCTGAAGACGATCCTTGCCCCAACACCGTATCCCCCAACAAAGTCGCGGTACAGTTTTTCGTCGGGTGTCTCCGTCTTGATTTCTCTGGTGGATAGGTTTACGAATAGAATTTTATCCATATAACCTCGTGCCATGTTACTCCTCCTTTTGGTTGACAATGGACTTAATATAGAAGTTGCTGATAGACGGCTATCACCGCTGCCTTCATACCAGCTACAGAAGTTTCCGGGAGCTCAAGGCATAGAGCTCCCGGAGCGGTAGTTACTTAATCCTTTGGCAACAGCATGCGTATCGGGAAAACACCCAATTGCACACGCTTGCCATTCTGAACCTGGGCGACACTTATACCGCTAAGGCCCTCGACTCTAGTCTCACCATAGGTTAGCGGTGTTGGTCTGATGCCCCCGGTGTCAAGGTCTTTGATCTTCCAGAAGCCGTTCTCTAATATCACCTTCGGATCTTTCACCTTGTCCAAAGGCACTTTTAATGAAGTAAGTCTCAGTGCCTCAACCTGGGTCATAGCCTCAGCCACACCATGTGTAAACCCGATGCAGGCCTTCTCGTAGTTTGCTCCATCGTCAGGAAAATACTTCTTCATCATGGCGATGACGAACTGCATTCCCTTTAAGTTAGTTTCATCCCAGTCAGGAAGGTCACCGCCGCAGATGACACCGTCACCTAGAGTCCCCATGTCTCGGGAGAATGGCGAAAGGGCAACCGGATAATTATAACCAAAGATTATCTTGTAGGGTTGATTGGGCCCCATGCCCAGCCTGACCGCTTCTTTTTGGGTCGGCTCTGCACCAGCCCGAATCATCATGCCAATGGCAAGGTCAACTTTTTGTTGCTTTAGCCACAGGAGCTGGGTGGTTGGTGGACTCGTAGGCACAAAAGGCACAAACGAGCTGCCGGCAAAGTCAAACCCCAACTTCTTCAAGAAATCCTGAACCTCTGGAGTGATCACCGACCTGCCTGCGTCATTATCGGCAGTAAGGAAGGCATACCTTGGTTTCCTTTTTTCTTTCCACTGCGTCAAGAACCATTCAGCGTCAGCTACCAAGCAATCGGCAAAAGTAGGAAAACAGGTGAAGACGGTTTTTGGCGGCTTTAAAAGGAAGGGTTCGCAACTCATACTGGTGGCGCCAACACGGTCTTGCATAAGCCTAGGTGCTAATACCTGCGGTGCCGTTCCTGAGTTTCTGTAAACCAGCGCCCCTTTGGCCCTGAGCGCTTCATAGACAGGCAACACATTGGTTGCTTGGTACTGGTCATCTTGCCAAACTACCTCTAACTTTATATTCGTAGGGAATTTCCGATCCTGGTACCACGGAGCTGTGATATGGTTTTCATTTACCCATTGAGCATACATCTGAAAACCCTTTAAAATCGCCAAGCTATCCTCACCGAAAGGACTGGTCAAAGCGTAAGCGCCGCCGATATATACTGTTTTCTGGGCCGGTTGAGAGAAAGCCGGTGATACTAGGAGTGCCATCAGAAAAACCAGAATCAATGAAATACTAGATACCCACTTGGTTTTATTCATTTTCTCCTCCTTTAAAAATTAGATATTTTCTTCTGAACCCAGAAGAATGATCGTACAGTCGCCCCAAAACAATTCACCCCAAGGTGTGGGTAAATTAGGGGGCGAGCGTCCGGTATAGTTGGTATGAATCGAAGTACGGGTGAATCCAAGTTCTTGAGCTGTTTTGCGGATAAGGACATCGTTCATATTGGATACTCCTTAACGTGAGAAAGGCCATAGTTGGAAATATGTCTTGATGAGCTCCCACCGGTGAACCAGCCCCCGGGGCTCAAAAATAACGAAGAGAATAATTACGAGTCCGCGTATGAAGAGTCCGATTGCGGCAGCTGCTTGGTTACCTAAAGCCGGGAAAGCTGTTGATATTGCCGGGCCTACCAGGGTGACCAAGTAATCCAGCAGTTTGAGGGCTATGACACCAAAAACTACCCCCGAGGTGCTGCCCATGCCCCCGGCAATTAGCATGCCCAGATACCACACCGAGTCCAGAAAGGAAAATTGGCCAGGAAAAGCATAAGTAACGTAGTGAACCAGCAGTGAACCAGCCACTCCAGCAAAAACACAGCCGATAAAGAATGCCAGCAGCTTATAGCCAAAGACATTAATCCCCATCACCTCGGCCGCTAAGTCGTTATCTCTAATAGCGATGAAGGCTCTGCCTACCCTGGTCCTGACCAGATTCTTAGCTACCACTGTGGCCAGAATGGCGAATATCATAACCAGGTAGAAGTAGCTCGCTTTGGATTTTAATACCATTCCGCCTATCTCAGGCCTGGGCACAGGTAATCCATCAGGACCACCAGTAATGCTGTAGAGCTGAAGTATAACCCAGATAATAATAAATTGGGCGGCTACTGTTGCCATAATCAGGTAGAAGCCCTTAATCTTTAGCGATGGCAAGCCGAAGGTTAACCCCACCAATCCCGCACTTAGGGCAGCACAGGGGAGGGCTAGAAAGAATGACCAGCCAAACTTGGCACAGAGAATGCCTGACACATAACCCCCCACGGCCATAAAGGCAGCATGGCCCATGGAGATCTGACCACAGTAACCGGTGAGGATATTAAGACCGTGAACGCTAATAACTGTGATGCCGATGATGATCGCTATGGTGAGCAGGGTATCAGTGAGAAAGAACGGGAAGGTAAAAAGAAGGATGAAGAAGGCTACCAGTATTCCCCACTGGGTCCTGGTCCGGAAAATAGCCATGTCCTGTGCATAGTTTTGCTGAAAGACCCCGCAGGGTAAATCCATTGATCTAAATCCTTTCTATTCGTTTTAAACCAAACAGGCCGTAGGGTTTAAAGATTAGGACAATAATCATTACAATAAATGGGAAGACGGTAGCCAACCCACCGGCAGGGAGCAGTGGGTCCAGGTATCCGGCAGCTATATTCTCCAGCATACCCAGCATGATTCCAGCGACAACAGCTCCCTCAACCGAGTCAATTCCTCCCAGGAGCACGACAGCGAGCGCTTTTAAACCGACATTTTCCATTTGTATAGTGACACCACCTTGGCCGCCTAATAGAATGCCACCGATGATGCCAACAACCCACGCAATTGCCCAAGAGATGGCATAAACCATAGTCACTTTGATGCCGGCAACCTGCACCACCTGCTCATCCTCGGCAGTAGCTCTCATCGCCAGACCAATTCTGGTGTAACGAAAAAAAATTATGAGTATAGCTACGGCAACAATAGATACCATGATGCCAATTAATATCTCCGGAGGCACGGATATCTCACCCACTTGCAGGTTAATCGTTGGCAGTAATCCGTGGTAAGTGTAATATTGGCTCCCCCAAAAAAAGACCGCTACTGCATCCAATAGAGTGGCCAGACCCATCGTCACCATGATGATCGCCAGTACTGGTTTACCAACCATAGGACGTATAATGAGGCGTTCTACTACCAGGCCCATGACAATAGCCATGGCTATCGCAATGATCAGGCTGATCCATACTGGTAAGTGAAGCATTCCTAATAAGGTATAGCCCAAGTAACCACCAATCATTACAAATTGCCCCTGTGCAACATTAAAAGCCTTGGAACATTTAAGAACGATGACAAAGCCGAGAGACACCAGGGCATAGACCATGCCCTGGGAAAAGCCGGTTACCACTAATTGTATAAAAAAAGCCATTAATCATCTCCCTCGACAGAGTTAATTTTGATAGTGGTCTTCATTGTCCTCGCTTTTCCATTTTGCTTCTTAACCTCAACTTCAATTGGCACCTCAGTCTTATTATTATAGATGGCAAGGATAAGCTCATGGTAGCGATTCTCTAAAAATGCTCTTCTCAGCTTCCTTGTTCTAGTCAGCTCGCCTTCCTCCGGATCAAATTCCTTGTGGAGATTGACATATTTCTTCACCCTAATGCCTGCGGGTAAATCTTGATTGATTCTATCGATATAACTCTCCACTAACTGGTAAACCTCTGGCTTCTGGGAAAGCTCTGCAAAAGTGCGATAGGCAATCCCTTTTTGCCCCGCCCACTGGCCGACGCTGCCATAGTCAATAACGATGATGGCTGAGGCGTAAGCTCTTTTTGTGCCGGCCAGAACCCACGCGTCCTTGATATAAGGACAGAACCGCAACCGGCTCTCAATGAACTGAGGAGCCAGTTTATCGCCATTGGATAGATCAACAATGTCCTTAAGTCTATCTATAAAAACAATATGTCCATCTTCCCTGACAAAACCACTGTCCCCACTATAGAACCAACCGTCTTTAAGTACCTCAGCAGTCTTATCTGGATCCTTATAATAACCAATAAAGATACCAGGCTGCCGATAGATGAGTTCACCTTTATCGGTTATTTTTACCTCTGCCCCATTTTGAACAGGGCCTACCGTCTCTAAACGGATATTATCATTCTTGGCACCAGACAGCGCACCACCTTCTGTTGTCCCATATAGGCTTTTCAGAGGTAGATTTAGCGCATGGTAGAATCTGAACGCTTCAGGGCTGAGCATTGCCCCAGTATTGCAGCAGATTCTGGCATTTGACAGACCAAGGCTATCCCTAAGGGACCTATATAGGACGATGTTAGCCAAAGCATAGAGTGTTCTCCATAACAGGCTTGGCCTTTGCTTGCTGTACTTTAGTCCAGCCATTTTGTAGCCAATGGGCATTAGGAGTCGGAAAGCCAATCTCTTGATGACATCGGCTTCGAGAATCCGTGCCTGAACCTCACTTGCTTGATTCTCCCATAGTCGAGCTCCATAAAATACCACGTTTGGTCCAATTTCTCTGGTATCCTGCTGTTGGGTTTCTGGTTTTTCAAAGAAGTTCAGGATGGCAGCTGACAGGAGGTGGCAACCAATCGCAATCCATTGCTCGGTTACCCAAGCGGGTGGCAGAGAGGGAACGACGTTATCATTCTCATACCAAGGGTCGAGATGCAAAAACCAATCAGAACTGGCCTTCATTGTCTTATAGGTATGGACAGCTCCTTTGGGAACCCCGGTGGTTCCCGAGGTGTAAACGACAGCGCACACATCATTAGCACTACCATTTTTCACATTCTGCTCAAACGCTCCGTGGTTTTCCTGCTCGTATTGGTCCCCTCTTTTCAACACCTGCCCATACCCCATTAAAATAGGATGATTGTAGCGGACCAGCCCCTTGTAGTCCCAGTAAATGACTCTTTTAAGCTGGACCAGCTCGCCCTTGATTTGAAGAAGCTTATCAACTTGCTCCTGGTCCTCAACGATAGCAAACCTCGCCTCGGAGTTTTGGGCAATATATTTTATCTCCAGGGGAGTTAAGTCCGAGTACAATCCCACTGAAACCCCATGGTTAGCTTGGGCAGCTAACTCAGCATAATACCACTGTGGGGCATTATCCCCAATAATAAGCACCTTATCTCCAGTCCCAAAGCCGAGGGATAGTAAACCGAGCGCTAAACGCTTAACATTGAAATAGTAATCCTTCCAAGAATAAGGCTGCCATATACCATTGTGCTTATAGCGCATAGCAATACGGCTATCACCATATTTTTCATAGTTATGGTGAAGTATCTGGGGCCAAGTTTCCTCCTTCTCACCCTTTTCTTCAAAGGCCTGCTTCATCTCAAGTCATCCATCTCTTCTTTCGCCGGTAGTGTTTTACTTCACGGTAGCTCTTTTCAGAACCTACAGCTGATAACCCCATATAGAATTCTCTAATATTCTCATTATCCCTTAACATCTCAGCCGGCCCATTTATAACTATCCTACCATCCTCCATAACATAAACATAATCAGCGATGTTAAGGGCAGCTCTAGCATTTTGCTCCACCAGGAGTATTACCACGTTTCGTTCGGTATTGATTCTTTTGATAATTCCATAGATTTCTTGCATCATTATTGGAGCAAGACCGAGCGAAGGCTCATCCAGAAGCATGAGCTTAGGCTGGGCCATGAGTGCTCGTCCTATCACCAGCATTTGCTGTTCACCGCCAGACAAATAGCCACTCGTACGGTAGCAAAAGCTCTTAATCCTTGGAAAGTAATCAAAAACCATCTCAAGATCTTTCTTGACCTGCCCTCGGTCTTTACGACGATGAGCGAATACCATCAAGTTCTCCTGAACAGTCAGGTGTGCGAGAACTCTCCTCCCTTCCATAACCTGGCTCATGCCCAAAGCAGCAATATCTTGAGTATTGAGCCTGTCGATCCTTTTACCATCAAAATAAATGCTGCCGTCAGTCACCTCTCCTTCTTCTGTCTTCAGCAGCCCTGATATTGCCTTAATGGTGGTAGTCTTCCCCGCACCATTAGCCCCGAGCAGGGCAACGATCTTCCCGTCACCTACCTCAAGTGATACGCCCCGAAGTACTTGAATAATATTCGCATAAACAACTTCAATGTTATTTACTTGGAGCATTTTGTTTAGCCTGCCTTAGTCTTCTGTTCTCTCGAGGCCCACATTTCCTGTCCTAAGTAGGCTTTGATAACTGCAGGGTTGCTTTTAATTTCAGCTGGAGTGCCTTCGGCAATCTTACACCCAAAATCAAAGACGATAATCCGGTCGGCAATATCCATAACCACCCTCATATCATGTTCGACAAGGATGATACATTTAACCCCATCCCTTAGAACAGGAATATCGGGATACGTCGCTCCCTGACCTTCAAATATATCAATTATAAATCGGGCAATATCCTCTTTCTCTTCGAGGTTCATCCCGGCCATAAGCTCATCAAGAAGCAAGACCTTCGGTTCCAGGGCTAAGGCTCTTCCCAACTCCACCCTTTTTCGCAATCCATAAGGTAGAACGGCAACAACCTTTTTTCTGACATGCTGTATTTCAAGGAAGTTGATAATCTCTTCTACCGTCTGGCGGTGCTCGATTTCCTCCTTACGGGCCCAGCCAAAGTATAGGGCATCGGTGAGGAAGTTTTGCTTCATAAGTACGTGCCGAGCAGCCATTAGGTTATCCAGGGTGCTTAGTCCGGTATACAGCTCAATATTCTGAAAGGTTCTGGCAATGCCGAGTTTAGCCAGCTTATCGGGGCGCACTCGGGTAATCTTTTGCCCATCGTAGAATATTTCACCTTTTTGAGGTCGGTAGAAGCCATTTAAGCAGTTGAGAAGGGCGGTCTTACCGGCACCATTAGGTCCGATAATAGCCAAAATCTCATTTTCTCTTATATCCAGGCTCACGTCATCCAGGGCTCGTACACCGCCAAAGCTCAGGTCGAGGTTTTCAATTCGTATTCTGACAGGCCTCTCAGTTTCCATCCCTAAAGTCTCCCACCCTGCGTGCTGCCTTCATTTTTGAGTAGTCCACCACACAGATGATAAGAAACGTTGCCAGAGGCAGGTGGGTGTGCTGGAAAAAATCTCTAGCGATTCCTCTGAATGTTTTATTACTCACTGTCTAAGCATAGTGTAAAAGTCACCTTAAGTAAAATCGACCGCGACCTATAGAACTCATAAAAAAACGATGACAGAGGGTTGAAAGCACACTCATCTGCCGATTTATTGCTACGCTAAGGTCCGGTTAGAGGGGCACGGCTTTGTCCTGGGCAATAAGCCTATCTCTGTAGTTAGTTATCCGATAGTCCAGCGGCCCCTCACATCTCAGATTCCTCCCCATTCGTTTGGCTTTCCTCTTGAGCATCTTCGCCGTTTCCTTGTCAAGACCTTCAATATACTTCCTGTGCCCCGTATATGTTGTAGTCCAATCTTTTTTGACTACTATCATCACATCATCATCCACGGCATCACAATAAATCGTTGTTACTGTTACCTGCCAATTTACCACTATGCTTCTTCTCCCCTCAACCTCTATGATGAGTCTAGGCTCGCCTTCAAATCTCAGTGTGTCCCAAATAAGATAGCACCTTGCTTGACGAGGATATTCTGCACCTCTGAGATATCTTCCTCCAATTGCCGTGGTGTTATCTCTTGCTTGGCACAGACGGCTGCGGCCACACCGGCCGCCTGACCAGTCACCATCGTCTGTTGCAAGAATCTGTGATAGGCGTCTCTGTCGGTTGAAATCGGCTTACCAGCTACGAGCAGGTTTTCAACAATCTTGGGTACCAAGCACCTGTACGGAATATCGTGCGACCCGCCATCCCTGGGATGTACAACGTTAGAAGTTAATGTGGCCATTGAGGCAACGTGATGACCGCCCGCCGGAAAGGCGCTCTTGCCGATGACGTCCTTGAACTTCTTGGCCTCGGCAACATCGTCTCTTGTTAGGACATAGTCGCCCATGATGCGCCTGCTCTCCCGAACCCTCAGCTCAGTGCAGATTCTGGTAATGTAGGCCTTTTCGAAGCCCAGCATATACTTTTTGATAAACTTCCATGCGATTCCAATCTGCCTACGAGCCTCGATCTCCCCGAAAGTCAGGTCCTTCACATCCGTGGGGTCAATACCAGACACGTGGGAGGAGTGCTGGAAATGTGCCTGTATCACACCCCCCTCCCGGGGCATCAAGAAGAAGCCTACCCCGCTATGCCCATGCCACTCTCCTTTAGCCACAGCCTCATTTCTGAGCGAGATCCACCCCATTTGTTCGCCTATCTCTGTAATGTCCTTGACACGCTTGATGCGTTCACGGACCTGCTCCTGAGTCCAATTTAGGTAGGAGTGAGGCCTAAAAATGAACTCGTCTAAGTTTTCCTTTATGTACTTTAGAACTTTATCCCAGTCGACGCCATCCACCGTAAAGGAAATGGTGTGCGGCTGAAGTTCTTCTTTTGGCAGTGTCTCGTATGGTGCACCTGCCCTCACAGAGATATCCCCCTCACCGGTGCAATCAATGATCACCTTGCCCAGGACGACCTGCCTCCCTGAAGTATTTTCAACCATGACACCTTTAACCACGTTACCCTCCTTCAGGACGTCGACAGCCAGGGAATGCAGCAGAAGGTTAACACCGGCCTCCTGCATCATCTCGAAGATCAGAAGACCCCACCAGTCAGGGTCAACATACGAGAAGCTGTACCCCGCTCGGAAATCTGGTTTGAGATGCGGTAAGGCATGCCCCTCCTTCAGCAGCCTGCTATGTGTCTCCTCTATGATGCCTCCAATGACCTGCTCCCAACGTGGATTAAACAGGTGAGCGTAGGCGAAGCCTGGAGGGCCTGAAACGTTCATCTGTCCGCCCAAGGCGCCAAGGCGTTCTATCAAGAGCGTGTTGGCGCCAGCCCTGGCAGCGGAAAGAGCACCAGCTACGCCAGAAGTTCCGCCACCAACAACCACTACATCATATTCACCAAATATCTCCATTTGCATACCCTTCCTTTCTTTCATAGAGTGATTTGGTAATAGGATTCCTGCCAGCCTCTGCCCCATGAGACCTATCCCCGCCTACAAGGCGGGGCTTTGCGGCCTCACGGAAACCCGGCAACTTTCAAATTCCAACTCCAAATCGCCATTCATCCCCGTTCACAGAACGGGGCATTCTGGCTGTCTTAGTGATAGCAAAAAAGGTTATGAATTGTCAAAGGACAAAAGATGTATTAAGTCCTTGTCGGATAGGGTAACCATTGTTAGACCACACAGACACTACTTTGCAGCCTAAGACATTATCTTTCTGATAATTCAAATCTCCATATGCTTTATGTCCTCCACAAAAAAAAATGAAAACCTACTTCCTCTTACCCCAATCACAGACCCAACGTCCTATGATTTGACGGTTCTTCATGGCCTCAACGACGTCATTGATCTCCTCCAGCTTGAACTTTTTGCTGATCAGTTTGTCCAGCATGAGATCCCCTTTCATGGCCATATCAGCAAACCTTGGAATATCCAGATGAGTGTGGATGTTGCCGTACAAGACGCCTATCACGGAATTACAGTGCGAGGTAAAAAAAGCGAGTGGTAGTGGCGTCATCGATGACGGTGGAGTCACTCCAACTTGAAGCAACTTTCCCCCAAGACCCAAAGCCCAAGAAGCTTGTGTAACGGCACCTGGATCGCCAATAACCTCAAAACAGTATTGGGCACCTCCTCCAGTGAGCTCCTGGATGATCGGAACCGGATCCTGCTTGCTGCTGTTGATAAAGTGGGTCACACCGAATTCTCTGGCGATGGCCTCTTTACTGCCTTCCAGATCTACCCCGATGATCGGATTCGCACTTCTCAACTTCGAGCCACGAACGACATTGAGCCCAACTCCTCCCATCCCCCATATCGCCACAGACTCTCCTGGTTTTACTCCAGCCGCATTGTACACAGCCCCAAACCCCGTTGGCATGCAACAACCCAGAAAACAGGCCTGGTCTAAAGGCATATCGTCTCTGATCTTGATGGCTCCTGCTTCAGGAACGACCATATATTCTGCAAAACCAGAAACGAAAGTTTGATGACACAACTTGTTGCCCTTCGAGTCTGTCAATCGGGTTGTCCTATCAAGGAGCACACCTGACCTGAATATCTCCGAGCTCTTCCTGCAGATATGCCCCTGACCGGTCACGCATTCAGGGCAGGTCCCACATGCAACCATCCAAGCTGCCACCACGTGGTCCCCTTTCTTGACTGACGTTACACCAGGCCCAACATCTTCGACCACGCCAGAGGCCTCGTGACCAATCACCCCAGGCAAACCAAAATTAACCTTGCCTCTAACGAAGTGAAGGTCCGAATGACAGAAACCAGTATAAGCCGTCTTGACTAGGACCTCCTTTTCCTTTGGAGGTGCCAGATCGACCTCTTCAATATTCACTGGTTTATTAAATTCTCTTAGAACGGCCGCCTTGATTTTCATCCCTCTCCTCCTATGTCCCAACCTAGACTCTCAAACACTTGCGTGTATGTTCATCAATTCTCAATTTGAGTCAGACACCTTCCACCATCGCTTCGATCCCCTGAGCAAGATTCATTACCTACGTGGATCGGATGATCATCCCTCATCCTAATCCCTTGACAACGCAAAGGCTTCCCTTGGTAATGGGGGAGCACGAAAATTGAAGGATATATTCAAGCATTTCAATGAAGAGCGTGGGTCAATCTGCCTGGATGAAAAAACGCATGATTGGAGATTACATTCATATACTGATTAATCCATGAACTATCTCGCTTAGCCGCATCAGCAAATGATTAGAACAAACCAAGTTTCCCATGAAGTCCGTTAAGACCCTCTACAATCTTCTTTGCATCTAACCGCGTGAAACCAGGTTTTATGATTTGGGACTTTTTAATCCTACGGCAAGTCATCAACCCTTGTCAAGGTCAATGTCAAGTGGAAGATGGTTGCCAAGGGACTGAAGGATTACTTGCCCATGCGGAGACTCGGTCTGGAGAAAATATCTTAGTAGAGTTTATCCAAAGATAGTTGAAATCTAGCCACCTCGCCGAAGTCCCAGATGATAAAACAAATCACTCCTGCAGAGAGATCCTATTCAAAGAACCGCAGAGTCAGTTTGGTATGTTATAATTGTATCGATGGAAAAATGTATCGAGATTGTCGGCGCCAAATCCCACAATCTCAAGAACATCAACTGCCAAATCCCAAGGGGAAAGATGACGGTCATCACAGGTGTATCCGGTTCCGGCAAGTCAACCCTGGCCTTCGACACCCTCTTCGCCGAAGGCCAGAGGCGATATATTGAATCACTTTCAACATACGCCCGGCAGTTCCTCGAAAAGATGGATCGTCCCGACGTAGAGGCCGTTCACGGCATCCCTCCGGCCATCGCCATTGAACAGAGAAATGCAGTGAAGAATGCCCGATCTACGGTTGGGACAGCCTCCGAGATCTACGACTACCTAAGGCTCCTTTTCGCCAAGATTGGAGAGGTTTTCTGCCCCCAGTGCCAAACCAGAGTCTCAGGGGATACCATCGAAAACGTCGTTGAGAAGATCCTGGGTCAATATCAGGGGAAGAGGATCTACATCATCAGCTCGATCTCACTCGCGGAAGGTGAAGCGATCGATTCAAAGGTGAAGGACCTCATCAAGAATGGCTACTATCGAATCTGGGAAGCAGGAGAGATCCTGGACCTCACAGTCCTTCCCTTCTCCATTATCGAAAACCGCCGTTGCCTCTCCCTTCTCATTGACAGGCTCACCGCCGAAGAGAAAGATAGGCCGAGGCTCGCAGAGGCGATTCAGAATGGGTTCCTTTTTGGTAACGGCAAAGTCGAAGCGATTGGCGAAGAGGGCGACCGAATGGTCTTCAATCGGAGCTTCTCATGTAATCAATGTGGAAGGAGTTTTTCAGAGCCTCAACCTCTTCTCTTCTCCTTCAATAGTCCCATTGGAGCCTGCCCTACCTGTCAAGGTTTTGGAAGGGTGATCGGGATTGACTGGCAAAAGGTCATCCCGGATCCAAAGAAGTCATTGAAGCAGAGGCCTTTCTCTCCATGGAATACGCCCGCCTATGAAGATCTCTATGAATACCTGTGGGGAGCGTGTCGCCGGCACCGGATCCCAACTGAAAAGCCGTTTGAAGAGCTACGGCCCGATCAGAAAGAGATCCTTCTTAATGGAAAAGGGGAATTTATCGGCCTGAAGGGATTCTTCGATTGGATGGAGGGCAAACGATATAAAGTCCATTACAGGGTCTTTCTCAGCAAATACCGAGCTTATACGCCTTGCCCCATCTGCCACAATACCCGACTCAAAGAAGAAGCCCTCAACGTCCGGGTGGCCGGAAAGCAGATTGCCGAGCTTTGTGACCTGCCCATTGCCGACCTCCACATCTTCTTCAAAGACTTGCCTATCGAAGACTTTAGAAAGAGAGTGGCACAGCGTCTGCTGAAAGAGATCACCGATCGGATCGGATTCATGGTTGATGTGGGTTTGGGATATCTCACGCTCTCGCGTCAAACCCGGACCCTCTCCAGTGGCGAATATCAGCGGATCACTTTGGCAAGGGCACTGGGCTCGGCCTTGACCGATACCCTCTATGTGTTGGATGAGCCAAGCATTGGCCTCCATGCGAGGGATACCCACCGTCTTCTCCGATCACTCCAAGCGCTGCGAAAGGGTGGAAACACGGTCGTTGTCGTGGAACATGATCCTGATATGATCAGGGCAGCCGATGCGGTCATCGATCTCGGTCCAGGTGCCGGAAGGCAGGGAGGAGAGGTCGTCTTTCAGGGAGAAATCGCATCCTTTCTGAAAAATCAGGACTCCATCACGGCCCGATATTTGACCAATGAAAACTCCCCACTTATCAAATGGCCTCATCGAAAACCAAGGGGATGGATCACGATCCATGATGCTCGGGAACACAACCTCAAAGGGGTAGATGTCAGGATTCCCCTGGGCATGCTGGTCTGTATCACAGGGGTCTCTGGTGCTGGAAAAACGACCCTGGTACACAACGTCCTTTATGCCGGAGCAAAGGAAAATGGGAATGCAGAATTCGAAAAAGGCGCTTTTACCTCCATCGAAGGTTTGGAACAGATCGACGATCTTATCCTCGTGGACCAATCTCCCATAGGTAAAAGCCTTCGATCCAATTCAGCCACCTATATTAAGGTCTTCGGAGAGATCCGAGACCTCTTTACCCGCACCCGAGAGGCCAAAAAGAATGGGCTCAAACCTCGCCATTTCTCTTTTAATACAGAGGGAGGTCGATGTGAGACCTGTCAGGGCGCGGGATTCCAAGTCCTTGACATGCTATTTCTGGAGGATGTTATCGTCACCTGTGAGGCGTGTGAAGGGAAAAGGTTCCGGCCCGAGGTTCTCAAGATTCAATACCATGACAAGAATATTTCGGACGTCCTGAACATGACGGTGGATGAGGCCACGGTATTCTTTCAAGACCATCCTCGGATCGTCTCAAGACTCCAGATCTTAAGGGATGTGGGTTTAGGCTATCTCATGCTTGGCCAATCCACCAATACACTGAGCGGCGGAGAATCGCAACGACTGAAACTGGCCCAGCACATCGGGCAAGGCGGCAGGGGAAACAACCTCTTCATCTTCGACGAACCGACCACGGGGCTTCATATGGCCGACGTCGAACTCCTCCTCTCAACCTTTCAGAAGCTTCTATCCCGTGGCCATTCCCTTGTCGTCATCGAACACAACCTCGACCTCGTTCGATGTGCAGACTACATCATCGACTTGGGCCCGGAAGGGGGCGAGCAAGGAGGAAGGATCGTCGTAGAAGGCGACCTTGAAACAATCATGTCCTCGAAAGAATCTTATACAGGGCAGTTCTTAAGAAGAAGAACAAACAAAGAAGGTCGAGATTTAGGCTAAAGTTAAAGCCGAAAACCCTGACCTTGAAAAAAGGTTAAGGGTGAAGACTTAGAATCTTAACCTCAACCTAAACCTCTGATCTTTGTTTGATGCAGCTCAGCATCTGTTCCAATCTGGTTCGCTCAAACCCAACCATCACTTCATTGCAGGCCACAATCACCGGAACGCTCCGAACTCCAGACATCTTTACCATCTCATCCAATGCTGCTCTGTCTTTGGTCACATCATATTCCGTAAATTTGTAGCCCTTCTGCGAAAGAAACTCTTTCGCCATCTTGCAATAAGGTCAAGTGGGAGTCGAATAAACCTTAATTTCTTCTGTTGCCATGATGATTCCTCCTTGTTGTCTATTCATTGGCCTCATATTTCATTTTTACACACATCTTATTCCAATTGTCAACGTATCTTTTTCCTATTTCTTCTAAATCTCTTTTGTACTGACGGGGCAATAAGTCCTTGGGCAGACTTAGAGGTTTCTCCAATCTGCAGAAGCTCGAAATGAGTCTTTTCGTCCAAATCACGAACTGCACTCGTGCCCAGTATCTCAAAGATGATGACTTCTACGACCGTCCATGTGGAAACGCCCGGTCGAAGGCATCCAGTTGTTGCCTTTCCAGATCTGCCTAACGATGCATGCATGTGTAGTATAGGCTTACCGGTCCTGTCAGGAGCCACTACTCCCACACCCATTAACTCATGAGCTCCATCGACGGGCACAAGCATGGGTTCAGGGGGGATTTCGTTCGAACGTCGCGGCCCAACGACTACCTGTCCCTCTCCCACGCCGCCGATCATGATAACTTGTCCGACCGAAATCTTCTTTGCTTCAGCAAACCTCTCGATGCATTCGGGAATGATGTCCCCATCCTCCAACCTAATCACAAACACTCTCCCTACCCGCCCTTCCGAAGCTTTCATGATAAGACTCCTTCGTTGATGTACAAATTCAGGTATCACCGGGTGATGTACACCTTGTACTTATAGGTTACATTAATCTCTTCACCTGCTATAAGAGGTATTTCCCACGAAATGGAAGAATTCTGGTTAACACCTCTCAGTCCTTCAGCGGCCTTTTCTATCTTTCCGTTATGACTTGCTTCAATCGTTTCTCCGGTCAGCCTCTTCTTAATTTCCATGGTGATCTCCTTATTTTTATGGTTCTTAATACTGAGTTCACCTTTGACCGTGACAAGATCATAATTGTAGTTATAAATCTTTACATCCCGTTGTCTCTCTATTTCAAACTCATGTCGGTCATGTTTTACATCCGTGGCAACAGTCAATTTCAAATTGGTTTTTGCGTTTTTAGGAGTATAGTTGATGGTATCCTGTGCAAGGGGTTTCCATCCGCTGACTACAAAAGCCGGAGCTGTCGTCCAGGGATAACTTGTAGAGTTTGTCAATTGGATTGAATGCCAGACGTTTTCCTTTTCCTTTTTTTCCTGTTCTGAGCGTTGATATCCCCGCGGGTCAACGTTAATCGTATCGGGTATTTCCCACTCATAGATATGTTTATAATCAACCTCATCAAAAAAGATGGGATAATAGGCCCGTTCACCCTTCTTGATGCTAATCTTTTCCTTGTGATAGAGGAAAAGATCCTCTTCCGCTTCACCTGGAAGTCCTTTGATTGTCTCATAACCGTAATCCAGGTTGGACAGTGTCCCGCTTTCTCTAAAATCAGCCCTTTGCCTTGTAATGGCAATCATCCCTCCGGCATCTTCCGGTCTGCCCTCTCTTCTTAAGGTCTGTATGAACTGAGTAATAGATTCTTCCAGGGCCATAGGGGACAGAACATCCGCGTACAAAAAATTGGGATAGCCGACCACAAAGAAGAAGTCCACGTTCTCGAGATCCTCCGCATCATTAATCAGAGTGGCTTTCATGGTAATTCGTGCCTTTTTGGAATCTTCAAGATTGATCAAATAACTGGGAACCCAGCTAATGCCTTTTTGAAGATAGGACAAACCGAGGTGGGCTTCTTTCTTTGAGGTTGCTACCTTGAACTTTATCCTTTTCGCTTTCTCTTTGCCCAAATAACTGGCAGAAAAACCTTTAGGGAATTCGATCTTCGAGATATTACTTTTGTTTAGAACCACCTCACCGTCTCCAGTATCGAGGATCACAATCGCAGCCAATTTGGGTTGTAAGCGGGAATCGTAAACGTTTCTGCTATAATCGATTCCACTTCCATCACCCTTCTCAGGTTCTCTGGCCTCCGGTACGGATTTAATCGTCCCTTCAATAATTTTATCGCTATAGGTTATTTTCACCTTCTTCCCGATATTCGACGCAAGCAATTCTTCTATAGAAATGGCCTCAAAAGATCTCTGAACATCCTCTTTAAAGCCGATCACCTCTTCCAAAATAGTGTCTTTGTCCAAAGAACCGATCCATAGAGAGCCCAAAGATGCATTCGGTATATATTCGGTGACAGCCCATCCGTCGTTTAAACGAACCGTTCCCTCTCTCATGAAAAATCCCAGCCCATTCTTAAAAACCGCGATGTTCTTTGCTTTTGTGTTTAATACAGGAAATGAAGTATCTTGTGCTGAACCAACTATCGGAAAGAATAAGAAGACAAAACATGCAAAAACCAGCAAACCAATTCCTACCCGGTTCTTTTTCAACATATTAATCCCCTCCTTAATCAGTGATGTCTTCCGTTTGTTACATGCCATTCTTGCCCAACTGCTATCCTCTTCTCTTCAGCAAACCTCTCAATGCATCCTGGGATGACGTCATCATCTTTAAGTCGGACCACAAATACTCTTCCCCACCCGCCCTTCCGAAAACTTTATGATTATTCCCTCCCAATGGGTTATTAGAAATGTACTAAATGATAGACTATCAGTCAAATAATATTTGGTTAGCCTTTGTGATATTTTAGGCTATAATGGCCTCATGAATAAAACAAAACCCAAATTCGAGGACATCCAAAAATCTGCGGAAGACTTTCGCTACCTTCTCAATCGGGGATATCCCAGAAAAGCTGTGCTAGAACTGGTAGGGAATCGATATGGACTGACTTTTGATGAGCGTCATCTTCTTCATCGGGGAGTCTTTTCAAGTGCAGATTCAAAGGCAAGACAGAAGAAGCTGATTCCAATCAAGGAAATCCAGAATAAGAATCTTGCCATCGATGGTCACAATACTGTGATTACCATTGAAGCTGGACTCTCCGGTAGGCCTCTGGTTCTTGCAGATGATGGTTTTGTAAGAGATATCTCCGGCCTTTCCGGAAGCTTCAAGAAGACGGAAACAACAGGAGAAGCCATCCAATTGATCGTCAATCTTTTGAAAAAAGTGAAGCCCCGACAGACTCTCTTCCTCTTCGACGCCCCGATCAGCAAGAGCGGGGAATTGGCCCAGGAGGTCAGAAATAAGTTAAAGAGAGAGAATCTTCTAGGGGATGCCATTGCCGTGAAGGTCCCGGAGAAGATTCTGATTGGGTTTCCAGGAGTGATCGCGACCAGTGATACAGCCATCATTGATCAATCCGGGGAAGTAGTAGATCTGGCAGGGAATATCTTGAGGAATTTGCAGCTCCGCTCCAGCTTTGCCGGAGCAGCGACCCAACCTTTCATCAGGTGGAGGAGGAAGAGAGGCTCCATTGGAAAGAGGTGATCAAGTCGCAAGCTATCGTTGGGTGATCCTGGGCATAGTCTATCTATCCATTCTGGCTTTCACACTCATTTTCCAATCCATCCCACCCCTCCTTCCTCTAATCCTTTCGGAACTCCATCTAACTTATGCCCAATCCGGTCTCCTGATGAGCCTTTTCTCCCTCCCCGGCCTCTTTATCTCCCTTTTAGGCGGATTTCTCTCAGACCGCTATGGAATGAGGCCTCTGGCAGCAGGTTGCTTCCTTATGATGATCGGAGGGACCGTACTTGTCGGATTAGGGATGGACCTCCGAATCCTATGGTTGGGAAGAATCATTTGCGGAATTGGTGCCATCACCCTTTCCATTTTCCTTCCGAAACTGCTTTCTCAATGGTTTCGGGATAGGGAATTAGGTTTAGCAATGGGTTTATACAATACCGGTCTCCCCCTCGGATCGGTCATCTGCTTTACACTCTTTGGAAGAATGGGCGAGCTCTGGGGGTGGCGCATCCCTATTTTATTAACCGGCATCTATTTGCTCATTACATCGATTCTCTTTTTAATCCTCTACAGATTGCCCCCTTCACGAGAAAAAGAAGAGGGCAAACCGCTCAATATTCAGAAATCACTGCAAGAGATGGGATGGCCAATCTGGTTTGTGGGCTTTTCTTGGCTCTGGTTCAATGCTGCCTTTACTTCGTTTGCCACATTTGCGCCTCATCTTTTTCTCCAGAGGGGCTATACACTCGAACAAAGCGGCCTCCTTATTGCGATTCCCCTTTTGGGTTCTCTACTCTTCAGTGGTCCCATCGGATATTTGGTAGACCGATTCAGGCATCAGGAATGGCTCATCGGGATCGGAGGAATTGCATTGGCAATTCTGGCATTCTCTTTCAACTTCAGTTCTTCCTTCTTCCTTCTCGTCGCCCTGATGGGAATCTTCTCGGCCATGATTCCCGCTCCGATCTATTCGCTTCCACCCGAGGTATTAAAACCAGAAAATGTGGGATTAGGATTTGGAGTCATCTCCACTTGCTCGAGCGTTGGCTTGCTTGTTGCACCCTATCTAGTTGGAAAAGCCAAAGACTTGACCGGTTCTAACAATTGGAGTTTCATCATGATCTCTATCTTCTTCTGCCTCCTCACGATCTTCATCTTCTCCGCTTATCGTTCCCGAAAGAGATTTTTCAAACTACCACTCACTTTGTCCTAAAACTCATGTTTGCCGCCCAGAGGTTTGCAATCAACTCATTTCAGAGACGACCCCCCTTCCAATAATATCAAGAGGGGTCGTCTCTATCTCTCACTTAGGAACTGGAAAAACCATCTTGGCACTCGTCGGTATTTCAGGACTCAATTTGTTATAAGTGATCTGCAAATCCCAAGGCCACTTTTTGCCCTTCACCCACTGCCCTCCGACCAAAGGGGTGGGTGCCCAGTTCTTTTCATTGAACTTTATGTGCCCGAATATCGTGTCCATGTTGGTTTGGCTGATGGCTTCCCGGATTTTGTTCTTATCGAGGGAACCCGCCCGCTTTAATACATCCGCAATGATCTCCATGCCAGCATAGTCACCCCCCAGAGGCTGGGTCCACTGCCTTTTTGTCTTCGCAGTCCATGCATCTGCCAGTTGTTGACAAGACTTCCCACTCAATGATGACTTGAAAGGATGCAGAGGTGACCACCAAATCTCACTGGTCAGACCATAGGCAAGATTACCGCCAAGGGCCTCAACCGCAGAAGAGAAGAGAACCGCCTTTGCGATCGTAGCGATCTTGGGATAGAACCCGTTCTGTTTGCATTGTCTCCACAAAACCGCAAAATCGGGTGGGATAGGTATCGCTGTAAGGATCTCCACCTTTTCCTTCTTCCAGGTGTTGATGAAGGCAGTGAAATCCTGCATTCCAAAAGGATGCCTGCCCACATCGATCAGCTTATAACCACGAGCCTCGAGCTTCTTCGGGAACCGTTCAGCCAAGGTTATCCCGTCCGGATCATTTGGCCAATCAGCTCCTACGACCTTGTTGGTCTTGGAAGCGAATTCATCCCACATGCCAATATAGACATCCACCACCTGATCCATGGAGAAAAAGTAATTGAAGCTCCATTTGTAAGGTCCCCCTGTCATCCATGCTTCGTTGGGCAATCCTGTCACACATGGAACTTCGTACCTCTCGCACATGGCCGATACCGGATTTGCCGTGGCCGGGGTGGACATCACAAACATCATGTCCACCTTATCCTGCAAAATCAGTTTGGAGGCTATTTCACCGGCCTTGGTGGGATCGCTTTCCGTATCGACGGGTTTCGTTCTAATGGGCAGTCTTTTTCCCAATGCCTTAATAAAAATGCCCCCAGCCTTATTAATCTCCTCTGAACCGAGTTCCCCGGCGAAAGCACCGGTTTCTCCGAAGGGGGCTAACGGACCTGTACTAGCCATGGGGTGCCCAACCAAAATAAAATCCCTTCCAGCAGCACGAGACCTTCGAGGCAACAAAGAACCTCCGGCTGCGACAACACCGGCAGATCCAACCATTTTGATGAATTTTCTCCGAGTGATGCCATCTTGTTCGTTCCCCTTTTGATTCATCGTTTTCTTCTCCATTTTACGACCGTCTTAGTCGTGACGTAGAACCCAAACAAGAGTTGGTCTAGCAAAATTGCCCACTCTCCTCATTGGCGTTTTCTCAAGCTACCAAAGGTAGCCAACCTTAATCCTGATCGGGCGATTTGATCCAATCTCAATCTTCGGGGAAAGGGGGTCCGTTAGTATTTGAGTTTCTTGCTATTTGAAGGACTCTGGAGAGCATACCTTGCAACCTTCGTTTCTCTGTAAATCATCCATTCGGAATTTCATATCGTTCCCGTTAAATCTAAGCAACTTCCCGGCTAAAGACGGACTCTGGCCAATGATAAGCTTGATGGCCTCCAAAGTCTGCAGGCTTGCGATGACTGCTGGAATGAGTCCGAATACCCCAAGCCCTCTTTCCTCTTGGGAGCCCTCCG
Organism: Thermodesulfobacteriota bacterium; assembly: GCA_050014415.1. Lineage (GTDB taxonomy): Bacteria > Desulfobacterota > BSN033 > BSN033 > UBA1163 > JBEKDJ01. The sequence goes on along the minus strand of JBEKDJ010000070.1, from coordinate 6,260 downwards.
GATAGAAACACGCAAGGCAAGGGGTTTTGCCAGGGATGATGGTCGTGATCAAACCCCGAAAACAGGAGACGCCACCATGAATATAAGGAATTCCATGCTTAACACAAGCTGCGTTTACCAACAGCCGGGTGGCAGAATCGTCTAAACCGTCCAATACCACCTCAGCCCCCTCGATAAAACTGAAGACATTCGACTCAGTGATCCTGGCAAAGATAGGAATAATCTCTGTGCCCGAATTCAGTCTTGACAGCTTTTCTTGGGCCACCAAGACCTTCTTCTCTCCAATGTCCTCTTCCCAGTAGAGAACCTGCCGATTCAAATTGGACAGTTCGACCCGATCAAAGTCAATCAGAGTAATTTTTCCCACACCAGCAGCGGTGAGGTAGGTGGCCGAAGCACAACCTAACCCGCCAACGCCAGCAATAAGGACATGAGATCTTCCCAATCGCTTCTGCCCCTCTTCTCCGATTTCTGGCATCCTTATTTGTCGATTGTATCGGGTCAATTCCTTCTGATCCAGCACTTCTCTATCCATCCCAGCGCCAATTCATCTTGATGATGACCTCATTTCCGACTCTCAGTTTCGTATCAAGGCTCTTGGACAGCCCAACATAGTTTCTACCATTCACAGAAACATCATAATCAAAGTCCACATCCATTGTCTTAGGGTTAATCGGCTCAAAATCAACATTGGCTTTTCTATATGGATCCGATAATTCAACGAGCAATTCTCTTAGCGTCTCACCCTTTATCACCAACTCCACTGCTCCTTTTCCCCTAGCGTCCGGCCATGGGGCAAACATCCAAGGCATCACGATATAGGGCAGCCCCTTCCGCCCCACATTTCCCTTCGGATTGATCTTAATTCTCAGCTCGACTAACCCCGGAATGATCACAATTCTCAATCTCTTCTCCCGACCGACAGTGTAGTGAATCTACCACTTCTTTACAATACTAATGAGGATTGTCATTCCCGCGAAAGCGGGAATCCAGTTGAAAAGACTGGATTCCGGATCAAGTCCGGAATGACGGATTCTCTAAATTAATTTCGAGAAACTACAATAGCTTTCTATTCTTCCCTCTATTTCTTCTCTCTCTTCTCCTTCAAGGCCCAAAAAACCTTCTCCGGTTTGGCCGGCAGATCCTTAATCCATATCCCGGCTGCATCGTGAATTGCATTGATCACCGCCGGTGCGGCTGTACAGGTGCTCCCCTCACTGGCCTCTTTTGCTCCAAAAGGACCAAAGGGATCATGGGTGATGACATGAATAACCTTGGTCATGGGTGCCTCATAAGCATGAGGGAGTTTGTAGTCTACTAGATTGGGATTAAGGGTTAACCCTTTTTCCATCTTGAATTCGCAGTATAAAGCTGCCCCAACCCCTGGGTGATACGCCCCACCCACCACCTGGGTATCTACTGCTGGAGGATTGAGCGGAAAACCACAGTCGTGAGCGATCACGCTATTGTCCGTGCATTTCACCACCCCTGTCTCCAGATCCACCTCCACCTCCTGCGCCTGGGCGGTAAAACTGTAATTTGTCCCTATGTTCCCTATCCCTTTGCTAAAATCTGCCAAACCATACGTCGAGATTCCCTGACTAGATTGACCACGACCGATAATGACCATCCCCGGAGTATTGTAGCAAGCCATCCTCACCAGCCTTGCCCAAGGAATACTCTTTTCAGGATGACCCTCTACAAACGCCTTCTTATCCTTGATAGCGATCTCCTCTGGCTTTACACCAAACTCCCTTGCCGCCACCTCAAGAAGCTGGCGCTTCGCATCCCTGGCCGCATTGATCGTTGCCTCACCCGCATATACAGTCACCCTGCTCCCATAGGTTCCAGGATCAACAGGGGTATGAGCCGTATCCACCCGCTTAATATCAATATCTTCTAAACCAACCCCTAGCACCTCAGCGGCCATGGCACACATCACTGTATCTGAGCCTTGTCCCACATCTGTGGCACCGGTCATAAGGTTCACACTCCCATCCTCGCATATCCTTATCATGGCCGCACAGGCATTGTGCCCACTGAGCTTCGTCCCACTGAGATAGGCTCCACAACCAAACCCGATGCCGTACGCTTTGCTCCCTTTCACTCTGTCACGCTTTCTATTCCCTTCCCAGTTGATCGCCTCCGCCGCCTTCTCGATGCATTCTTCCACCCCGCAAGTGGCCAGCGTCAGTTTGTTGAAGGTCTCATACAATTTGCCCGTCTCGGGATTCTTGATGGCGTTTTTCAACCGGATCTCCGCCGGGTCGATCCCCAGATCTTGCGCAAGCATGTCCATCTGCACATCACTTGCAAACCGCGTATGGTAGAGCCCATGGCCTCTCATGGCTGCAGAGCTCGGGTTGTTGGTGAAGTAACAACAGATATCCGTCTTGAAACGAGGTAGGACGTAGGGCAAACCCATACAAATTCCCGTGAGATAGTTACTGAGCGGACTCATCCGGGTATAAGCTCCCCCATCAGAGATCACTTTGGTTTGAATCGCCTTTAATCTGCCATCCTTCGCAACCCCTGTTTTAATGGTAATCCACATGGGATGACGCCGTAGACATGTCGTCAGCTCGTCGTATTGAGTATAGACGATTTTCACCGGTTTCCCAGATTTCTTGGCCAGCATCACAGCAGAAAAGTCGCCACTGACCATATCATTCTTCGTCCCGCCAAAATCACAGCCGATAAAAGGCTGCACGATTCGCACATGGCTCAAAGGCAATTGAAAGCAGCTCGAGAGAATGCGATAGGGGAAGTAAGGGCTCCCTTTGGCTGCGTGAACGGTTAGATGGCTGGAGTCGGGCCAGTAGGCGACAATGGCCGGCGGTTCGAGGTATCCTTTGGCCATGCGGGGGGTTTGAAAGGTGTCTTCACGAACAAGATAGGATTCCGAAAAAGCCCTCTCCACATCGCCAAAGTTCCAATGATATTCAACACAGATATTTCCCGGACGGCCCTCATGAACCAGGGGCGCCCCATCCTTCATCGCCTCAAAAGGATCGAAGACACCCGGTAGGGGTTCATAGTCAACCTCAATGAGCTCACAGGCCTCCTCAGCAATGTCTTCATCAATGGCCGCCACTGCAGCAACTCCCTCATAAAGATACCGTACCTTGTTGACTGCCAGAGGCTCCTCGTCCCGGGTCTCCCTGCTCCAGCCCCATTTGAAACCACCAAAGTCCTTCCCGGTCGTCACTGCCCTCACTCCGCGCAATCCTTCAGCCTTGCTCGTATCGATGTGCAGGATACGAGCATGGGGATAGGGACTCCTCTTGATCGCCCCCCATAACATGTCAGGCATCTCGATGTCATCTGCAAATTTCGCCCCGCCCGTCACCTTGAGCCTGGCATCCACTCGGGGGATCGGCTTCCCGATGATAGAATAGCCCTCTTCTTGCATCGTGATGGATGCCTTCGCTTTTTTCTGTCTCTTGCTTACCATTTCCTATTTGCCCCCACGCATTTTTTCCGCTGCGATTTCTACGGCTTCTATCTGTTTGACATAGCCTACATCCGCACAAAGAACTCCTTGCATCGCCAATCTGACTTCCTCCCGGGTCGGGTTTGGATTCTCATCCAACAAGGCCTTTGCCATCATCACCCTTCCCGGAATACAATACCCGCATTCGATGGCACCATGATTGACAAAGGCCTCCTGGATTGGATGAAGCTTGTCTCCCTCCGCCACTCCCTCAATCGTGGTCACTTCATGACCACTGGCCTGGATCGCCAGGATCGAACAGGACCTCACTGCCTTTCCGTCAAGAATCACCGTGCAAACGCCACAGACGCTCTCCAAACATCCTCGCTTTGTTCCTGTCAGTTTCAGATCCTTCCTCAAAACATCATTGAGAAGAGCCTTGGGTCTCACCTTGAGTTCATAGACTCTCCCATTCACCGTTAATCTTATTTCCTTCGGTTCACCTTTCATGCTACCCCTCCGTTAGCCACCTACTCCCTTTTCGCCCTTTCCAGTGCTTTGATCGCTGCTCGCCGAACAAAAACCTTTATCATCTCCCTCCTATATTCTGCTGAACCATGAACATCCGACGGAGGATCTGCCTCTGCTGAGGCCACCTCACCTGCTTCCGCTATCAGATGATCGTCCATCAGCTTTCCGATCCATTTCTTCTCCGCTTTTCTCACCCGAAAGGGAACGGAGGCCGCATTGCTGAGCACGATTCGCGCATCCTCGCAGATCTCGTCCCCTGGCTTCAGGGTGATGGAAACCGCTGCCCCCACAATGCCCGCATCCCCTTGCATCACCATCAGCTTCTCATGGGCGACGCCAGTATGGGCCGTCGGAGTAGGGACTTGAATCTCGCTCAGCATCTCATCCGGCTCAAGATCAACCTCCAGCATCTCCTTGGAAAATGATTCCATCTCGATGATTCTCTCTTCCCCCTGTCTGATCACTTTTAGCTTCGCATTTAATGCAATCAGAAGTGGAGCAGGATCCCCTGCAGGGTCTCCATGGCAGAGGTTTCCCCCAATCGTGCCCCAGTTTCGGGTCTGGATTGTAGCTAGATTTGTCTCCATCTCACTGAGCACCCTGAAATATCTCTGGATGATTGGAGACTTCTCAATCGCCCGATGGGTTGTTAGCGCCCCGATCCTCAAACCTCCTCTTTCGTCATAGGTCAGATAGTCCAAAGCCGCTATCCCCTTAATGTCAACCACATACTCTGGAGCGAGCAGCCCTTGTCTCATGACCACAAGCATAGACTGCCCTCCTGCCATTATCTTCGCCTCCCCCTTGTACTGTGAAAGCAAAGAAAGGGCTTCCTCAACTGTTTTCGGCGCAGAGTATTCAAAATCTTTCATCGCCGAGCCTCCTCATCTCTTGAAATAAATCCTCTCAATCATCCCATCCTTCTCAATCTCTCCTGCAAAGCCCGGGTAAACTCCTCTTCCACTTTCTTTGCTTTGGCCCTCATGATTCTGTCTCCGAACATAGCCAACTTACCTACGATATTCACTTCTGACTTATAAGCAACTTCCACCTCGTTCGGTGAGATCTCCCGCAAATCCACCACGCTCTTTTGGACAAAATGGCCCGCCTTGGCAATATCCTCGCCTTCTCCCTCGATCTCGACATGCGTGGGGGACTCTATTTTGGTAAGGATGCTCTTAAACTGGAATTTCACTGATATGGGGCCCACTTTTTGCTTGACCACACAATCATAAGTCCTCTCATCAAGACGTTCTATCTTCTCTGCACCAGGAATGCATGAAAGCAGTGTCTCTGTCTCCAGCAGAGTATCCCATATCTTTTGAATAGGTGCCTCTAAGGTAAATTTGCCTTCCATTAGCATTTGAGCTCGTCTCCCTATCGTTTTTTAACGGTCCATTGTTTATTCATTCGACGCGGTCTGATCTCAGAGAATGGCAATAGCGAATTACAATGTCAACCTTTCTCAGCTGCAGGACGAAGCAGACCGTTCAGAAAGGTCTGAACCAAGGTCTCAGCGAGTTCGTCAGCGTTAACCTGACGGCTATAGTCAAACCAGAAGGTTATCCAATTTGCCATGCCAAACCCGAGGAGGGTTTGAAAAGATTCCCTGGATTTGGTAGCTCTGCCGCACTGTTGGATTTCCTTTATTGCCTTGTTGACAACGTCATAAGCTCTTCTCCAGATCGAAATGATTTCGCCGTGATGGCTCCTGTTGAGATTGATGATATCCGGGACCAATACCCTGCAAGCCTTATCAGTAGCATTTAAGAGGGTCAATCGCTTTAACAAGAAGGCGATCCGGTCTATTGGGTCAGGTAGCTGTTCGGCCACCTCGATGAGGGGGATTAAGTGCTTCTCCAAATAGTGCAAGTGAATTTTGTAGAACAGGTCTTCCTTGCTTGAGCAATAATGATAAAGGTTGGCCTTACTCATCCCTAAGGCTCTGGCGATCATGGACGTTGAGGTCCCGTTGTATCCTCTCGCTATAAAAAGATCTAAAGCCTTTCGGTAGATCTCAGACTTCCGATCAAGATTTTTTTTCTTTGCAACCTCGTTCCCTAGTCGATTGTTCTTGTTCTCCATGCTACCCCTGTAACCGATCGATCGATAATTATCTTACTTTTGAGAATTTGTCAAGAGAAAACCAGGCAGATCAAAGCTCTCTATAGGCTATGTAATATCAAGAGAATATCCGCTAACAAGTGAACCCATACCAAGGATCCTTCTCTGCTATGTTACCGATCAGTCGGTTACAGTCCTTTCACAAATTGGTGTTCATGCGGCAAAACAGGTA